>JAYVFP010000070.1:0-16881 GCA_043773025.1 Archangium sp.
GCCTTCGGGCGGTAAGTGCCCCCTCGACTGCGCTCGGGGAGACCGGTGATTGGAGTGACTTCTATTTCGGCCAACCCTGTCGATGCGAACGGTGGTGCGCTGTTCCTGAGGAGTGCAGTCGGGGAGTACCTCTCCTTCGCACTGCAAGTGCCCCCTCGACTGGGCTGGGGGCAGACCGGTGATGGAACCCGATTCCTATTCGCTACTTCGTGGCCGGCCCAGCTCGAGCAGCCAGAGCGCGCCCAGGGTCACGAACAGAATAATCGTCTCCAGGCGGAAGTGCTCGCGGGCGTCGTTGGAGAGGTTGGTCAGATACGACGCGACACACATCGCCAGCAGCACCAGCCACACCAACACGCCGCGCGGCCGCACCGTCGAGCCGTGACTGGTGGGCCGTTCACCCGCGAGCGTCACCAGCAGGAAGACGGAGTGCAGGTAGTAGTTCGCCGGGTTGAACACGATGCCGATGAGCGCGACGCCCCAGGCCGCTGCGCGAGGCAAGGAAGCGCGGCGCAGCGTGAGCAACAGCAACAGCAGCGAACCCACGCACGCCGCCACCCAGGCCTTCTTGTCGGGCGTGACGTACGTGCGGAAGGCCACGTTGTTGAGGTGGTTGTCGCGATCGAGCGTCTGCACCTTGTGCAGCCACTCCACCCACGCGTCGGCGCCGAAGACGGCGATCGAGAAGCCCACCAGCACCACGCTGGCGATCACCACGCCCATCGCGACTCGCAGCAGAGGCCGCATCACCTCGAGCGCTTGCCCGCGTCTGCCCTGGAAAATCAGCTTGAGGCCGACCCACACCACCGGGAAGCTCAAGGTGATCAACGTGAGCGCAGGGAACGCGCGAATCCACGCGCTCCAGGCGAACGCGGCGCCGGCCCAGGCCAGCTTGCGCTTCTGCAGCAGCGCAAGGCCAATGGCCCACAGCGAGAGCCAGTCGTGGCGCAGCGTGGCGCCGAACCAATTGCTGCCGAACTGGTAGAAGTCCATCGCGCCGAAGACGGTCATCGCCAGCAACGCAGTGCGAGCACCGAAGGCCCAGCCCAGCGCAAGAAAGGCCAACGCGAGCAGCGCCAGATCGGCCACCACCCCGGTCCACAACGTTGCATCGCTGGCGGGTGCAGAAGCAAACAGCGCGCGCGCGCTCAAGAACCAGACGGGCGTCGCGTTGCCGCCGTGGTCGTTCATCGAGCCCAGGAAACCACCGTCGCCCATCGCCCGCCGGAAGTACGCCATGTCTTCGAGGAACAACGCCCACCGTTCGGGCGTGAAGCGCGAACGCACCTCGAGCAGGTGCGCCTTCGAGTTGCGAACGTTGGTGAGCACGTGCGTGCGCAGATCGCGCAGCGGCTGCTCGTCGAAGAGGTCGAGGTTCTTTCCGTCGGCCACCGCCAGCACGCTCGCGGCGTAGACGCCATCGAAGCGCAGCTCGGGGAAGTATTTGGCGATCGGGTAGTACGTCCTCATGTCGTAGTGGTGCAGCCAGGTGCCGCGCCGCTGCGTGGCGTCGTGGAACTGCGGCGTGCCCAGGTTGAGGAAGCACCACATCGCCATCGCGCCGGTGAGGCCGAGCGTTCCGACGACGAACCCGTCGTGCGCAGGCCACCTGCCCCGCCACAGGCGATCGCGAATGACCGCGGCCGCCGCGACCAGCGCCACCGCCGCGCGAATCCATGGAAGTGATGCGAGTGCACCCGGCGTCTTCGGAGTGAGTTCGAAGACGAGGTACGCGCTTCCTCCGACCCCAAGCGCCGCCAACCCCAGCAAGGCGATGAGCGGCAGCTTGCGGCTGGAGATCATCAGCAGCACCGCGGCCGCGATGATCCAGCTGATGAAGGTCTGCTCGAGCGGCCGTCGGGGAATCCACCGCGCGGCCAGCAGCGTGGAGTCGTCGGCATCGCCCGCGAAGAGCTCGAGCTCCGAGACGCTGTAGCGGGTGTCACCGCCCGCGGCCATCAACCGAACGAAGCGCGTGGTGCCCAGCGGCGCGGTGATGGAGCGGGTGCGAAGCCCACCCCCTTCGATGGGGCCAGCGCGCCAGGCTTCCCGCCATTTCTCGCCGTCGTCCGAGAAGTACACGAGGTAGTCGTCATTGTTGTCGGCCTGCACCGCGGCCCCCGTGATGGTCCTGGGGCTGCCGAGATCCCACTCGATCATCGCGCCCGGCGGCATCACCGCGGCGCTCGGCCCATCCCACCCGTCACCATCGACGGGGCTCTGCAGGTTGGTCAGGCGGTCTGGCCCCGGTACGCCGTTGGCCTGCGAGGGGAGCTGCCGCCCCAGCACGTTCTGCGCCTGGGCTGACGACGAGGTCCCAACGAGGAGGCAAAGAAGCAGCAGACGCATGGGCGGCGCGGACCCTAGTACAACTCTTTCGCTCTCCATCTGGGAGAGGGTCAGGGTGAGGGCATACAGTTTCACCAGATGGCCGACTTCCCCGCCCTCGAGATTCTCACCCCTGGAGCCCACCTGCTCCAGCCGGGAACCCGCCTCTCACTGACCACCCCGTTCCGCATCGGCCGCGGAAACGAAAACATGCTGGCCGTACCCACGATGGACGTCTCACCTCGCCACTGCGAAGTGGTGCGGGAATACGACCGCTGGTGGCTGCGCGATCTCGGGAGCACCAACGGCACCTTTCACCTCGGCGAACGGGTTCACGACGCCGAGCTGCGCCACGGAGACGTCTTCGAACTCCCCGCAAGCGTCTGCTTCCGGCTGCTGCTCCGCGAGCCGGTCGACCCGCGCGACGACGAGATGGAACAGGCCATCAGCGACGACCCCGATGAGGCACACCGCTGGTCGGTCTACGCAGACTGGCTGCAGGAGCAAGGCGCCCCACTCGGAGAACGCATCGCCAATCGCCGCCCCGCCGACGACCGCCGTTGGTTGGGGCCGCTGGCTGGTTACGAAGGGCGCGGCACGCTGCAGGTCGGGTGGGCGCACGGCGTGCCGGCCCGCGCGGTCGTACGAACGATCGCCCCCACCGGCTGGCAGGACGGCTGGGAGCGCCCGCTCGCGCTGCTCAGGGCAGAGCCCGTCTTCCGCTTTCTTCGCGTGCTTGAGTTCGACCTCGTCTCGTTCCATCGCTCGAGCACGCAGAGCAGCTGGGTCGATCGGGTGCTCACCCTCATGGGCGATTCTTTCCCCCTGCTGGAGAGCCTGATGGTCGGGCCAGGCGAAGTCCCTCATGACGCTGACCTGCTCGCCCCTGCGCTGCGCGCGCGACACGAACTCCACCCTCGTTTTGCAACCACGGCCCGTTCGCTCTTTCGCCCCTGGCGCGCGGCGACGCTCCGTCTGGCAGGCACGTCACACGCGCTCGAACCCGAAGTGATCTTTCACGCCGGCACCCAGCTCGAGCTGGGCCCAGCGTGCCCTGACTTTGGAATCTTCTGGGAAGACGGGCGCTGGCGGCTCAGCGCAAGCAGCGGTGGGGTGAAGGTGAACGGGGTCGTTCGAAAGACCGCCCTGTTGCGGCCGGGCGATGTCCTCGAGCCGCTTCCTGGGGTGCAGCTTGCCTTCGATGCCTGACCGCTCACCCCTTCGAACGGGCTGGTCGGCGGAATCGCTGCAAGCCCCAAAGGCCCCGCGCGTAGAGTCGCCGCGCCCATGACTGCAGCCCTCTGTGTGAGCCAACTGGTCAAGAGCTGGAAGGGTCTGTTCGGGCCGACCCAACACGCCTTGCGAGGCCTCACGCTCTGCGTGCCGAAGGGCGCTGCGTTCGGGTTGATCGGCCCCAACGGCGCGGGGAAGACCACCTTCATCAAGGTGCTGCTCGGCGTCGTGCGGCCGACTTCGGGCGAGGTGACGGTGCTCGGCGGCGACCCACAAGACACCGCGGTGCGCGCGCGCATCGGCTACCTGCCCGAGCGCATGCACCTGCCGGCGGCCTTGCGCGGGCGCGACTTTCTGCGCTCGGTCTCCACGCTCAAGAGCCTCTCGCCTTCCGACACGGAGCTCGATCGGCTGCTCGAGCGCGTCGGCCTGCGCACCGGCTCGCAGCGGGTGGGTACCTTCAGCAAGGGCATGCGTCAGCGCCTGGGCCTCGCCGCGGCGATGCTGGGGCAGCCCGAGCTGCTGATTCTCGATGAGCCGACCGACGGCATCGATCCCGTGGGGCGCGTCGAAGTGCGCGCCCTGTTGTTGGAAGAGAAGAAGCGCGGCGCGACCATTCTCCTCAACTCGCATCTGCTCGCCGAGACCGAGCGCATCTGCGATCGCATCGGCGTGCTCGAGCACGGTCAGCTGCGCCTCGAAGGCACGCTCGACGACGTGCGCCGGGCAGCCAGCCGCTGGGTGGTGCGCTTCGAAGGTGAGGGCACCGCCGAAGACGCCGGGTTCACGCGCTTGGAAGGCGGCTGGTCCTACGAAGGTGACGTGGAAGGGCTCAACCAGGCGCTCGACGTTGCGCGGGGTCGAGGGCTGAGGGTGATCGCCGTCACGCCGCAGACGCGCGATCTCGAGGCCGTGCTCGCCGACTCGTTGATCTCGAAGGAGACCAATTGAGACAGCTCTTCCGGGTCGCGTTCGATCTCCTGCTCGAGGCCGCGCGCCGCAAGTGGTTCCTCGGCCTGTTCGGCGCGATCACCCTGGTGCTCCTGGTGCTGGGGTTCTCGCTGCAGCTCGACGTGGTCGACGGCGCGATCGCCGGCTCGAAGCTGTTCGGCTCGTTGTTGTTCGACGACATCGTCTCGACCCACCAGGTCATGGGCGGCCTCTACAGGGCGACCGCCTACGTCAGCTTCTATGGCGGCGCGTTCTTCCTCGCGATCGCGTGCAGCGACTTCGCGCCCGAGCTCCTGGCGCCCGGGCGCATCGAGCACTTGCTCTCGTTGCCCGTCTCTCGGTGGCAATTGCTCTTCGGCACCTACCTCGGCGTGGTCGCGCTCGCGGCGCTGGGCGTGCTCTACGGCGCGGGTGGCTTGACCGTGCTGCTCGGCGTGAAGACAGGCGTGTGGAACGTGAAGCTGCTCATCGGCAGTGGAGTGGGGTGGGTGGGCTTCTGCGCGCTCTACGCCGTGATGCTGACCAGCAACTTCTTCGTGCGCAGCGCAGCGCTCTCGGGCGCGCTCGGCGTGGTGACGTTGATCCTCGGCGTGATCGCCAGCTTCCGCGAGTCGATCGCCGTGGCGATGACCGCGGGCTTCGGGCGTGAGCTCTTCTCGTGGGCGATGTTGCCCATTCCCCGCCTGGGCACGCTGGCGACGGTGTCAGCGCGGCTGGCGGCGTCCGAGCCCATCGAAGGCGGGCTGGTGAGCCGGCTGCTGGCCGGGTGTTTCATCTTCAGCGCGGCCCTGCTCTCGGTGGCCGCGTACCGCTTCGAGCGAAAGGACTTTTGAGCCATGGCTCAACGGCGACGGACTCCGTGGGTGTGGTTGATCGTCGCGGCGCTGCTGCTGGCCGGGGGCGCGTGGTTGATGCGGGGTGCAGAGCCACCGAGCCGCCCGCCGCCGCCCCCCGTGCGCTTGCCGACGCGCATGAACAAGAGCGAGAACCAGCGCGCCGATGACCGGAGAACCTGGGTGCCGATGGCCGCGCCCGATGCAGGCTTCGTCAAGCCGCCGCCCGCGAAGGATCCGATCCTCGCGTTGATGCCGGCTGAGGTGAAACGCGCCGCGGTGGTCGCCGAGTTCAACGCCATCATCAACTCTGAGCTGGGCGGGTTGATGACCGAGTGTCTCTTCGGTGAAGACGACTTCCTGGGCGACCTGCGGGACGCCGGCATGGATCCGACCACCAAGGTCGATCGTGTGGCGATGATCGACGACTCGCTGGTGGTCACCGGCGACTTCAAGAACTCGCAGTGGAAGAAGTTCCTCCCGCCCGAGGCCGTGGGCAAAGGCTACGGGCGGCAGGGTGAGGTGATCGAAGTGCAACGTGAAGACGGCGGCACGCAGACCTTCGCGGTGTGGGGCGGGCAGATGTTCATCGCCGGTGGCAACGAGGCCTCTCAGAAGGCGATCCTCGATCGGCTCGAAGGCAACGGACCGCCGCAGGCCACTTCGGTGCTCGACGACTCGATGGCGTACGGCGAGGTCTACGGGGTGATCGCCTCGGGCATGTTGGCGGATCTGATCGGCAGGGAAGACGCGCGGCTGGGTGAGACGATTCGGCAGTCGGCCAAGTCGGTGCAGCTCCACATGGACGTGTCGCACGACGTCGGGTTGGTGGCGGACATCCAATCAGGCAACCCGCAGACCACCGAGGAGCTGCGGCGCACCATCGGCAGCGCGCTCTCACTCGCCCGCATGCAGGCGCAGGCGAAGGGCAAGACCGAAGAGGCCGACCTGCTCGACCTCGCCCACGTGCGCAGCGCCGAAGGGGGCAGCGACTTCCGCCTCGAGGCGGGGCTGCCCTACGAATACATGGAAAAGACCTTCCGCCAGTGCATCGCCGACCGGAAGAAGGAGAAAAGTGCTCCCTCTCCCCGAGGGGGAGAGGGTCGGGGAGAGGGCGTAACGCCTTAGTTCTTCACCGCGAGACTCTCGTCGACCGGCAGCCACACGAGCTCGCAGTCGTCGAAGCGCGTTCCACACGCACGATCCAAATCGGCGCGCGTGTCGCAGCCCGGCTTGTCGTCGGCGCAGGTCTCGGGGAGGTACGCCCAGACGATCTGCAGCACGTTCTTCCGCTCGTCAGGCAGCGCGGCGAGGAACTCATCGGCGTGCGTGCGAAACAGCTCTGACAACTTCACCGTCTTTCCCTCGATCGCGAAGTGATCCCTGCGCTGAACGAAACGCCGGGTCGCGTCATCGAGCTGCAAATTGAGCGACTCGGGATCGAACGGAGCCCCATCGAGCACGCCGCGCCCCTTTGCCCCGGTGAAGATCGACAAGAACACCCGCGCATCGCCCGACTGACTGAGCGTGCGGCGGTAGATCGAGAGGCGCGTCAGTCGTCGTCCACCGATCGACGCCGCGTCGAACGCCTCACGCCAGGCCGAGGTGGTGGTGCTGCGCGTGTCGAGCAGCTCGAGCAACGCGAGCGCATGGTACGCGTTGAGCCAGTAGGCCAGCCGCGCCTCGACGGTGGGGAAGAGTTCGGGCGCGACGTCGGGTGAGAAGGCGGCGAGCGAGGCGACGAACGACTCGAGGCTGCCATGCCGCTTCTTGAGCTCGATGAGATCGATCTGGCCGCGCGCATCGACGGACCGCAGCGCATCGACGAGGTCACTCATCGTGTTCCCCGGTGCGTCAGCGGGCACCGAGGCGGGAAACTGCCCGTTCACGTGCAGCACGAACGCAGCGACGCCGATCATGCCGGCGGCCATCACGTACACGATCTTTCGGAAGAAGCTGCGCGCGCTCACGTCAGCCGAAGAATTTCGCATGAAATGACGAGCGCCGGGACAGCCCGTTTCAGGCACTCGAATGCCGACGGTCCGGGTCTTCATCAGACCAATGTAGCCACGTGCGGCTACCTCGACAATCTGCGCACACGAACGCCGGGCCACCCGTGAAGGCAGCCCGGCGCCCGCTACGAACGACTCAGCGGTTCTGCGGTCGACGGCCTTGAGCTGCCGGCGCCGGCGAAGGTTCCGCCTTCGCGTCGGTCTTCACTTTCTTGACGGCCACCGTGGTGGGCCCCGAAGTGGTGAGGAAACTCTTGAGCTTCTCCATCTTCTTCGCGCCGAAGCCCTTCACCTTGCGCAGATCGTCGACCTTGCCGAACGGCGTCTTGCTGCGGTGCTCGATGATGCGCTTGGCCGCCTTCTCACCGATGCCGGGCAGCAGATCGAGCTGCTGCGCCGACGCGGTGTTCAGGTTCACCACGCCGCTGACTTCCTTCTTGATCACCGGCTTGCCGGCGAACGCCGCCCCCGCGCTCATCGCGAGAACCGCCACTGCAACCCACCCCATCACCTTCGTTCCCGTGTGCTTCATTTCAGTGCCCCCCCATCGAATCGGCCAAAGTGGCCTCCTGCGTCGACGAACCATTCGTCGAGGCAGCCCTGCTGTTGTTGCCCTCCGCCCGCTTCTCCTCGAGCTGCTCCCGCACGTGCAGCTTCCCGTCGAGCGGAAGCACGTCGAGGTACACGTTCAGGCTTCCGTCGCGGTTCACCCACGCGGTGCCTGCCTTCACCCACAACGTTCGTTTCTCTTCGCCTGGCTTCTCGGCCATCTCTTTGATGGAAAAGACCTGCAGCCGTTTTCCCGGTGCCAACACGCCCAACCTCCCTTGCAGCGTCGGCGTCAGTGCCGACGTACAGGGGTCTTGAGCAGCGGGCATGCCAGCGGTCGTTCGCTGTGGATCACGGGGGAAAGAGGGCGCTGCGGTGGCCCTGGAGCGATGGGGCGCGGACGCTCCCAGGTGGATTCTCGGTGCCGGAGAGTCAGTCGCCGAAGTCGAAGTCGAGCTCTCGCTGGTGACGAATCGACAGCAGAACCAGCCGGTCATCGCCTGCGAGGTAGAGCATCACGTACTCGTCGACCAGCACCTCACGCAGCAGGCCTCCCCCCAGCCGCAGCCTGATCCGCTCGACGATCGGCCGGCCGGTGCCGTGAAGTCGCCCCAGGTGCCCTTGCTTCTTCAAGAGCGGGAGCACCTGGCCGTAGAGCTTCTGGAGCGCGCCCTGGAAACCGCCGGGGTGATGTGCGCGGAAGGCCTCGAGCCCATCCAGATTGCGCTCAAAGTTTTCTGTGACGACGACCCGACGTCGCTTCACTTCTTCGCCTTCTTCAGGCGGGCGATGCGCTGCTTGAGGGACCTTTCGAATTGCGCCTCGGTCAGCACACGCCCGGCATCCAAATCATCGAGGGAACGTTCGATGTCCTGGAGCTGGAGCATCTGGCCGCGTTCGCGAACCGCCTGCCGGTAGTAGTCGAGCTTGGCGATGTCGATCAGCGCGACGTAGGCCTCGCCGTTCTTGGTGATGATCTTGTCCTCACCGGCGTGCGCCTCGTCGACCAGCTCAGAGAAACGCGAACGCGCGGCGCTCAACGGCACGATGTCTCGGCTGTACACGGTCATGTACGGAATTCTGTACGCCCCGCCAGCCTCGGGTCAACCCGGCCGCCGTTCAGTCGAGCAAGAACGTGTACGTGTACACGAACGTGTAGCCGACCGTTTCGCCGCCTTTGCTGGCAGGCTTGAAACGGAACTTTCGCAGCGCGTCGCGAGCCGCTTCGTTGAGCCCGTACCCCGGCCCTGAAATCACCGCGACCGCCGTCACGATGCCTTCGGGATCCAGCGTCACCTTGAGGCGCACGGAACCTTCGATCTCGTTCTTCTTCGCCTCATCGGGGTACGGAATCTTCACCTCGCCCAGCATCACCGGCTCAGTGTCGGCCCCGCCCGGAGGCGCGTACCGCGGCGCTGCGTACGGCTTGACGTCAGCCGCATCGACGATCTTGTCGGAGGCCTTGCCGTAGGTCGTGTTGCCCACCTGCACCGCGAAACCACCGGCCTGCGTGGTCGACGACATCGAGATGCCCACCACGATCGGCACGGGCTTGGTCGGGGTCTCCGGAGGCGGCTCTTCGTTCGGCGGGGGCGGCACGTCTTCTTTGGGCTTCACCACTTCGGCCAGCTTCACCGGCGGCGGCTTGAGCTTCACCTTCTCGAGCGGCTTGGGCGGCTCGGGTTCAGGCTCTTCCACCTTGGGCGGAGGCGGCGGCGGCTCGTAGAACTCCATCTCGGTGGCCTTCGGGGGCGCTGCCCGCGACATCATCTCGGGCAACGTGGCCATGGTGCCCACGTGCACCATCATCGAGAACGCAAGCGCACCCGCCAGGAACCAGAGGCTCTTGCCTTCATCTGAACGGTGCTGCCCGCTGGCGCTCATCGTGGTCACGGACCCAGGTTCAACGCGCGAACGCGCCTCGCCGGTTCCATCCTTCAAGTCAGGGCGAGCCCGCAGGCTTCGCTTCCTTTTGAATATTGAGGGCGAACTTGGCGATGCCCGCCTCCTTCACCTGGTCGATCAGCGTCATCACCTTGCCGTAGTTGAGCGATTGGTCGGCGCTGATGATGGCGCGCACTTCTTTGTCTTTGCCCACCGCGTCCTTCATCTTGCCCATCAAGACGTCCTGCGCGACCTCGACGCCGTCGAAGTAGACTCTGGCGTCCTTGTCCATGGTGAGCATCACCGGGCCCTGCACGGTCTTCTCCTGCGTGTTGGCCGCGCGGGGAAGATCGACCTCCACCGTCTCGCGCACGATCATGTTCGCGGTCACCATGAAGATGATGAGCAGCACGAGCACGATGTCGACCAGGGGCGTGACGTTGATGCCCGTGATCTCGTCGCCGTCGTCAGGAGTTCCGCCGCCAGCCATCGGTTATTTCCCCGTCGAGCGGAGGTGACCGACCAGCGCGTGGCCCAGCGCCGTCGCGCGCCAGGCGGTGTTCTTCACCGAGCGCTGCAGCACGTTGTAGCCAACCACCGCGGGGATCGCGACGGCCAGACCGACCGCGGTGGCCACCAGCGCTTCCGAGATGCCGGTCATCACGGTCTCGGCGCCGCCCTTGCCGCCGGCCATGCCGAGATCCTTGAAGGCCTTGATGATGCCGAGCACGGTGCCGAACAGCCCGATGAAGGGCGTGCTGCTGCCCAGCGTGCCGAGGAACGAGAGGAACCGCTCGTAGCGCGGGCGTTCGCGGGCCATCGTGGCGTTGATGATCTGCTCGACCGAGTCGGGGCCCTTCGAGGCCCAGTCCAGACCCTCGCGCAGCACCGCGGCCTCCATGCCCTGGTGTTTGGCGATCTCCGCCTTCACGCCTTCGAGGTCACCCTTGGCCAGCTTGAGCACCACGTCGCCGCTGTTGGGCAGGCGGTGCATCGCCAGATAGACGCCACGCTCCAGCATCACGGCGATCGAGATGATCGACAGAATGGCCAGAAGCCAGAGCACCCACTCGGCATTGCCGGTGAGAACTCCGAGGAGTCGCATGGTGAGCCAACCCTGGTGCTGCGGATTCGGTGCGGCCTGCGCGAGCAAGAGAAACGGAGTCATGGAACCTGGTGGGGAAAGCGATCGAAGAAAGGCCGGAAACGACTGATGATCTCGTGTGTGGGGTGCCGAATGTCAACCAATTCGGCCGCCTATACGAGGGGGGGGAGCTGCCTGAACGCAAGAGGAGCGCCCCTGATTTCAATCAACCTGCACGGCGTCGCGCAGGGCGAACGCGGCGGCCCTGACTTCTTCGAGCCTTACCAGGGGAAGGCCCGCGGCGAGCGGGGCCGAGTGGGCCTGCGGTTCCCCCAGGCCCGAGTCGCGTTGCTCCTTGAGCATGCCCAAAATGAGCGAACGCAGCTCATCGGCGTCAGGCAGGCCGACCATGGTCACGAGGTGTGAGTTCTCGGCGCCCGGCGTGGTGTCGGCGCCCGCGGTGGAGATGGTCAGCGACTTGAACCCGAAGAGCCGCTCGAGCGGGCCCTGGTTGACCTCGATGTTCTGAACGTTCGCGTACGAGAGCGTGACCTCTTCACGATTCCACGCGCCTTGCGCCACGCGCAGCGAACGATCGCCTACGAGGTAATGGCGCAGCTCGAAGTCGACGCGGGTGGTGACCAGCGCGAGCCCGATGAGGAAGGCCTCGATGGCGAACACACCCAGCGCGATCACCACGCCCCAGCCGCGCAGCTTGGCCACCGCTGCGATGACCGCGATGCCCACGCCGATGAATTGGTTCAAGAACCCGAAGAGCGTCTGCAGGTAGCGGTAGGCGAGCCACTTGTCCGACGGCTTCAAGCTGCGCACCAGCGAGGTGCCTTCAGGCAAATGGGGCGGCGAGAGGTCGAGCTTGAGCAGCGGCAAGAAAAGGGGCTTGAGCAGGCGAAGGAGCAGCTCCATCACGGCACCTTCTTCGACGCGATGATCGCGGAGGCGGCCTGCTTCAGCGCATCACGAATCTCCACCAGAACGGCATCGGTGCCTCTCGAAGCCGGGTGCGCCTCGTGGGCTTCGCTGCGAACGCCCCGCATCATCGCGTAGAGGTAGTCGCGAATGGCGTTGAAGTCCTTCACGCCCACGATGGTGAGATTCCCACCCGCGCCCGAGCCGGCCGTCTGCACGGTGACGGTGCCGATACCCAGCCAGCGCTCGATGATGTTCTGCGAGAGGTGGATGTCCTGCATGCGCGCGTAGGTCAGCTGCAGCTCGCGCCGGAAGAGGATGCCGTAGCCCATCGATACGCCGCTCGGATCGAAGCGGTACCAGAGCGTGTGGTAGCGGAAGTAAAGCGGGATGAAGACGATGGGCGCTGCGACCAACAACGCCAGGGCGGTGAGCAGGTAGAGCCACAAGAGTGCGGGCTCGGGGCGGGTGATCGCGTGCACCCGCTTTTCCAGTGCAGCCAGTTCCGAGGTGTTCATGGGCGCGGACCGTAGCTCAGCCCCCGCACACCGTTCGCATCGAGCGCAGTCGAGGGATTGCCTTTCCTTTGCACTGCAAGTGCCCCCTCGACTGGGCTCGGGGAGACCGGTGATGGAACCCGATACCACTTTGCCGGTCTCCTGCTCGGGCACCGGATGGAGGTCATCGTTGAAACCGAGCGCAGCTGCGCTCATGCTTCGTTCATGCTCGCAGCCGGCGTGGTGGCAGTGGCGATGATGCTCGGCAGTCACTTCGAAGCGCCTCGTGAAGAAAAGTTTCAGGGCGTCCTGCTGGCTCAGGCGCTTGAAGCGGGGAAGTCTGCCGACCCGCGTGAAATCGCCGAGCTCATCCGCACCCGGCCCAGCTTCATACCGGGCGTGGTGGTGCTCAGCGCGGGGGCCGGGGTGGGGCTCCTCGGCGTGCTCTTCACCGGCCTCGCGTTCATCGCGTTCAACTCAACTGCGGGAACCATCGGCCTGTTTGCAGGCCTCGTCTTCGTTCCCACGGGGGCCGTGGCGATGATCGTCGGCGTGGTGATGTTGATCGTCGCGGCGGTCGTCAGGGGCGTCACCGATGATCGCGTGCGTGAGCTGCAGGCTGAGCAGGCGGCCGGTGCTCTGCTGCGCGGCTTCGTGCTGGCTCGGTTCTGATCAGCGCGCGACGGTGTACGTGAGCCCGGTGTCTTCCGCGCTGCAGTTCTGCCCGCGCATCGTGACGGGGTAGGTGCCGGGCGGAAGCTCAGGTGGAAAGCCCACGAAGGCGCCGCGCGTTGCGCTGTAGGTGCTGGTCTCGAGCGCGACGCCGCCGATCAAGATGTCGAGCACGCGCGGCATGTTCTCACCCATCACCAGCACGGGATCTCCTGCGAGCGCGGGCGGAACAATCGAGGTCACCCGTGGCGTGGGCAGGGTCTCGTCGCAGACGTAGAAACGAAACTGCTCGAAGTCCTGCGCGCCGCGGTTGTCTCGCACCACCAACCAGAGCTGGCCGGTGCGCCGTTCGGGCACGGGATCTTCGGGAAACTTCGCCGAGCCCGGCGCGAAGAACGTGGTCAGCTCGGGTGACGTCACATCGAAACGTTCGCGGCTGAACCGGCCATTGCTGGAGTACCAGGCGCCCACCACCACCTCCTGTTTCTCCACCGGTCCCGTCGGCTGGACCTCCGTGTAGAGCTCCCGAGACGCTTCAGGCACCGTAACGCCGAGCGCGACTTGCTGGCCCGGGCGCACTTGCAGCCGAGCGCCGAGAGGCAGCGGGGCGCCGTCGAAGGTGAGGTTACTGATGGTGGGGTTCTGATTCTTCTGCGCCTTCTCGCTCACCACGATGCGGGTCAGGCCGATGGCCGCCTTCGTCTCCTTGCTCTCGATGCGGCGGAACACGTTGGTCAGCTCGTCACCCATCGCCGACAGGTTCACCTCTTCCGCGATCACGATGACCATCACCTGGCCCACGCTGCCGTTCTGGCGAACGCCGTCTTCCGGCGCCAGCACGTCGAACACGGTGGGCGACGACGAGTAGACGGCTGAGTTCTTCGAGCCGAAGCCGAGCAGCTTGAGGCCCTCGGGGTACGCAGTGATCAACGTGGGCTTCACGAGGATAGAGGCGTCGTTGCAGGCGCTGCGGTTCAGGTCTTGTGGGTCAGGCTCGCAGCCGACCCAGATGATGGTGCTGGGCTGGCCCACGCGCGTGGGGTCGCCGAAGAGCACGCTCACGTTGCTGGGTGCACCGGGCGCGACCTCGGGTGGATCCGAGACGATCGAGAGAATTCGCAATGAGTCGACCAGCGTCTCTGGCGTGAACTGCACTCCGCACGAAGACGCGAGCACCAAGGCCAACAGCGGGTGAGCGCGCATCACCACTCTCCTCGAAGGCCCAGCGTGGGCAGAATCGGAATGCCCGTCACGTAGGCCGACTGCGTGTAGTTGTGGTTGTAGAAGTACGCCTCGGGGTTCGCCTGGTTGGTGACGTTCTGAACGTCGAGGTAGACGACGAAGGTCCACGAGTCGAAGACGAACCGCTTGTCGAGGCGCGCGTCGAGCTGGAAGAAGTCGGGCAGCCGCTCGCTCCACGGCAGGCCCGGCAGCGGCACGGTGTAGTTGCCGTTGGTGTCGAAGAGCGAGCCGAGCACCGGCGTGACCAGCGGGCCCGACGAGTAACGGAAACGAAGACCCAGGCTCAGCTCCCAGGGGAGCTTGAAGCTCGCGACGGCCACCAGGTTGTGAGGCTGGTCGAGTGGCCCGGGCGCGAACTGCACGCCGCCGAAGTAGTCGCGCTCGAAGCGGGTCAGGCTGTAGGCCACCCAGCCCACGAAGTAGCGGGTCGGCCGCACCCGGAGCAGGACCTCACCGCCATACGCGCGCCCGTAGCCCTTGCTGGTGAAGCGCGTGTCGTTGCCGGCGATGGCGATGTCGCTGCCTTCCCCGCTCGCGAGGGTCTGGCGCGCCTGGTTGAAGAGCGGCTTGTAGTAACCCTGAACATCGAGCTCGAGGAGCTCGAAGAACCGGGCCTCGGCGCCCGCCATGAAGTGCCACGCGCCTTCGGGGAGCAGCCCGGGATTGCCGAAGACCGGCGAGAGCTGACCTGTGCGGTAGTCGGGAGGCTGCTGGTACATCGCCGCGCCGCCCTTGAGCGTGAACTGCGGAAGGATCGACCACCGCGCGGAGAGCCGCGGGTTGACCCACACCTTCTTCATGGTGGTCAGCTCACCGTCGAGCCGCAAACCACCCCGCACCTGCAGTGACTCGAACGGAGTCCACGTCGCGTCGACGAACACGCCCGGCTCGACGTACACCCGCGCCTCGGTCTGCGCGATCAAACGGCGCGTGACGTACGGGTCAGGCAGCTGGTTCGCGCGGAACGGAGGGGGCTGCTGTGCATCGAGGAAGGCGGGCGTGATGAGCGCGTCGAGCCCCGCACCGAGCACCAACCTGGCTTCGGGAACGTCGACGCGGAAGCGTTCGCGCAGCTGAATGGGCACCTGCGTGGCGCGAAAGAAGATTTCCGTGGTGGCGCCTTGTTGTTCGGTGATGTCGAAGCCGATGGAGTTGCGCGAGGTGAACGTCACCCGCTCGCTGAGCTTTTGATCGAGGCCCACCACGAGGCGGTTGTAGAGCTGCGAGTTACCGGCGGCGCCGCGGTTGCCTTCGACGTCGTTGTCGAGAAAAGGGTTGGGCCGCAGGAACGCCCATTGATCCGACGAGCCGAAGATCATCACGAAGAAGCGGTTGCGGCTGTTGGCCACCTTGCGCTCGGCGCGCACCTGGTAGTCCCAGAACTGCGGCGCTCGCGCGAAGCCCAGCGCGCTCTGCAGGTTCGCGGGCACGAAGCTCGAGACCGCAAAAGGCACGGTCAGCTGCGCGAGGCCAAAGCGGCCGGCAGCGCTCACGCTCCAGAGGTCGGTGACGGGCGCCTCCACGTTCGCCGAGATGTCGAAGAAGTTCACGTCGACCGCCCCGTGAATGCCCTTCTTCGAGGGCGTCTTCACGTCGGCTTGAATGAGGCCGCCGATGCTGCGGCCGTAGTCGACGCCGAAGTTGCCGGGTTGAAACGAGATGCTCTCGACCGTCGCCGAGTTGAAGGTGGCGTTGAGCCCCGCGAAGTGGAACAGCTGAGGAATCTGGATCTCGTCGACGTAGATGCGCGAGTCCCACGCCTTGCTGCCGCGCACCACCAGCGCCGCGCCGCCGAACGGTGAACGCGCCACGCCGGGCAGGTTCTGCACCACCTTGAAGGCGTCGTTGCGTGCGCCCGCCACCATGCGGAACTCGCTCTGGGTGAGCTTCACCTGCGAGGCTTCGCGGCGATCCTTGCTGCCGCGCACCACCGTGACGTTCGGATCTCCGGTGGAGCGGAGCACGTAGCGGACCTCGGTGCGTTCGCCCGCGCGGATCTCTTCGGTGGCGGTGTAGCGCTCGAACTGGGGCGCGGTGACCTTCAGCTCGACGGGCCCCACCGGGACGCCTTTGAACTCGAAGGCACCTTCGGCATCGGTCTCGGTGCTGCGCTCACCCGCGGTCACGGTGGCGGCGGCGATGGGCTCGCGCGTGCCAGCGGCCGTGAGTCGGCCCTTCAAGTTCACCACCGGAACACCGGCGTCCATCACCACGGGTACTTCGACCTGCTGCTGCTGAACGACGAACTGGCTGCTGTACTCAATGCGCACGGGCGTGGGCACGCCGTCGAACTCCGCGGGGGTGAACTCGAGCTGCCTCGCGGCGGCGATGGCGGCCTGGTCGAACTCAGGGCCTGCGCTGCCCACCACCTTGACGTCCATCACCTTGCCGTCGGCGCCGACGTCGATCTCCATCACCACCACGCCGCCCACGCCTGCATCGGCGAGCGAAGCGGGAAAGACGGGCTCCACCTGTTTGATCAGCGTTGGCATCTTGGGGGGCGTCTGCGCGAACGCGGACACCGCCAGCAGCAGGACCAGAGCGAGAGCACGTCGCACGATCGGGGCGTCTAGCCCAGTGGGCCGCGCGATGCAGGTAGAGAGACACAGGTGAGCACGTTGCTCCAGGCCGTCGCCCTGGTGCGCACGCGCCGCTTCGGCACGTACTGG
>JAYVFP010000071.1:0-5337 GCA_043773025.1 Archangium sp.
CGAAGAGCCCGCGCAGGGTGCGCAGGTTCGAGGTGACGAAGCCCAGCGGGTTGTTGATCTCGTGCGCCGCGCCGCTGGCGAGCTGACCGACCGCGGCCAGCCGCTCGCTCTCGCGAAGCTTCTCGGCCATCACGTAGGACTGGGTGATGTCGTGGTAGGTGACCACCACGCTGCCATCGCTCGGGTCGTCGTTGAGCCAGTAGCCGTTGAGCTTGAAGAAGCGGGAGCGCCCCGCCGCGGCATCGGGCGTCTCGATCTCGGCGCCGAGCGCCTGACCGCGGCCCTTGACCAACGGGCAACCAGGGCACGGCGTGTCGCGATGGGCGAACACCACGTGGCACTTCTGACCGGGGATCTCGCGCACCGGCTGGCCCACCTTGCGCGCGTAGGCCTGGTTGGTGCGGCGGATGACGTAGTTGTCGATGAGCGCGATGGGCGCGTCGATCGCGTCGAAGGTGCGCTCCCACTCCTGCTTGGCGCGGCTGATCTGCTGCGTGCGCTCCTTGACCTTCTGCTCGAGATCGATGTTCGCCTCGAGCACCTGCGCCTGCGAGGTGCGCAGCGCGGCGGTGATCTGCGCGTTGTGCACGGCGATCGCCACGTGAGGCGTCAACTGCACCAACCGCTCGAGGTGCACCGGGGCAAACGGCGTGGCGCCGGTCGAACGCACGGCCATCAGCACGCCCAGCACGTCACCGCCCAGCACCAGGGGTGCAGCCACGATGGAACCGGTGCTGAAGCCTGACTGCAGATCAGCCGAGCGATCGAAGTCGGCGCAGCTCTGGGCGTCTTCCACCAACCGGGGGCGCGCTTCGACCGCCACCCTGCCCGCCACGCCTTTGCCGCGGGGCAGTTGAACGCGGTCGAGCCCAGAGGCGGGCCCTGCGGAGGTGTCGATGAAGAGGCCGCCGGTCGACGGCTCGATCAGCAGCAGGCTCGCGCCTTCGGCCTCACACAACTCGCGCGTCTTGGCGATCGCCACGTGAACGAGATCGGGCAGCGCGAACTGCTCGGCGATCACCTGGGCGAACTGACGAACACGCGCGGCGCTGCCGGTCTCCACGCCCAACAAACGGCCCTGCGCGCGGAACACGGACGCCACCAACCCGGAGGGCCGCTCGACGCACTCGATGTCGGCGCTGACGTCGGGGCCCGCAGCGCCCAGCACCACGGGCACAGCGCCCGCCGCGCGAAGGCGCTCGAGGTAGAGGCGGAGCCCCGGGCGACGTTCGGTCACCACGACGCGGCAGTGTCCAGCCGAGACCCGCTGCAACGCGGTCGCGTCGCTCACCCGTTCGGTGCGGAGATGCCACGCGTCGAGCACCTCTTGAATGCGCGCGTGCAGCTCGTCATCGGCGACCACCGTCAGGCAGTCCAGCCGGGCTGTGAGCTGGGCCGCCATGGACGGTCACGAGGCCTGAAGCAGGCGCACCTCGACGGAGCCAGAGCGCTCTTCGTCGTCGATCAGCACGTAGCCTTCGGCGTCACGAACCACGTGCGCGATGCCCGGGTGCTGCAGCTCGAGGGTCTTCATCACGTCGTACTGGCGGCGCACCATCGAGAGGAGCTTGCGGTTCTCGCGCTCGAGATCGAGCTGCTCGAAGGCCAGGAAAAGCGTCACCTTCAGCTCGGTGTCGTCCCACGGCTTGGTGAGGAACCGGTAGATGTTGCCGTGGTTGATCGCGTCGACCGCGGTCTGCATGTCGGCGTGACCGGTGAGCATGAGGCGCATCGTGTCGGGGTAGCGATCGCGCACGACCTTCAAGAAGTCGAGGCCGGTCATGTTCGGCATCAGGTGATCGCTGATCACCATGTCGACCGGCTGGTCCTTCATGACCGCGAGGCCTTCCGCGGGCTCGGCGCCGAAGAAGAGCTCGTACCCTTCCTTGCGCAGGCTGCGGCGCAGCGCGTGGAGCACGTTCTCTTCGTCATCGACAATCAGAATCCGGCGGGGCGGAAGGGCCATGTGAATCTCCTCGGGGGTAAAGACTTCAAGGCAGGTGCCAGCGGCTCAGGGCGTGATTGCGGGCGTCTGAGCGGAGGTGGAGGGGGGTGCCACGCCCGCCTGGGGTACGACCCACCCAGAGCTCGAGCGCAGCGCTTTGATGATTCGGGTCTGCATGTCGGCTTCGACCCACAAGACGCGCACGCGGCCATTGGTGCGGGTGACGAGCACGCGCTGCCCTTCTGCGGGAACCGGCTCATGCACGGCCACCTGCTCGAGCTCACCCAGGCGGCCACCCGCCACCACCACCTGAAGGAGCCCGGCGCAGGCGCCCTTGAGGCACTCCACGGGGCTGACGGTGAGCTGGGTGACGATGAGCCCGGGGTTGGCCGGGTGCAGGTGTGACTGGCGCGAGGTGACCTGCACCAGCGCGATCTCGGAGGCGCGGCTGACCGCGGCAGGCAGGGGCTCGGCGGCGAGGCTCAGTGCGGGCAAGAGCGCGACGAGGGCGAGGCGGCGGCTGCGCTTGAGCAGGCCGAGCATCATCATCGGGAGCACCAGCCAGACCGGCGAGCTGGAGGTCGAGCTGCAACCCGCGAACACCGGGGGCAACGCCGCTGCAGAGGGCTCGGAATCGAGGCCGTAGAGCGAGAGCAGCCCGTCACGGTCGTCGGTCTTGAGGATGCGCTTGATGAGCTCCCCGGGGGGCGCCGAGGGGTACATCACGAGATCGTGGGTGGCGTTGTTGTGCATCAGGCCCAGCACGTGGCCCAGCTCGTGGGTGATGGTGTTCTGCACGTCGTCGAACTGGCGCTCGTCCTTCGCGGCATCGGGCAACACCTTGAAGCGGTGCGACTCGATGTTGAAGGCCACGTCGGCATCGAGCAGCTCGTTGGTGCGCGCGTTGAGGGTGACCAGGGTGACCGCGAGCGCGTCGTCGGAGTACGGCCAGTCTTCCAGCACGAGGATCGAGTTCTGGTTGTCGGTCGCGCCGACGACGTAGCCCATGGGCTTGCCTTCACCGACGGTCATCGAGACCTCGAGGTACGGCGTGGTGTCTTCGAAATTCTTGACGGCCGCGGCGATCGCCGCTTCCGCGCGCGCGTCGTGGAGGAGCTCGCCCGCCTTCGCGTCGAGCACCATCGCCAGCGGCTTGACCCACTTCACGAGATCGCCTTCGGAGTCGGTACGGACATCCCACGCGACGCAAGGAAGACTCAGGGTCAGGCAGAGGAGAGAAAGGATTCGATGAAGCACGGTGAACCTCCGTGCGTTCCAGTGAGCAGACTGCGTGCCATTGACGCTTCCGAGCGCGGAGGTTGATTCAAGTGGAGTCACGCGTTGCAGGTGGGCACGAGCTGACCCGCATGAGTCCCGTTCCACGAACATGACGCGTCATCACCATGTCTCCCTTTCCCCCGCGGGGGAGAGGGGCCCACTACGATTCAAAGCTCGAAGCGTCCGGGTCGACCCGCTCAGGTCTCTTCCCCAGACCGAAGGCGCCCTTGAGCACCCGCTCGAGCCGCTCGGCATCAGCCTGCTGCGAGGCCGGAATGTGAGCGACGAGCACTTCACGCAGCAGGCCGCCGTCACGTTCAAAATCAACACACAGACAGCTCGACCCATCGGCCTGAGGCAACAAGTCCGCGGCGCGCACCGAATCGAAGGGCACGACGAGGGTGAGCGCATGCCCGGCGATGGGCGAGGTGAAGTCGAGGCGCAAACTCACGGTGCCGAAGTTGGCCACGAAGCGGCGCTGCCGTTTCTCGAAGCGCTCCATCAGCACGGCCGAGCCGATGCCCGCGGCGCCGAGCATGACCAGCACCAGGGCCGTCGCGAAGTCAGCCTGCAGCAGCAACGCGGCGACCGAGAGAATCAGAAAGGCAACGCCACCGACCCACAGTGCACTCGAGCGCCAGCTGGCCTTGCGTTTCGCGGTCTCGCCGATCAGCATCGACGGCTCGTAGCGGAGCGACACGTCGCCCAGCGCGGTCGGCGCGGGGTTGCTCTCGAGCGCGTCGGAGAAGCTCGCCATGGTGCTCAGTGACCGCTGAGCCGCGTCGCCGCCGCAACGGCGTAGGTCAGGCCTAAAGCAGCCACATGCACGACGCCGAATCGCTCCAGGCTGTGGCCGAGGCCTCCGGAGAACCTTCGGACCAGCAGCAGGAGCACGAGCGACAGAACGTACGCTGCAACGAGGTGAACGATCGGCGCATTCGCCAGACTGCCGATCCCGAACACCGTCAGCCCTGAAGACATTTCGGAGGCGCTCACCCCTGCGATGGCTGCATGGCAGCCCAACCGGAGGTCTTGGGCTGTGTCTCCCACTTGCTCTGATTCAGAAGCGCCTGACTTCCTTGCTCGCTCGCCGCAAGCCACTGCTCATGCGTCAATGGCACGAGTTGGAGAACGTTCAGACTCATCTGTCCGTTCAGATCTCCGGTGGCCGCCAACAGGTAGCGCTGGTCTTCCTTGCGCTTGCTCAGGTTGGGGAAGTCCAGAAGAGCTGCCTCTTCACGGGCAGGCGCGAGAACGAAATCTCTCAGGCCAAAGAACTCGGCCCCCCAGAGATCAAAAGCGTTGAACGCCCGCTCATTGACGCCGACAGAAGCGACATCATGCGAAAGCATGAAGAGAAACTGGGCGATCCTGGGCTCGGAGGTTTGCGAGTAGGCGATGAACTCCACATGCGGCAAGGGGCCTGATGGCGTTTGGGGAACGAGACTCAAGCCAGCGGTCAAATAGGTGTAGTGGTCTCGCCCAGCACGAGGTGCGAATTCGAGCACCAGAAACTCGGGCCGGTTCGGAAGTTCCATCCCCGGATTCGGCTTCCACTCGTTGCTTGGGTCACCGAGAAAGTCGGCCACATGGGAGATCCAGCGCGAACGAGCCGCCCACTGCGCTTCCACAATCCATCGAACCCCGCTCGCGGGGGAACGGTCCTTCTTCTTTCCGAACCATCCAAACATGGTCGTTCCACTCTGACCGCCCACGAGGGCGGTCGATCTGAGCCCAGAAACGCCAAAGGCCCCGAGGGTGAGCTCGGGGCCTTCAGTGCTTGCCCGGGGACGTCCGGGACTTTTGACCCTGCCGGGATTCGAACCCGGGTTTAAGCCGTGAGAGGGCTCCGTCCTAGGCCACTAGACGACAGGGCCGATCCGCACCAACGAACTGCTTAAGCGGCGCCGGAAGTACGGGAATCACGCCGGGGTGTCAACCCACTTTGTTCACGTTCGATTCGCCGTGGGCCTGACGGAAAAAAATACGAAGCCCCGGGTCCTTCGAGAGGAACCCGGGGCTTCTTGAGCGGCGGAAGGGATTCGAACCCTCGACCCTGAGCTTGGGAAGCTCATGCTCTACCAACTGAGCTACCACCGCGTGGATCGATGAAT
>JAYVFP010000072.1:0-49474 GCA_043773025.1 Archangium sp.
CCGAGAGCAGTCGAGGGATTGCCTCTCCTTCGCACTGCAAGTGCCCCCTCGACGAAGGCTCGGGGAGACCGGTGATGGAACCCGATTCCTATTTCAGCCAACCCTCTCGGGGAGACCGGTGATTGGAGTCATTTCTATTTCGGCCAACCCTCTCGGGCCGAACGGATTTCGGCCGGTTCCGTTCGTGCCGAGCTGAGGCACCTCTTTCACCAGTCTCCCCAGAGGGAGTGGGAAAGAACGGTTCACTTCTTTACTTCGGTCACCAGCGCGTCGACCGACTTCTTCGCGTCGCCGAAGAGCATGCGCGTACCGTCGAGATAAAAGAGCGGGTTCTCGACGCCGGCGTACCCCGCCGCCATGCCGCGCTTGAACACCACGGTCAACTTCGCCTTCCACACCTCGAGCACGGGCATGCCGTAGATGCTCGACGTGGGGTCATCGAGCGCACCGGGATTGACGATGTCGTTCGCGCCGATGACCAGCACCACGTCGGTGTTGGGCAGATCCGGGTTGATGTGCTCCATCTCGAGCACGGTGTCGTAGGGCACGCCCGCCTCTGCGAGCAGCACGTTCATGTGACCGGGCAGCCGGCCGGCGACGGGGTGAATGGCGAACCGAACGTTCACGCCCTTCTCCCGCAGCACGGTGGTCAGCTCCTTCACGGTGGCCTGCGCGCGCGATACTGCCATGCCGTAGCCCGGCACGATGACCACGCTGCGCGCTTCGAGCAGTCGCCGGCCCACTTCATCGGCCTTCATCTCGCGCACTTCACCGGTGGGCAGCGCCGCCGGAGCGCCGGGCTTCGCTTCGCCCGTGCCGAAGCCGCCGAACACCACGTTCAGGATCGAGCGGTTCATCGCCCGGCACATGATGATGGAAAGGATGGTGCCCGACGCCCCGACCAGCGCGCCGGTGACGATGAGCAGATCGTTGCTGAGCATGAAGCCCGCCGCGGCGGCCGCCCACCCCGAGTAGCTGTTGAGCAACGAGACGACCACCGGCATGTCTGCGCCGCCGATCGCCAGCACCAGGTGCACGCCGAGCAACGACGCCAGCACCGTCATGATGCACAACACCAACAACCCGTCGGTGCCGTGCGCCTGAATGAACGGCACCGCCAGGCCGATGATCCCCATCGCCACGATCGCGTTGAGCGCGTGACGGCCCGGCAGCAGCAGCGGCTTGCCCGACAACGTGCCCTTGAGCTTGGCCCACGCGACGATGCTGCCGGTGAGCGTGATGGCGCCGACCGCGATGCCCACCCAGATCTCGATCTGGTGAACGGTGTGGCGAAGCGAGTCAGCCGCGGGTGCAGCAGGGCGCAGATACGAAGAGAAGCCCACCAGCACCGCGGCGAGGCCGACGAAGCTGTGCAGCACGGCGACGAGCTCCGGCATGCCGGTCATCTCGACCTTGCGCGCCAGGCTTCCACCGATGACGGCGCCGACCACGGCCGAGCCCACCAGGAGCCCCAGGCCTTGAACGCGGGAGGCGAGATCGCCCGACATCACCCATGCGACCGAGGTCACCGCGATGGCCAGCAACATGCCCAGCACGCCGAAGATGTTGCCCTGCGAAGCGGTCTCCTGCTTCGAGAGGCCACCCAGCGAGCGGATGAACAACACGCCCGCGGTCAAATACGCCACGACCAGAAAGCCGCTCATCGACCGTGCCCCCCGCCCGAGGCGGATTTTTCAGAAGGCGCACCCTGCTGGAACATCTTGAGCATGCGCTGCGTGACGAGGAAGCCGCCCGAGATGTTGATCGCCGCGAAGAGCACGGCCAGCGCGCCGAGAATCGAGGCGACGTCGAAGCCTCCGCCGACCTGCAGCATGCCGCCGATGATGATGATGCCCGAGATGGCGTTGGTGACGCTCATCAGCGGGGTGTGCAGCGCAGGCGAGACCGACCAGACCACCTGCCAGCCCACGAAGCAGGCGAGCACGAACACGGTGGAGTGCTGCAGGAACTCGGAAGGCGCGAAGCGGCTGAGCGTGAAGAGCAGCCCCATCACGAACAGGCCGCCCACCGTGCTGCCCCACGCGCGGCGGGTCGGCGAGTTGAGCTTGAGCTGCGCAGGTTTGGCGGTCGAAGGCGGCGGCTTCGGCGCGGGCGCCGGCTCCTTCACCGGCGCAGGCGGCAGCAGCTCTCCCTTGTGGAGCACCAGTGAAGGCCGCACCACGTCGTTCTCGAGATCGATGGTGATGGTGTCGGCTTTCCCGAACTCACCCAGCAGGTGCCACAGGTTCATCGAGAAGAAGCGGCTCGCGGTGGCGGCCATGCGGCTGGTGAGGTCGGTGAAGCCGATGATCTGCACGCCGTTGTGGAGCGCGATTTCACCGGGCCGGGTCAGCTCGCAGTTGCCGCCTTGTTCAGCGGCCATGTCCACGATCACCGAGCCGGGCTTGAGGCACTCGACCACGTCACGCGGCACCAGGATGGGGGCCTTCGTTCCCGGCACGAGCGCCGTGGTGACGATGACGTCGCACTCTTTGGCCTGGTTGCGAAACAGCTCCATCTCGGCCGCGATGAACTCGGGCGACATGGTCCTGGCGTAGCCGCCCTGGCCTTCGCCGCTCTCCTTGAGCTTCACCTCGAGAAAACGGGCGCCCAGGCTCTCGACCTGCTCGCGGGCCGCCGCGCGGGTGTCGAAGGCGCGCACGTCAGCACCCAGCGCGCGCGCAGCACCAATGGCCGCGAGGCCTGCGACGCCAGCGCCGATGATGAGCACCTTCGCCGGGGGCGAGGCACCGGCCGCGGTGATCTGCGGGCTGAAGAAACCCTGGTAGTGAGTGGCCGCTTCGACCACCGCCCGGTAGCCCGAGAGGTTCGCCATCGACGACAGCACGTCCATCTTCTGGGCGCGGGTGATGCGCGGCACCTTTTCCAGCGCGAGCGCCGAGACCTTGCGGGCCTTGAGCGCGTCGAGCAGGCCGGGGTTGCGATCGGCCTGCATGATCGAGATGACCAGCGCGCCTTCTTTGATGCGCGCGCACTCGTCGACCGAAGGAGGGCGCACCTTGAAGACCACGTCTGCATCGAAAGGCGCGTCGGTCAGCTCGGCGCCCGCGGTGACGTAGAGCTCGTCGGCGATGCCAGAGGCGAGGCCAGCGCCCCGCTCGACCCGCACGGCGATGCCCCGCTCTCGAATCTTCTTGATGGATTCAGGCGTGGCCGCCACCCGCTTCTCGCCGGGCAGCGTTTCCTTCGGAACTCCGATGATGAGCGTCACAGGCGGGCAATATGGACCTCCTCGCCCATCGCCTCAACGAAATGCGAGAGCGGGCCCCAGCAGAAAGAGTCGCACTCAGAAGAGGAGGTCGAGGCCGACCCTCAAAATGCCAAAAGGCATCACCTTCGGCACGAGCTGAAGTGCCAGCAAGGTGACACCGTGCACCCCGACCGCTGCGAGCGGCCCCTTGAACTGGCTCGAGAGGAAGCTGGTGAACGCGGCGTACCCCGCGAACCACGCCCAGAACAGCACGATGGGCAGGAGCGCAGGCAGAAACAGCGTCTTCACGCTGAAGAGCACTCCGAGGACGACCCAGATGGCGAGGACAGCGAGGTGGGCGGCGTTCTTCATGGCGGTCATGTGCGGCTCCTGTTCGGCGGGTGTGAACATCAAACGGCCCGGCGTCGAAAAGGGTGAGGAACAAGAAAAGAACTCATTGATAAGCTGGGGGATGTGATGAACCTCCAGCGGCTCGAGGGCTTCTATTGGGTGGCGAAGACGCAGGGCTACGCCCGGGCGGCGCGCGCTTTCCCGTACCCCATCACCCAACCGGGTGTTCACCAGCAGGTGCGCCGCCTCGAAGAAGAGCTGGGGGTCAAGCTGTTCGAGCGAGTCGGCAAAGATCGGGTGGTGCTCACGCCGCGGGGCCAGGTGTTGTTCGACGCGGTGGTGGGCTTCTTCGAGCAGCTGCCGGTGATCGAAGCGCGCGTGCGGGGCGGGGTGATCGGCGGCACCTTGAAGATGCACGCGGCAGGTCACCTGCTGCGCCACCTGGTGCCCGAGTGGTTGCGGCGGCTGCAGCTCAAGCGGCCCGACATCACCGTGGCGCTGACCGACGTGCCGACGGCTGATCTCTCATTGCTGCGCTCGGGTGAGACCGACGTCTTGATCGACTGGTTGCCAGAGATCCCCGCTGACATTTCCACGAAGGAAATCGGCCGTACCGAGGGGTGGATCGTCGCGCCTTCGCACGGGCCGTTCGCCCAGAAGGGCAAGCTGCACCTGGGGAACCTCGCGAAGGTGCCGTTCATCGGGTACCACAGCGATCGCACGCTCAAGGGCCTGCAGCTCGAGGCGCTGCGGCAGCACGAGGTGACGCCGCGTGAGGGGTTCGCGGCTGACTCCTCCGACACGATCCTGGGCTTCGTCGCCGCGGGCCTGGGGTTCTCGCTGGTGCCCTGGCTGACCGCCGCGGGGCCGAAGGTGGCGGGCGTGGTGGCGCAGAAGCTCGAGCGGCCGGCGGCCTCGTTCCCCATCTACGCGGCGTGGCGAAAGGGCAGTGGGCTGCACCCGCTGGTGGAAGCCGCTCTCGAGGTCGCCCCTTCGCGTTGACTGAGGGCGGCGAGGCGGCGAGAAGACGGTATGGATGACGCCGTTCGCCGCCAGAAGGATCGCGCAAGCCAGTTGCTCACCAAGGGCAAGCTGCAGCCCGCGCTCGAGGAGTTTCGCCGCATCGCCAAGGCCGTGCCCGGAGAGCTGGGGGTCAGGCAGAAGATGGCGGAGATCCTGGTTCGGCTGGGCGACGCCCCCGCCGCGGTGACGGAGTATGCCGAGGTGGTGCGGCGGTATGCCGAGCAGGGCCAGTTCTTCAAGGCGACCGCGTTGTGCCGGGTGATTCTCACGCTCGACCCGAAGCACGTGGCCACGCAGCAGCGGCTCGCTGAGCTCTACGCGGCACGACGGGCGTCTTCGCCCAGCACGCTTGCGGCAGCCCCGGTCGCGCCGTTGGAGACCGCGTCGATTCCTCGTGCGCACGCAGCGCCGGCCCCGGAGGAAGAGGTCGAGCTCGCGATCGACATCGAGCTGGAAGAGCTCGCGTTCGAGGCCGAAGCCCCGCCGCCGCCGCGCGATTCGTTGCCGAGCATTCCGTTGTTCTCTTCGTTGAGCGCACCTGAGTTCCTCGCGGTGCTCAACGGCGCGATGGAAGCGCGTGCCTTCAGTGCCGGCGAGGCGATCGTCACTGAAGGAGAGCCGGGCGACGCGATGTACGCGATCGCGCAGGGTTCGGTGGCGGTGCTGCGGCAGGCGCAGCAGGTGGCCACCATGCAGGAGGGCGACTTCTTCGGTGAGATGGCGCTGCTCTCAGGGGCTCCGCGGCTGGCGACGGTGACGGCTCAAGGCGACGTGGTGGCCCTCGCGTTTCCCCGCGATGAAATGGCTGGGCTTGCCGCGAAACATGCGGGCGTGAAGACGGCGCTCGAGCAGTTCTTCCGTGAGCGGTTGTTGGCTAATTTGATGCGGGCCAACCCGTTGCTT
The DNA here is from genome assembly GCA_043773025.1 of Archangium sp. GTDB lineage: Bacteria > Myxococcota > Myxococcia > Myxococcales > Myxococcaceae > Archangium_A. The sequence goes on from JAYVFP010000072.1 coordinate 5,489, forward strand.
GAGCCGCTGAGCGAGGCGCAACGGATCGCGCTGGCTGCGGCGTTTCAGTCGTGCACCTTCAAACCGAACGAGATCATTCTCGAAGAGGGCGGCGCAGGCGAGGCGGTCTTCCTGGTGCTGCGCGGCCGTTGCGCGGTGTTCCATCGCGACCCAACGCTTGGTGCGTACCCCGATTTGGTGGAAGGCGACGCGATCGGGGAGATCTCCGTGGCGGCGCAGCTTCCGATCTCAGCCACGGTGATGGCGAAGGAGCCGGTGGTGGCGTTGCGCGTGCCCGCGGAAGCCTTCCGCGAGATCGTGCTGGGGAACCCCGAGACGCGCAAGCAGGTGATGTTGCTGGCCAGCCAGCGGCTCACGCGCACGGCCAAACAGGGCCTGCTCGCGCAGACGGGTGATCAACGAGTCTGAGTCGATGGAGGCGCATCGAGGGGGTTGGCGGAAATAGGAATCGGGTTCCATCACCGGTCTCCCCGAGCCCAGTCGAGGGGGCACTTGCACCGTTCGCCCCGAGAGCAGTCGAGGGGCCACTTGCTGCGCGAGGCAGAGATACTCCCTCGACTGCTCTCGGGAGGACCGGTGTGAGGAGCGCCTGTTCCTTCGATGGAATCAAAGGTGAAGCCGGTGCTGGACCCTTCTCTTCTTCCTCTCAAAACTCGTCGGCTTCAGAACACACGTGTTTCACCAATGCGCGAAGCTGCGCATCTCTGCTCGAGCCGCCGGCCTTCACCGACACGCTGCCGAGCAACTTCTTGTCGGCGTTGCGCATGCCGATCATCTCCAACTTGAGCCCCTGCGGCAGCACCTGCAGGGTCGGCCGCAGAACGATCGCCGCGCGCGCATCTTTCCGCTCAGTCACGGTCGCGCCGCGCCGCAGAAGCTCTGCGCGCAGTTGCCGATCGCACTTCTCGATGAGCGCACGATCTTCCGCTGAGAGGCCGGTCGTCGTTCCCCAGGTCACCACGTAGGTCCGGTGAGGGTTCGCTGCGGCGAAAGTTCCGCCGAGCACAAGCGCGCAGAGCGTCAGACGTGCGTGCATGGCCGCTCCTCACTGCGTGACGGGCCACCCGAACGGCGGCCTTGCAGTCACGATGTGCAGAAAGGGGACCAACTGCTGGCTCGCGCCAGCGTTGCGTCGGGCTCTACTCTTCCATCACCACCAGGGTCTGGCCGGCAGTGACCTGATCACCCTCGCGCACCAGCACCTTCTTGATGACGCCGTCGGCGGGGCTGCGCGTCGTCTGCTCCATCTTCATTGCCTCGAGCACGAGCAGGGTCTGACCGCTCTTCACGCTCTCCCCGTCTTTCACCAGCACCTTCACCACCTTGCCGGGCATGGGGGCCATGAAGCCGCCCTTCACGGCGGCATCGACGGGCGCAGGAAATCGTTCCTTCTCCACCAGCACTTCGCTGCCCAGCCGCGAGTGCACGAAGAGTTTTCCGTCAGCAGCCACCACGCGCACATGCTGACGCACGCCTTCAGGCGACTCGAGCGTGAGCGCAGGCGTGGCCCACGCGATGACCTTCCACATCGCGCCGTTGACCTGAAACCGGCCCTCGCCCAACGCGCGGTATTCCACCCGGGAACCCGAGACGTATTCGGCGAACTGGTCGGAGAAGCGGTTGTTGCGAAAGCCGGTGAGCACCCCGGGCAAGAACGGGTCTGCCGCGCGGCGCACGAGGTGCTGGGCCAGCGTGGCGGCGATCGCACACAACGTGCTGCGTTCGACATCCACCGGTTCGGCCAGCGCGTCTCGCAGCTTCTCCTCAATGAACGCGGTGTGCAGCTTGCCCGCGACGTAGTCGGGGTGACGCAGCAGCCGGGTGAGGAACCCGCGGTTGGTGGTGACACCCTGCACCGAGAGACCTTGCAGCGCGCGCACCATGCGAGAGGCCGAGTCGTGACGATCTTCCCCCCAGGCGATCAGCTTCGCCACCATGGGGTCGTAGTGCATCGAGACCTCGCCGCCCGCCTCGACGCCAGAGTCGACCAGCAGCCCACCCACCGGATGCACGTGAAAGTCGTGCACCGGGCCCACGCTGGGAAGAAACCCGTTCGAAGGGTCCTCCGCGTAGAGCCGCACCTGCACGGCGTGACCTTTCTGCTTCAGGTCTTCCTGCTTGAAGGGCAGCCTTTCCCCTCGCGCGATGCGGAGCTGGAGCTCGACCAGATCGACGCCCACCACCAGCTCCGTCACGCGGTGCTCGACCTGCAAGCGCGTGTTCATCTCGGAGAAGTAGAAGCGACCCTCGGAGTCCATGATGAACTCGACGGTGCCTGCGTTGGTGTAGCCGATGGCCTTCGCCACCTCGACCGCGGCCGCGCCCATCTTCGCGCGCGACTCGGCGTCGAGCGCCATCGAGGGCGTCTCTTCCACCACCTTCTGGTGACGGCGCTGAATGCTGCACTCGCGCTCGAACAGGTGCACCACGTTGCCGTGTTCGTCGCCCAGCAGTTGGATCTCCAGGTGCCGGGGACGCTCGAGGTACTTCTCGATGATGAGCGTGGGATCTCCGAAGGCATTCTTGGCCTCGCGCCGGCCTGATTCGATCGCCTCTTGAAGCTCACCCGGAGCGCGCGCGATCTTCATGCCCTTGCCGCCGCCGCCCGCCGAGGGTTTGAAGATGACCGGAAGACCCAGCTCGAGCGCCTTCTTCTCGAGCAGGGCCGTCGATTGATCGCCGCCGTCGAAGCCGGGCACCAGGGGCACGCCGCGCGCGCCGACCAGGGCTTTGGCTTCCCGCTTCAATCCCATCGCGCGAATGGCGGCGGGTTTCGGGCCCACGAAGGTCAGCCCCGCGTCGATCACCGCCTGCGCGAAGTCGGGGTTCTCCGAGAGAAAGCCGTAGCCGGGGTGCAGGCAGTCAGCGCCGGTCAACTTCGCGGCGCGCAGAATCGCGGCCTGGTTCAAGTACGACTCGGAAGAGGGGGCCGGGCCCAGGCGCACCGCTTCATCGGCGAAGCGCACGTGTGGGGTGTTCGCGTCGGCATCGGAATAGACGGCGACGGTGGCAAGACCCATCGACTGCGCGGTGCGCATCACTCGCAACGCGATCTCCCCACGATTGGCGACCAGCAGCTTCGAGAGCGTTTTCATTGAGCGGAACCGGTGGCAGCGGAACGCTGCGCGAGAGAGGTGGGAGCGACTCGGGGAATGGAGCGGCTCAATGGCGGAAGACGCCCCAGCTGGTGGTGCCCTCGACGATGCGTGAATACGCAGCCGAGAGTGAGAGCGCGAGCACCGTACGGGTGTCGCGCGGGTCGATGATGCCGTCGTCCCACAAGCGCGCCGTGGCGTAGAGCGCGCTCGACTGTTGATCGATCGCGTACTCGACCATCTGCTTCATGCCGCTGAGCGTCTCTTCGTCGACCGCCTCGCCGCGTTTGATCATCGCGTTGCGCTGGATGATGTCGAGCACGCCCGCCGCCTGCTTGCCGCCCATCACGGCGATCTTGTGACAGGGCCAGGTGAAGACGAACCGCGGCTCGTACGCGCGGCCTGACATGGCGTAGTTCCCCGCGCCGTAGCTGGCGCCCATCATGATGGTGATCGCCGGCACCGTGCTGTTCGAGACCGCGTTGATCAGCTTCGCGCCGTTCTTGATGATGCCGCCCTCTTCGTACGAACGGCCGACCATGAACCCGGTGATGTTCTGCAGGAAGAGGATCGGAATGTTCGACTGGTTGCACAGCGCGATGAACTGAGCGCCCTTGTTGGCCGACTCCGAGAACAAGATGCCGTGGTTCGCGAGGATGCCCACGGGGAAGCCGTGCAGGTGGGCCCAGCCGGTGACCAGCGTGTTGCCGTAGAGCGGCTTGAACTCAGAGAAGCGGCTGCCATCGACCAGGCGCGCGATCACCTCGCGTGGATCGTAAGGGATGCGTGAGTCGGGCGAGACGATGCCGAGGATCTCTTCTGGATCGTACTTCGGCGGCTCGACCACGCGGGGCAGGGGGCTGGCGGGTTTTCTCCAATCGAGATGCGCCACCACTTCACGCGCCAGGCGAATCGCGTCGCGTTCGTCTTCAGCGAGATAGTCGGAGACGCCCGAGATGCGGCTGTGCATCTCTGCGCCGCCCAGCGACTCTTCGTCGGTCTCTTCGCCAGTGGCCATCTTCACCAGCGGGGGCCCGCCCAGGTACACCGTGGCCGCCTTCTTCACGAAGATGGCGTAGTCGCTCAGGCCCGGCACGTACGCGCCACCCGCCGTCGAAGAGCCGCACACCACGTTGATGGTGGGCAGCTTGAGCTCACTGCGCCGTGTGAGATCGCGAAACGCCGCGCCCCCCGGCACGAAGATTTTGTCCTGGTTCGGGAGATCAGCGCCGCCCGACTCGGTGAAGGAGATCGACGGCAACCGGTTGGCCCGGCCGATCTCACCCAGCCGCATCGACTTCACCACCGACAGCTCGCTCATCGCGCCGCCCTTCACCGTCGACTCGTTGCCAGACACCAGGCACTCCACGCCCGACACCCGGCCGATGCCGCCGATCACCGAGGCGCCCGGCGCGTGACCGTCGACGCCGTGACCCGCGAGTGGACACAGCTCGAGGAAAGGCGAGTCGCGATCCAGCAGCAGCTCGATGCGCTCGCGGGGCAACAGCTTGCCGCGCGACTTGTGGCGCTCGGTGTAGCGGGCTCCACCGCCTTCGCGCGATTTGGCCAGCGCTTCCAGCACCTTCTCCATCAGCTCGAGGTTCTGTTCTCGGTTGCTCTCGAACGTCGGGCCGCGCACTTCGAGGTGCGACGACAGCACCGGGTACGGCTGCTCGTTGACGCGCATGACCGGCACCATTCGGAATCACGCCGCAGGCGTCAACGGGAAATTGACTCAAGAATCAAGAGGCGGGCCCTTTGGTGACTGGTCTTCCGCGCGCAGCTGACGCCACAATGGGGCTCAGTGAGGGCGCGGACGGACATGGTCAAGCTGCTGTTGGTGGATGACGCGGTTTTCGCGCGGGACTTTCTGCTCGCGATCCTCGCGGAGGTCGACTCCCGCATCGAGCTGACCTGGCGCTCTGACTACGCCACCGGGCTCGACGGCCTGCTGCACGGCGACTTCGACGTGTGCCTGCTCGACTATCAGTTGGGCGATCGCAGCGGCCTCGACCTGCTGCGCGACGCGAAGACGCGCGGCGTGCGTTTGCCGATCATCATGCTCACCGGCCACGGGAGCAAAGAGCTCGATCTCGAAGCAATGCACGCGGGCGCAGCCGATTACCTGGTGAAGGGTGACTTCACGGCTCAGTCTCTCGAGCGCGTCGTGCGGTACCTGCTCGAGCGCACCCGGGCCGACGACGCGCGCCGCGACTCCGAAGAGCGCTACGCCCTGGCGATGGAGGGCAGCAACGACGGCCTGTGGGACTGGCAGGTGGGCCACGCCCAGGTGCACTTCTCGTCGCGGTGGAAGCGCATTCTGGGCTTCGAACCCAGCGAGCTGCCCGACCTCATCGAGAGCTGGTGGGAGCGCGTTCACGACGACGATCGTTTCAGGCTGCGGCAGGACTTCGACGGGCATTTGCGTGGCTCGACCACGCCGCACTTCGAGAACGAGCACCGGCTGCGCCACCAGGACGGCACCTGGCGCCACGTGTTGGTGCGCGGCAAGGCGGTGCGTGACGAACGGGGCCAGGCCACGCGCATGGCCGGTTCGCTGACCGACGTGACGATGGCGCGCAGCCGCGATCCCCTCACCGGCCTCGCCAACCGGGTGCTCTATCTCGATCGCCTCGAGCACGCGTTTCACCGCGCCGCCCGCGATCCCTCGTATCGCTTCGCGCTGCTCTTCATCGATCTCGACAGGTTCAAGAACATCAACGACAGCCTCGGTCACGATGCGGGTGACGAGCTGCTGGTGGCCATCGCGCGGAGGCTCGAGGGCTGCGTGCGCCTGGTGGACACCGTCGCGCGGCTGGGTGGCGACGAGTTCGTGGTGCTGCTCGACGAGAGCCGCGAGCCCGACGGCGCCACCCGGGTGGCGAACCGCATCATCGAAGAGCTGGGCCGTGCCTTCCCCGTCGGCTCGCGCGAGCTCTTCACGGGTGCCAGCATCGGAATCGCGCTTTCCGATTCGCACTACACGACGCCGGGCGAGCTGCTGCGCGACGCAGACACCGCGATGTACCGCGCGAAGGCCGATGGCCGTGGCCGCTTCGTCATCTTCGACGCAGCGATGCACGCCCGCGCGCTGCACGTGCTCTCGGTGGAGTCAGGGCTCCGCCGCGCGCTCGAGTTGAAGGAGCTCGAGGTCTTCTACCAACCGGTCATCTCGATGAGCTCGGGTCAGCCGCTGGGCTTCGAGGCGCTGGTGCGCTGGCGTCACCCGGACCGCGGGCTGGTCTCGCCCGCCGAGTTCATTCCCGTCGCGGAAGACTCGAGCTTGATCGTGTTGCTCGACTTACACGTGCTGCGAACGGCGGCCGCGCAGCTCAAGGCCTGGCGTGACGAGTTCAAGGTCGACCTTCACATCTCGGTGAACGCCTCGCGCCGCCACTTCTCGCGCAACGAGTACGCCTCTGACGTGCAGCAGGCGCTCGACGGGGCGGGGTTACAGGCCAGCGCGCTGCGGCTCGAGGTGACCGAGAGCGTGACGATGGATCTTCCGAACCTCGCGCGCGCCCAGCTGCAGCAACTCCACGCGCTGGGAGTGCAGCTCTACGTCGACGACTTCGGCGTGGGCTACTCGTCGTTGTCGATGCTGCACACCTATCCGTTCAGCGGTCTCAAGCTCGATCGCAGCTTCGTGGCAGGGCTCGACCAGGCGTCTGCTTCCACCGAGATCGTGCGCGCGATTCTGGCGATTGCTCAGGCCCTGCGGCTCGAAGTGGTGGCGGAAGGCGTGGAGACGCTCGAACAGCACGAGGCGCTGATGGCGCTGGGTTGCATGCGCGCCCAGGGTTTCCGCTATGCGAGGCCGATGCCGGCAGCCGACGCAGCGCAGTGGCTCGCTTCGAAGCGCTGAGCGCCCGCTGCAAACGCCGTGCGGCGCGTGCGGATTTTGCGCAGCCGTGCGCCTCGGTCCTCTTCTTGCTGGCGGTCAGGCTCATAGGAGCCCCACCATGCGCATGTACCGCCTCGGAGCGCTTTTCGTCTCGCTGCTTCTCATTCCATCCACGGCCTTCGCGTTCGTCGTCGAGTTCGACCGCGTTCGCGGCAACAACAACTGGGTCGAGACGGACGCAAGGCCCGTCGACAATGACGGCGCCATCAGCAGCGTCGACGCGCGCATCAATGGTGGCACCTGGCAGAACTTGCCGCGCACGACGTGGGGTTCGTACGCGCGCAACATGGCCGTCTCGACGGGGAGCACCGTGGAATTTCGGGCCCGCAGTGTCACGGGGGCCGTCTCGCTGTCGGGGGGCTACCGCTGGTCTTCGAGCCCCACGCTCATCTCGCCCAACGCCTTCGCCGCCACCTTCACGCCGACTGCCGGCAGCTTGAGCTTCATCGGAACGCGGGTCAGCGCAAACAAGCCCACCATTCGGGTCGATGCGCGCCTCAACGCCGGCACGTGGTTCGTTTTGCCTCAGACGGGCACCAACGCGTGGGGCCAGTCGCGCACCGTGGCCAGCGGAACGATCGTCGAGTTTCGCGCCACGGCGAGCACCAACGAGGTCGTGGTCTCTGCGCGCTACAGCTGGCAGGCGGGCTCGACGGGTGGCGGCTTCGTCGCGACGTTCTCCAACGTGCATGGCAATGCCTGGTGGCTCGAGACGGCGATCAGCGCCAACCAGACCGTGGCGGGCGCCGATGTGCGCATCAACAGCGGGCTGTGGCGCGCGTTGACCCGGCAAGCAGGGGGAACGTGGGCCGCCTCGTATCAAGTGGGCCGCGGCGCGGTGGTCGAGTTCCGTGCTCGCACCTCGACGGGGGCGCAGGCGATCTCTGCCGGGTATCTGTGGCCGGACGCCACGCGGTTGGGCGCGCCGGGCGACCGTTGCTCGGCAGGGTGCTCCACGGGCCGTCAGTGTTGCCAGGTCTCGCCACTCAACAACGTCGCCGACTCGGCCAAACGGTTTGCGTGTCTGTCGCCCGTCAACGGCAGCTGCCCCGCCCCCGACCTACAGGTCGACGCTGAAAATCTCGCCACCTGGTACGTCGAGACGCGCACGTTCGGCACGGCCTCGTGCGCGGTCTCTGAGGGCTGCGTGAATGTCTCAGGGGTGCGCCGGTTGCTCCGGTTTCCCACGCTCACCGCGAACAGCGGCACGCGTGACCTGGTGCTCGGTGACCCTTCTGTCTCACCGGACCTCTTCGAGTACGGCGAATGTCACGGGCACTATCACTTCGAAGGCTACGCCCTGTATCGGCTGTTGCGCGGCGACGGCAGCGTGGTGGGCACCGGGCGAAAGCAGTCGTTCTGCCTGGGTGACAACCTGCACCTGTCAGGGCCGCACTACGATCCGCAGTACCACTGCAACTATCAGGGCATCACCGCGGGCTGGGCCGACGAGTACATCGCCTCGCTCGACTGCCAGTGGATCGACGTGACCAACGTGGCGCCGGGCTCGTACTACCTCGAGGTGATCGTCAACCCCACCCGGGACTTGTTCGAGAGCAACTTCACGAACAACACGGCGCGCGTGCCGGTGACGCTCAGGTAGGAAATTGATCGAGAAAGTGCCCAGAACTGCCAACGTGTTTGACAACTCGCCCTGCAACAGGGGCCGGGCAGGGGGCCGATACAAACTCATGCGACCCATCGCCGGCTTTCAGACCGCCCTGCCTCAGTTCCCCCGTGCCGGTGGCCCGAAGCAGCAGCCGGCCAGGCGCGAGAAGCTGACCATCGCGACTGTCAACGACGACTTCACCGACGACAAGTCGCGGCTGAAGAAGCTCAACAAGATCACTGACGTGATGATGGTGCAGGAGGCCAAGGGCACCAACATCCGCAAGCTGATGGGCGACAAGAACGGCGTTCACCAGGATCGTTCGTCTGAAGATCGCGCTGGCTCGGCCGTGGTGTGGGATCGCCAGGACGCACGCGCCACCGCGCGCGGTCTGAAGCTCGCTTCCAAGAAGGGCCACGGCGTGCTCAACCGCTGGGTCACCTGGGTCGATCTCAAGGTGGGCGACAAGAAGGTGCGCATGGTCTCGGTGCACCGGCCGCCCGGCTACTCGAGCAAGCTGTGGCCCCAGTTCGATCGCAACCTGCGGGCCTTCATCAAGCAGACCCGCACCGCGAAGCTGCCCCTGGTGATCGGCATGGACGCGAACACCGAGAGCTACGGCCGCTTCGCGCGGTCTGCCGGCATGAAGTGGCACGCGCCCAAGGGCCCCACCTCGTCGCACGGCACGGTGATCGACGGCTTCCTCGCGTCGCCCGGCATCAGGTTCGAGAACCTGCACCGGCTGCACAGGGGTCCCAGCGATCACACGCCGGTCGTGGCCGACATCGTGCTGCCCCGCTGATCAGGCTCGGAAGGGTTTGACCCAATCGAGGCTCTGCTCCCAGAGGTCCCGCGCGGCAGCGGGTTCGTCCGCCAACACGTTGCACCGGCGCTCTTCACCGTCTTGCCCGCCTCCCTCCTTCTTCGGGAGAGGGTCGGGGTGAGGGGCGAACGTCATTTCATTCTGCCTTCCATGAGGTGAAGAAACCGGCCACCCAGTTGCTCGGCTTCTTCTCGAGCGTGGGTCACCAGCAGCGTCACCAACTGCTCCGCTTCGACCAATTCTTTGAGCTCACTGACCAGCTCGTCTCGCAGCGTGGAATCGAGAGAAGAGAACGGCTCATCGAGCAGCAACACGCGAGGCCCCCGCGCCAGCGCCCGAGCGAGCGCCACACGTTGCGACTCACCACCAGAGAGCGTCGAGGGCTTGCGACGCGCCGCACCCTGTAAACGAAGCCGCTCCATCCACCGCGACACGTCGTGCGGAGTCCTCGCACCGAACGCCACGTTCTGCTCCACCGTCAGATGCGGAAACAGCGCGGAGGACTGAAACACGTAGCCGACCTCCCGCCGCTCGGGAGGAAGCGAATGCAGCGCGTCGCTCCACACCGTCTGATTGAGACGAACGAAACCCGCGTCGAGCCGCATCAGCCCTGAGATCGCCCGCAGCGTCGAGGTCTTCCCGCTCCCCGAAGGTCCGAACAACGTGGTGACTCCGACGCCGGCCTCGAGCGAGAGGTCGAGCGTGAAGGTGCCGAAGTGAGCGAGCAGCTTCGCCTGCAGCACGTCACCGCGCATGAGCTCGCCTCCCCAGCCACTGCACCGACGCGATCAGCACCACCGCGAGCAGGGTCAACGCGACGGCGAGCGAACGTGCATCGGCCTCACGACCTGCGAGCACGGCGTCATAGAGCGCGAGGGCCGCGGTCTGGGTCTGACCGGGAATGTTGCCGGCGATCATCAAGGTCACTCCGAAGTCACCGCACGCGCGCGCGAAACCCAGCAGCAGCCCCGCGGCCACGCCCCGGGAGGCGAGCGGAAGCGCGACGCGGGTGAGCGCACCGAGCCGCGACGCACCGAGGGTCCGGGCGGCATCGAGCAGGGCGGGGTCGACCGCGTCGATGGCCGCGCGCGCGCTCTGCAGCACCAACGGCAACGCAGTGATGGTCGCGGCGATCACGGCCCCCGTGCGCGTGAAGACGAACGAGCTGCCGGTGAGCCACTCCCACGCACCACCCAGCGCACTGCGCCTTCCCAGCAGCGTGAGCAGGTAATACCCGAGCACGGTGGGGGGCAGCACCAGCGGGGCGGTGAGCACCGCGTCGACCACGCCGGCGATCTTCTTTCCATGCGTCAGGGCGATCAACGCCAGCGCCGAAGTGCCCGCGAGCAACGTCGCCAGCACGGCGATCTGCAGCGACAGCGCGAGCGGCTCGAGCAACACGGCGGTCAGGAGGTGAACAGCCACGCCCACGCGATGAACACCGCCTGCAGCGGGAGCCGCGCCCACAGCGCCCAGACCGGCATGGGCTTCTTGCCCAGGGAGATGCGGTTGACGGCCATGTTCACGTTTGCCGGGAACACCGCGATGAAGAGCGCGATCAACCCCCACGCCGCGATGTGCTGGGTCGCGGGCATGAGCAGGCCGGCGCCGCCCATGATCTCGAAGACGCCCGAGATGGCCACCAGCGCTGCAGGGGCCGGCAGCCACTTCGGCACGATCTTCACGAAGCCGCGCGGTGAGACGAAGTGCATCACGCCCGCGAAGATCATGATGCCCGCGAGCAACCACTTCAGAATGATCACAATCATCGGCGGGTCTCTCGCGGCGCTTCGAGCGCGAAGAAGGGCAGGTTGGCGCGGCGAGCGGCGTAGAGACCCGCTCCGACTTCGCGGAAGTGCGGCAGCAGGCGCTTGCGATACCAGGCAGCGGGCCGCAGCTCGACGCGCAGATCCGTGCGGTGCGCGTCGATGGCGTCCTTCATATCGTCCTGAGTGATCGCCTCGAGATACAGAAAACCACCACACATCGCGGCGAGGTTCTCGATCGCTGCAGACGCGCCCGTCGCATCGCTGATGTATGGCAACACGCCCTGGCAAATCACCAGCTCGAACTGTTTTTCCAGGCAGAAGGTCGAGATGTCGGCCTGCTGATGGCCGTACTTGCGGCAGATCTCCCGATCCAACTCGGTGGAGATCACCTTCGCGCCTTTGCGGTTCTTCGCAAGCCACTGCCCCCACCAGCCCAGGCCCGCGCCGACGTCGAGCACGTCGATCAAGTCGACCCCGAACCACTCGATGAGGCCCACCACGCCCGAGATCAAATGGGCGTGGCGCTTCTGGTCGTACACCCGCGTCGACGGATCTTTGTAGAAGCGGCGGTAGTACGCGTCGTCGAACTGCAGCGTCACGGCGTGCCGACGTCCACGGCGGCGTCGACTGGGGCAGCAGCTGCAGCGTCTGCGGCGGCCTTCGCGTCAGCGGCCTGTTGGGCCACCGCTGCCTCAGAGACCTTCTTCATGCTCGAAAGGCCCTTCTCGAAGTCGGCGCCGACCATCTGGTCCATGTCGTTGAACAGGCTGAAGGCCTTGCTCATGAAGTTGTTGGTACCACTCATGATCCAGGTGACCGTGGTGCCTTCGCCCGTCTTCACGAAGTCGAAGTCGGTGCGGTTGTTGGCGGCGAAGGGCGCGGTGAAGTTCAAGTCGAGGCCCAGGTGCTCGGCGGGCTTCGCGTCGGTGATCTTCATGTTGCCTTCACCGACGTCCTTGTTGCCCACCCACGCGTAGCCAGCGCCGACACCCGAAGGCACTTCGTTGTAGGTGCGCTTCATCGTGGGGTCCATCTGGTCCCACGGGCTCCAGGCGTTCCACGACTTGAAGTCGTCGACCTGGTCGTAGACGACCTCGACGGGCGCGTTGATCAGCAGCGAGCGCTTGATCTCGAAGGTGCCCGGGCGCGTGGCGACCACGACGAGGAAGACGACGATCAACAAGGCGACGGCGCCGAGGAATTTCTTGGCCATGGGGCGGGTCGTAGCGCAAGGCGCGCCAGGAGAAAGCGCAAACAGCTACGGTACCGCGCATGAAATCAGCCCCCAGGCCCCTGGTGCTTTCCTACTCTGGCTGCTCGACCTGCAAGAAGGCGCTGAAGTGGCTCTCCGCAAAGGGGGTCGACGCCCAGGTGCGCGCGATGCTCGACGAGCCGCCCACCATGGCCGAGCTTGACCAGTGGATCCCCAGGAGCGGCAAGCCCGTGAAGAAGTGGCTCAACACCGCGGGCCTCAGCTACCGCGCGCTGGGCAAGGAGACGCTCGACGCCGCCAGCGAGACCCAGGTCAAGAAGCTGCTCGCGGCTGACGGAAAGTTGGTGAAGCGGCCCGTGCTGGTGATGGGCCCCACCGTGCTGGTGGGCTTCAAGGAAGAGGAGTGGGCCGCCGCGTTCACTTGAGCTCGGCTTCGAAGTGCGGCGATGACGCGGCGAGCTGCTCGACGTAGCCGCGCACCTGCTGCTGCGCACCGGGGCTGAACTCTCGGAGCGACTTGATGTGCGCTTCCGGCACGAAGCGGAACGACACGCTGATCCTTCGCAACCGGAAGTCGTCGAGCACCGTGGGCATCACCGGGTCGTCGCCGTGCCGCACGCGCACCACTCGATGGTAGAGAAAGTCCTTGTAGTGAGGGCCGCTCAGGATCACGACCGAGCGGTTCGCCAGCCACAACGACAGCTCGGGTGTTTCGGGTTTCGCGCCGTCGACGAACTCGAACAACGCGGGCTGCCCCAGTGAAAACATCACCACCGGCCCCGGCTCTCCATCGCGGTGCATCTTGAGGCGGGCCAGGTCGACCGGCTGCACGCGGCCCTTCGCGTCTTTGGTGAGCTCGCTGCCGTAGTAGTTGATGAGGCAGGTGTTGGGTCGTTGGCCGCGCTCTTCTTCCGTCTGGTGTTCGGCGAGTTTCAAAGTGAGCCGCTCGAGAATACTCACCAGCCCGGGCGCCATCGGCTCTGCGCGCAGGCACTTCTCCTCGAGGTGATTCGGAGCGGAGTAGTAACCCAGGCACGCGAACTGCCATGCGCCCAGCCAGTACACAGGCCGGGTCAACCGGCGCGAGCCCTGGCCTTCCCGCGTGGCGCGCTCGCCGACGTAGCGCGACTCCCAGAGCGGCTTGAGCGAGCCGAAGTACTGCAACAGCGCTTCGCTCTCGGGCTGAGTGATGAAGCGCGGCAGATACGAGAAGCCCGGCTTCTCGAACGGCTCTGCGCCTCGGAGGGGTTCGACGGTCATGCGGTGCACCTACCCCATCAGCAGCGAGACAGTCGCGGCCTTCCCTGACACAAACGCGGCATGCACGGGAAGGTCGCAATCGTCACGGGTGCAAACACGGGTATCGGGTTCGAGACCGCTCGCGGGCTGCTCGAAAGGGGAGCGACGGTCATTCTCGGGTGCCGTGATCTCGAGAAGGGCGAAAAGGCGCGCGCAGAGCTCGTCGAGAGCACGGGCAGTCAAGCGGCCACGGTGATGCTGCTCGACCTGGCCAACCTCGCGCGGTTGCGAAACTTCGTCACGAAGTTCGAGGCCCAGTTTCCGAGACTCGATCTGCTCGTTCACAACGCCGGCGTCTGGCCGCGCACCCGCCGCAAGACGGTGGATGGTTTCGAGCTGACCCTGGGCGTCAATCACCTGGGGCCGTTCTTTCTGACGCACCTGCTCATGCCGATGCTCGAGCGCAGTGCGCCTTCACGCGTGGTGATGGTGACCTCGTCGTTGCACATCAGCGCCGCCATCGACTTCGAGGATCTGCAGTTCAAGGTGCGCAAACACCAGGGCGGCATCGCGTACGGCCAGTCGAAGCTGTGCAACGTGATGTTCACCCACGCGTTGGCCCGCCGGCTCGAAGGCAAGGGCGTCACCGTGAACTCGGCGCACCCCGGTGTGGTGGCGACCGAGCTGACGCGTGAAGCGCCGGCGCGTGCTGCACCGGTGCGCGGGCTGTTGACGCCTCGGGAAGGCGCGGTGGGTTCGCTGCACCTGGCGACCTCGCCCGAGCTCGAAGGTGTCAGCGGTCGCTACTTCGAAGGCACGGTGGAGAAGACCCCTTCGAACTTCAGCCAGGATGTCGCGGCGCAGGAACGGCTCTGGGCGATGTCGTTGGCGCTGCTCAAGCTGCCCGCGGAAAGCTAATGGCCGAGCAGCTGTTGCAATTGCACCGCGGCGCCTGACATGCGCTTCTGCTCCTTCAACCGGCGAGCCCTGAAGAGCAGGTTGTGCGGCGTCACCGTGGGCGCAACGAAGGGAACCACGGTCGTCTCCCAGCCCGCGGCCTCGAGCCGGAGCGTGCGTTCTCCGTCGACGAAGGCGTGGAGAAAACGCTTCTGCACCTCGGAGTGGCCGGGCATTCCCAGCTCATCAGCGCGCCGCTTTCCAGTGGCCCACGCCGGAATCATCGCGCCGTAACAACACGGCACCAGCAGCAACCACTTCGCCTCGCACGCGACCGCCGCGTCGATCACCGCGTCTGAGGCAGGTCCACACGCGTGGAGCGCGGTGACGACCGCGGGGTTCTTCGGCCACAACGAAGCATCTGCAACGTCGCCGTGATGCAGCTCGATCTTCGCAAGGCGGGTGAGCTTGCCCATCGCGTGCTTCACGTCGGCGAGGCGCTTCTGTTCGCGCTCGATGACCACCAGGTGCTCGAAGCCGAGCAGCTCGACGGCGAGCAGCCCCAGGTACGACTTGCCGGCAGCGACGTCGACCAACGTGCCATCGCGGCTGAGCCGCGCGAGCTCATTGAGCAGAGCTGCGACCTCGACCGCCTTCTTCAGATCCTCCCGGCGAAGCGACGTGCCCGCGGCGTCGATGAACATCGACTGCAGTTTTGCTTCGACGTCGGCGGGCGTGACCACGAGGGAACCTTTACCCCAAAACGGATTACCCGAATTCGCCCTTGAAGGGCCGATTCGGGTAATCCGTTTTACGGGCTCAGCGGGTGCGGCCGTCTTTTCTCGTCACGTTCAGCACCGCCATCTTGGTCGAGTGATTGAACGGCGCGGGATCCACCGGCAGCGCGCCCTGCTTCGTGTCGGGGTAGCCCACGAAGTCTTCCGGCACGTCGATGCGCTCGCCGAAGGTCAGGTACCCACCGGTACACACCGCGTCCATCGCCGTCATGAAATCAGCGCCCGAGACGAACACGCCGTTGTTGATCGCCACGAGGAACCCACCGTGCGCCACCAGCGGGCGCACCTTGTTGAGCAGCCGCACCATGTCCTGCTCGAGATCGACGCGGCCCTTCTCGGTGACGGAGAAGAACGGCGGGTCGACGAAGATGCAGTCGAAGAGCGGCTCCTTCTTCAGGCGGCCGATGACGTCGAAGAAGTCTCCGGGCCAGAAGTCTTTGCGCGCCACGGGGAAACGGTTCAGCGCGTAGCTGTCTTTGGCGACGGTGAGGAACGCGTTGTTGAGATCGTTGTGCAGCACGCCTTCCGCCCCGCCGGCCATCGCCGCCACGCCGAGGCTGCCGGTGTACGCGAAGGCGTTGAGCACCCGCTTGCCCTTCAACGTGCGTTTCGCCCACGCACGCAGCGGCGCGGTGTCGAGATAGAAGCTCGCGTCGCGGTTGAGGGTGAGTCGGGTGGTGTACCAGACGCCGTCTTCCTGGACCTTGCGGGTCAACCCCACGCCGGTGCCAAAGAGCAGGGTGCCGTTGCGTTCATCCTGGCTGACCGACTCGCGGCGCTTCCACAACGCGGCGGTGATCCACGGCATCGCCACGCGGGCGTTCTCGATGAGGGCGATCATTCCGGTGCGATCACCCGTGGCGCTGGTTGCATCGTGAAGTACCAGCGTGGTGCCGTAGAGGTCGACCGCTACGCGCGGGAAGCCCTCGGTGTAGCCGTTGAACAGGCGCAACGCGCTGGTGTGGGGCTCGCTGAGCCGGGAAAGGCGGTGGGCGAGCGCACTCGAGAAACGGGCGACCAGATCGGCAGACATGCCGCGCACATGGCGGACACCGCGACGAGCGTCAAGGAAGCGTGACGTCGAGCCGGCCCCTGTCCGCGGTCAGGCGCGACTGGGGTTGCCCGCTCGGGTCGATGAACAGGGACCCGCCCTGACCCTGGATGAGCGGCGAACCCGGGCCCCAGTTGGCGTTGAGCACGGCGAGCCCGTGCTGCTGCGCGAGCGGCTGGAGCAGGCCCGGGCGCGCATCGCCTTCATCGTCGACCCAGGCGCTCGCGAAGAGCAGCAGGTCGGCGTCGGTCAGTTCAGGCGCGGCCTCTTCGGCGAGGAAGTGCACGTCGAAGCAGATGGCGGCGGTGATCTTCTTGCCGCGCCAGGTGAAGACGTTTGAGGGGGCAGGCCCGGGCGTGGCCCACTTCTCCGGGAACCACGGGTGCCGTTTTCGGTAGTGCAGGGCGGTGGTGCCGTCGGGGGTGACCGCGATGAGCGCGTTGAAGTTGCCGTCGGTGGTGCGCTCGATCAGGGGGCCGACGACGAGTGCATCAAAGCGGCGGGCGAGGTGCGCGAGGGCTGAGTGGGTCGGTCCTTGGAGGGGCTCGGCGAAGGCGGTGAGGTCGAAGTCGCCTTCGGGTGAGACGTAGCCGGTCAGCGCGGCCTCGGGCAGCAGGATGAGGTCGGTGCGCGGGCCCGATTCGAGCAACGCTTCCGCGAAAGCGAGCTGCTCCTTCGCGGCGTCGAACCGGGCGGGGAGCTGAAGGGCCGTCAGCTGCATGAGGTGGAGCGTAGGAGAAATTCCCAGGAACAGCGCTCCGCTTGAAAACGACGGCCTCACCGTTCGCATCGAGAGGGTTGGCGGAAATAGAAAAGACTCCAATCACCGGTCTCCCCGAGCGCAGTCGAGGGGGCACTTGCCGCTCGAAGCCGAGGTAATCCCTCGACTCCGCTCGGGATGAACGGTGGGCGCTCCTTATTTCGATCAACCCTGTCGGGATGAACGGTGGGCGCTCCTTATTTCGATCAACCCTGTCGGGATGAACGGTGAGCGCTCCTTATTTCGATCAACCCTGCGAGCGCAGTCGAGATGCCACTTGCTGAGCGAGGCAGAAGTGCTCCCTCGACTGCTCTCGGGAGGACCGGTTGTTCCTTCGATGGAATCGAAGGTGAAGCCGGTCCCCCGCTCGGGCGGAACGGTGGGAATGCCGTGCGTCGAAAGATGGTACTGACGACACCGCATGTCGACCTCCCCCGTCGCCTCCTGGCTCGAGCTCTCCGCGCGTGCCTACGCCACCAACATCGCGACCTTTCGCGCGGTGGCCGCACCCAGCCGCATCGGCGCGGTGCTCAAGGGCAACGCCTACGGCCATGGCCTGCTGGAGACGCTGTCGCTCGCCCACGGTGAGATCGATGTTTTCTACGTCATCACCCCCGCCGAGGCGCTCGCCATTCGCGCGTGGGAGCACCAGCACGAGCGCGCGCACTCCGAGGTGCTGGTCATCGGTGCAGTCAACGCAGACGACTGCGTCGCGCTCGCGCGGCAACAGGTCAGCGTGGTCGCAGCGGCCCGCGGGTTCTCTGACACGGTCGACGCGCTGCGAACGGCGGGCGTGAAGCTCGAGGTCCACGTGCACCTCGACACCGGGCTGGGCCGCGAAGGCTTCACCGCCGCGGGCCTCGAAGCCGGGGAAGCCGACTTCTTCGCCCTCGCGAAAGACGTCATCACCGTCAAGGGCGTGCTCAGCCACTTTGCCAACACCGAAGACGTGACCGAGCAGGACTACGCGCGCACTCAGTTGGCCAACTTCGAAGCTGGCATCCGCCTGCTTCAAGCGCGCGCCGGGGTCAGCCACGACGTGCAGCGTCACTTCGCCGCGAGCGCTGCCGCGTTGGTGTTGCCTCCGTCACGGCTCGATGTGGTCAGGGTCGGCATCTCGATGTACGGACTGTGGCCTTCCGCCGAGACCCGACTGTCCGCGCGCGTGGTGCTGGGCTCGTTGCCTCCGCTCGAGCCGGTGCTCTCGTGGAAGGTGCCCAGCCAGGTCGTGAAGTGGCTGCCCGCGGGGAGCTATGTCGGGTACGGCTGCACCTATCGCTGCGCTGCGGACACGCGGGTGGCGGTGCTCCCGGTGGGGTACTGGGATGGCTACCCGCGGCTCGCTTCAGGCAAGGCCCACGTGCTGGTGCACGGCAAACGCTGCCCGGTGATCGGCCGCGTGATGATGAATCACCTGATCGTCGACGTGACGCACGCGACGAGAGACGATCAGCCGGTGATCGCCACGCTGCTGGGCCGCGACGGCGAAGAGCACGTGTCGGTCGAGACCATCAGCACCTGGGCGCAGACCATCCACTACGAGACCTTGACGAGACTGGGGCCGCACCTTCGCAGGGTGGTGGTACAAGATTCGCCCTGATGCTGCTCGCGCTCGTCCTGTCAATTTTCCCCGATGCACCACGAACCATCGTGCTGCTCCCTGCGTCGGGTGCGGTGTCGGCCGCCCCCACGACCGCGACGCCTTCGAGTCTCATCGATGCCCGGAAGATGGCGGAGCAGCTCCGCTACGAAGAGGCCGCCGTCGAGTACCAGCGCTACCTCGCCACGCCAGAGCGACCCATCTCCGAGCGTGCCGGCGCGTTACTCGAGCTGGGTTTCATTCACCTGGTGCTCGGCGATCAGCTGAACGCCGAGAGCCGCGCGCTCGAAGCGTTGGAGCTGGATCCGAAGTTGTCAGTGCCTTCGACCGCGCCGACCAAGCAGGTCGACTTCGTGGTGAAGATGCGGCGGCTCTACATGGCGCGTGCGCGGCTCGAGCTGCAGCAGCGCGATGACGCCGATCCGCCGTACGTGGTGAAGGTGAAGGTGGTGGATCCTGAAAAGAAAGTGACCCGGGTGCTGCTGCGTCACGCGCTCACTTCGACCGGCCCGTACTATTCGTCTGAGATGGAGTGCGTCGATGAGCTGTGCACCGGCTCGATTCCTCCGCCCAAAGACGTCACGAGCTTTACGGCCTGGTACTTCGTCGAGGCGCTCGATCCGACGCAGGTGACCGCCGCGAAGGTGGCGAGCGCAGAGTCGCCGTTGCAGCTGTCAGTGGTGGATCAGAAGCCTTGGTACACGAGCCCGGTGGTGTGGGGCGTGACGGGTGCGGCGCTGGTGGGCATTGCGACCGTGGTGTTTCTGTTGGCCCCTCAACCTCCTCGCTGAACCCTCTGTCTCCCTTTCCCCTGCGGGGGAGAGGGCTGTCGCTTTCAGCGCGAGTGCCAGGCGGCGATCGCAGCGGCCTGAACGTCCTTCAACGGCACCTTCGCCTGCGCGGCCAACGCTCGGCAGTCTTCGAACTCCGGCGTGGCATTGAGCACCGCATCACCCCGCAGCCCGAGCTTCACGCGCACCGGGCCCCACTTCGTCTGCACCCTCTCATGCCGCCGCTCGAGCACCGTGCGGCTGACGTCGTGCTCGCGCACACCCAGCGTGGTGGTCTCGGTGATCAACGTCTCGACCAACGCCGCCCGATGTTCACCATCAGTGAGCACGCCCACCAGATGCCCCGGGCGCCCCTTCTTCATCACCACCGGCGCAATCCACGCGTCCAGCGCGCCGCGTGCCATCAACAACTCGATCACCGCACCCAGCACCTGCGGCGAACAATCATCGAGGTTGCACTCCAGCACGGTGAGCCCCGTCGACGACTGCGCCACGCGGCCGACCGACATCCGCAAGATGTTCGCGCGGTCCTTGAAGTCTTTCGTGCCGACGCCGTAGCCGATGCGCTCGACGATCATCCCGGGCGGTGACGCGACCGTCGCGAACGCCTTGATCAATGCCGCGCCCGTCGGAGTGGTCAGCTCACCCAGCCCCTCGAACCGCACCGGCACGTCTTTGAGCAGCGCGAGCGTCGCAGGCACCGGCACCGGCACCACGCCGTGCGCGATGCGAATGGTGCCGCTGCCCAGCGGAGGCGGCGACGAATACACCTTGGGGTTGCCCAGCAGCTCCAACGCGACCGCTGCCCCGCAGATGTCGACGATCGAATCGACCGCACCGACTTCGTGAAAATGAATCAGGTCGAGCGTGGTGCCGTGAATTTGCGCCTCGACCTCACCAATCAACCGGAAGACTTGCAGCGCCCGCGCCTTCGCCGTCACGCTCAGCTGCGAGCGGCCGATCAACGCGTCGATGTCTTTCCAACTCCGATGCACGTGACCGTCTTCGGGCTCGGTCACCACCACGTCGACGTGCGTGCCGACGATCGCGTGCCGCTCGGCCTTGGTCACCTCGAGACGCCAACCGGGCACCTCGAGCGACGACAGCTGCGCCTCGAGTTCACGCTGGGAGACGCCCGCATCGAGCGCGGCCGCGAGGAACATGTCCCCCGCGATGCCGCCGACTGGCTCCAACCAGAGAACCCGGTCGCTCACTTCAGTACGCCTTCGCGAAGACGATGCGGCCCGTCGACGGATTGCCGGTGAGCACACACTTGCCCGGCTCCTGCTTCAAGTCGAACGGCCGGTTGCGCGTGGTCACGCCGAACTCGTCCTTGATGCGCTTCTCGGTCTCGGGCGTGCCATCCCAGTGCATCAGGAGGAAGCCGTCGTCGGCCTTCGCCTTGAGCTCTTCCACCGTGTTCACCTCGAAGGTGTTCGCGTTGCGGAAGTCTTTCGCCTTGGTGAACAGATCCTTCTGCATCTGCTCGAGCACTTCGCTCACCTTGCCGACGATCGCGTCGAGGTTGATCGCCTCTTTGGTCTTGGTGTCGCGGCGGGTCAGCATGCCCTGGGCCTTCTCCAAATCCTTGGGGCCGAGATCGATGCGGGTGCAGGCGCCGCGCAGCTCGTACTCCGCGTACTTGAAGCCGGGGCCCTTCGTTTCATCATCATCGACCAGCACGCGCACGCCAGCCTTCTTGAGGTCGGCTGCGAGCGCCTGCGCCTTCTCACGCACCGCGCCGCGCTCTTCCGGCGTCTTGCCGATGATCACGATCACGCACTGCATCGGCGCCAGCTTCGGCGGCACGATGAGGCCCTGATCATCGGAGTGCGTCATGATCAACGCGCCGATCAACCGCGTCGAGACGCCCCACGAGGTCTGCCAGACGTACTCCTTCTGGCCTTCCTTCGACTGGTACATCGTGTCGAACATCTTCGCGAAGTTCTGACCCAGCATGTGCGAGGTGCCGGCCTGCAGGGCCTTCTTGTCCTGCATCATCGCTTCGATGGAGTACGTGTTCACCGCTCCCGGGAACTTCTCGCTCTCGGTCTTCTGGCCTTTGAGCACCGGCATCGCCATGTAGTCTTCGGCGAAGCGCTCGTAGACGTCGAGCATGCGCAAGGTCTCTTCAGTCGCCTCGGCCTCGGTGGCGTGGCACGTGTGGCCTTCCTGCCAGAGGAACTCGGTGGTGCGCAGGAACAGGCGCGGGCGCATCTCCCAGCGGATCACGTTGGCCCACTGGTTGATCAGAATCGGGAGATCCCGGTAGCTCTGCACCCAGTTGGTGAACGAGCGGTTGATGATGGTCTCCGACGTCGGGCGAATGACGTAGCGCTCACCTTCGGGCAGCGCCTTGCCGCCGGCGTGCGTCACCACCGCGACCTGCGGCGCGAAGTCGGCCACGTGCTTCTTTTCTTTGGCCAGGTACGACTCGGGGATCAACACCGGGAAGTAGGCATTCTGGTGGCCGGTGTCCTTGAACATGCCGTCCAGGACCTTCTGCATGTTTTCCCAGATGGCGTAGCCGTTGGGGCGGATCACCATCGAGCCCCGCACGTCGGAGTTGTCAGCGAGCTTCGCCCGCTTGACCAGGTCGTTGTACCAACCCGAGAAGTCCTCGGCGCGCAGGGGCAGCGAGAGGTTGTCGTTCTTCTTCTTCGGGGCGTTCTGCGGGTTCTTCTGAGCGTCAGACATGCAAGGGCACCTAGAGCACTGGGGTCCCAAACTCAACGGGAGAGGGCTGGCGCACCGACGCAAGATCGGCCAAGTCCTCAGGCATGCTCCAGAACAAGGTCGCAGTGATCACAGGCGCCAGCTCGGGCCTCGGTCGTGCCATCGCCCTCCGCTACGCGCAGGAAGGCGCTTCGCTCATTCTGGCGGACCTCAATGAAGAGGGGGGGCAGCACACCCTCTCGCTCCTGCCCGAGGCCTCGAGAGCGAAGGCAAAGTTCCTCTGCACCGACGTCACCAAAGAGGCCGAGGTCGAAGCGGCGGTGGCCCTGGCGGTCTCCTCGTTCGGGCACCTCGACATCATGGTGGCCAACGCCGGTATCGGCGCGCCCGGGTTCCTCTCGCAGCTGAGCCTGGCCGATTTCGAGAAGGTCATCTCGGTCAACCTCACCGGCGTCTTCCTCTGCGCCAAACACGCCTTCCGCGCCATGCAGGTCAAGGGCGGGGCGATCCTCACCATGGCCTCCGTCGCGGGCTTGCAGGGCACCATGAAGCTGGGCGGCTATGGCCCCTCCAAGGCGGCGGTGGTGCAGCTCACCCAGACGCTGGCCCTCGAGGGGGCACGCTTCAACATTCGCGCGAACGCGCTCGCCCCGGTGTGGACCGAGTCGCCCATGGTCGATGGCTTCGTCAAAGGCCTGCGCGCAGGTCACGAGGCGGGCGTCAAACGCCTCACCGCCGACATTCCCCTCGGCCGGCTGGGCAAGCCCGAAGAGGTCGCCGCCGCGGCTGCCTTTCTCGCCTCTGACCAGGCCAGCTTCATCACCGGCATCGTGCTCCCCATCGATGGCGGTCACCTCGCAGGCAGGATCCCCGTTCCATGAACCTCTTCGATCTCACAGACAAAGTGGCCATCGTCACCGGCGCCAGCCGCGGCATCGGTGAGGCCATCGCGGTGCGCCTCGCGGAGCACGGAGCAGCCGTCGTGCTCGTCGCCCGTAAACCCGACGCGCTGCACGCGGTGGTCGCGCGCATCACCGCCAGCGGGGGCCGCGCGCTCGGCCTGCCCGCGCACACCGGAAAGTTGGAAGACATCAAGGCCGTGGTGGCCAAAGCCATCGAACACTTCGGCAAGGTCGACGTGCTGGTGAACAACGCCGCGGCCAACCCCTACTTCGGCCCGATGCTGCAGATCGAAGAGCCCGCGTGGGACAAGACCTTCGAGGTCAACGTGAAGGGCTACTTCGCCCTGATGCGGGAAGTCGCCAATCACCTGGTCGCGCGCAACGCGCCCGGCTCGCTCATCAACGTGGCCAGCATCGCGGGCCTGCGCTCGGCGCCGTTTCAGGGCGTGTACGGCATGACCAAGGCGGCGGTCATCTCGATGACCCAGACGCTCGCGCAAGAGCTGGGCGGCTCGAACATCCGCGTCAACGCCATCGCGCCGGGCCTGGTCGACACGAAGTTCGCCTCGGCGATCGTCGGTGACGAAGACATGCGCAAGCACGTGGTCGACCGCACCGCGCTCAACCGCCACGCGCAGCCCGATGAGATCGCCGGCGCCGCGGTGTTCCTGGCCTCGCAGGCGTCGTCGTACGTCACAGGCCAGGTGCTGGTGGTCGACGGCGGCACCATCACCACGACGTGACGCCCGTTACGGTTGCGTCATCACATGGTGAAGCCGGGCGACCTCGGTTAGCCCTTTCGTACAGGCCCCATGACCATCGAGCCGATTCAAGAAGACAAGTCAGTTCTCGAAGTCTCGCCTCTGTGGATGGTGAGTCAGGCGCCCACGCTCAACGAGCTGGTGATGGCCCTCAAAGACGCGCGCATCGAGCTCGAGGCGGGCACGTTCGGCGGTCGCCTCGTCTTTTCGAAGCTGCAGCTCGCGCAGGCCCGTGCCGAGTTCGGCGCGATGATTCGGCGCGGCGAGAAAGATTTGCACGCGCTGGCGGGCCTGCTCGCGCAGCAGTTGCTGGGTGCGTACGCCCTGCGCAGCTCGGCCATCGGTGAGATCGAACGCACCCGCGAGCGCTTCACCCTCACCGTCGACGTGTCGGAAGAAGACGTCGCAGCGTCGACCGACCTCGATCTCGGCACCCGCATCCTGGCGAGGCTGGCGATCGCCGATCACCGCGGGTGGATGCGCGCCGCGCTGGTCTCGAACGTCGTGGAGTACGAGCCCGCGGGGCCCACTGCGCTCAACGTCTACCGCATCCTCACGCGCATCAAGGCCGAAGAGGAGATCTGGAACAAGGTGGTCGACGAGCTCTTCGATCTCGACGGCATCGTGCTGCGCGACAAGCAGCTGCGTCACCTCGGCCGCTACGTCAAAGACGTGTTCGGCATCAAGATCGTGGTGGGTGTCGATGACGACGCGCGTCGCCTGCAGGCGCACCTCGCCTCGCTGTCATTTTCAGAAGAGCGCCTGAGCGCCCGCGGGCTCCCCGGCAACGAGAAACATGCCCGGCTCGAGGTGGTGGAGACCAAGGACTACCTCGAGCGCCCCTCGCGCAAACAATCAGGCTGGTCTGCGCTCAAGTCGGTGGTGCGCTGGGCCGATCGGACGTTCGAGATTCAGGTGCAGCCGCTCTCGAACTTCCTGCACGAGCGCGAGAAGCTCACCCGCGAGAGTCACGCCAGCTTCAAGAGCACCCGTGAACGCGTGCGCGACGAGGTCGCTGAACGGTTGCCGCTCTTCGGGTTCTACCGCGCGCTCTTGCGCTGGCTCTTTCTCGACCCTTCGTCAGAGGCCCCGCATCAAGAAGGGGTCGAAGTCGTCCTCGTCGACTAGCGGCGAGACCGCGGTCAGGGGCGTCATGATCATGATCATCTCGATCAGCTCCTCATCGGCGGTGCTGTCGGCGTAGGCCTGAGTGAGCGCCCACTCGATGGGCGCCTTGAGGTCATCCATCTCCTCGCCGCGCAGCAGCAAGACCGCCGCGGCGTGCGCGACGGCCGCGTGCCAGCGATCGGTGGGGACACACCGCTTCGCGTGTCGGCGCACGAAGCCGTCGGCGATGAGCCGCTGCAGAACGTGGTCGTCAGAGTGTCTGCTGGTCAGTTCCATGAACGTCTCCGTGCGGTCAGGTGGGACTTCGCAGTCAGACGAGAACGACCGGGCAGCCTGAACTCAACCCTCAGTGCTGAGCCCGGCCCGGCCGTTTGGCCCCGCCTGTTTGGGGCGCGGCGAAACTGCCGTGAGCGGCGTCATCACCGCCACCAGCTCCACCAGCTCTTCGTCGCTGGCCGAGCCGTAGTGCTCCATCAGCGCCCAGGCGACGGGCACCCGCAAGTCCTCCAGGTCTTCGCCACGCGAGAGCAGCTCCGTGGCCGCGCGGGCCATCGCGGCGTGCCAGCGTCGGGTGGGCTGGCCGCCCGCGTTCACGTAGTCATCGGCGAGCAGCCGCTCGAGCACGTCAGACACGGGGTTGGTCTTTCGGCTTGGGCTTGCCTCCAGGAACCTGCTGCGCCTGCGCCTTGAGGTTGCTGACGATCTGCAGCGTCTCGGTCTTGAACTCCTCGTATTCGATGCCGATGGAGTTGAGGAAGGTGCTCGCTGCCATCGTGTGAGCGCCCATCATGCAGGCCTCGGCGATCTCTTCTTCCGTCGCTCCGTTGAGCCGGGCCGCTTCGATGTGGAACAGCTGGCAGTACTTGCAGCGCGTGGCGCCCGAGACCGCGAGCCCGATCAGCTCTTTGTACTTGTTGGGAATCTTCGTCTCGCCCAGTTGGAAGTCCCGCATCTGCGCCCAGAAGCCCTGGATCGCCGAGTCGGGCATCAGGTGCACCCACTGGGGCACGAGGCCAAACGTCTCACCTATTTCCTGCTCTACCTGCGTTCTCTTGTTGGTCGTAGCCATGACGCGTCTCCACGCGAGCCTCGGCCATGCGACGAAGACACCATTGCTGATCATCTCGCGACCGAAGCGCCCGCACCCCGACGAGAACGGCGGGGCGGGGCGAAAGCAACTGGCAGATCGTGCCTGAGTCGGCCGAACGGCCCCTCACCTGGAGGGGAAAGGGAGAACAGGTTTCAGGCCGTTCGGCTCGCGGGCTGCTGCACGTCAGGCAACATCGCCGCGTCGAGCACGCGCAGCTCCTGGCCGTCGAAACCCCGGAACGCCACGGTGCGGGCGCCCCGAATCTGGGCCAGCTCGTAGAGCGCGTTGTACGCGTCGAACACGGCGGGGCGTGATTTGAGCTTGTGCAGTGCGCGGCCGACGGCCAGCGGGTACTGCGACTTCGCTTCGCCCACCAGCGCGGCCACCCGGCGGGACGTCTCGGCCTCGAGCTGCGCGACGTCGAGGCGGCCCTGCTCGACCAGCACCGCGCGCGCTCGCTCGAGGCGGGCGGCGACGGTGCCGAACACCTGGCGCGAGACCTCAGGCAGCAGCGCCACGTGGCGCACGAAGACCTGGTCGACCTTCACGCCCCACCGCTCGGTCTCCGATGAGACGTCGCGCTGAAGCTTCGCGCCCAGCTCGCTGCGGTCATCGAGGATCTCCTGGAAGTCGCGGCTGCCCAGAATCGTCATCGCCGCGTGCAGCACCAGGTTCTGCGTCGCCTTGTCCCAGTCCTCCACGGCGAAGAGCGCCTTCTCGGGGTCGACGATGCGCAGCTCGAGCCAGAGGTCGGCCACCACGGTGGTGCCGCGCGCGTCGTTGAGCCGCAAGTCGTGAATGACGCGGAAGTCGCGGGCCATCGAGACCTGCTGCACCTTCACCCACGGCAGCCACTTCGTCGGGTACAGCACGAGGCCCGGCTTGTCGTACTTCGCCACCAGCTTGCCGAAGCGGGTCACCAGCGCGATGTGTTCGTCTTCGACGCCGATGTACATGCCGCGCCACGCCATGGAGAGCAGGGTGAGCGCCACCACGCCCGCCGCCGCGCCCAGCGACAACCACATCCAGTCGTTTCCAGTCATCGGGCACCTCTCAGCTGCTTGTGATCATCTTTGACGTAGACGGTGCGCGACTCCGAGAGCACCTCGGCGCGGCGGCGCGAGAGGTAGGCGTCGAGCACGCCCGTCTTGTCGAGCTCAGAGAGGTGCCGGCCCAGCTCGGTGATCTCTTCTTCCACCGCGGCCGCGCGGGTCTGGGCGATCGCCACGCCCTGCTCGGCAGACATCACCCGCTGCGCGCACTCGCTCTGGCTGCGAAAGCGCATCGACTCGGCTTCGGCGCGCGCGCTCATCACCGCGTTGAGTGCGTCGGCCAGCTCATCAGGCGGGTGGATGTCGGTGATGTCGACGGCCTCGAAGTTCACCCCGTAGTCCCGCAGCTCTTTGCGGGCGAAGTCGGCGATGCGATCGTTGAGCAGCTTGCGATCGCGGCGCACCAGGGCGAACGAGCCGCCCAGGTCGTCACCCAGCGTCTTCAAGTCGGCCTTCATCACCGGCCCCTTCACGTTGGCGATCTCGTTGCGCAGCAGGCTCGAGAAGAGCCCCGCCACGTGCTCCTTCCGGTGGTGCAGCCCGAAGAGGTACCTGGCGATGCCGTCGCGCTGCGGCGCGTAGCGGAGCATCGACTGCAGGCGAATCACCGTGCCGTCGTTGAGCATCATCGGCTCTGCGCCTGCTTCACCACCCAGGGTGATCAACTGCTCGCGCAACGAGACGACCTTCACCTCTTCGAAGGCCCACTTGAAGTGGAGCCCGGCGCCGGCCAGCAGCAGCTTGCCGTCGGGGCCATGCCGCGCGGCGCCGAAGCGAATCACCACCGCCACCTGGCCTTCCTCGACGCGGAAGAAACAATCTTTGGCGACCCACCAGAAGAACAACACGAACCCAATCAGTAACCCTGTGAGAAACATGAAGTGCTCCTTTAAAAACGATCGTTTGAGGGGCGAGCCCAGCGCTCGTCCCAGGAAGAGGGGTCACCCGCGTTGCTGTTGAGCTTCGGGGCAGGGTGACCGGCATCGAGCAGCCGACGGTACGCGGCGGCCAGCCCGCGGTTCACGTCGACCACGTCTTCGTTGAAGTGGTGCTGCGCGTCGCTGGCCGGCGCGAGCGCGTCGGCCTTGTCCTGGTTGTCGATGATCGCGCCGTGCGGCACGAACCGGCCGTCAGGCACCTCGACGCCCACCACGATCGAGCCGATGCCCACGAAACAACTGCGCCCGACCACCGAGTCGTGCACCACCGCCTTGAAGCCGATGAAGGTGTCGTCACCCACGTAGCAGGGGCCGTGCACCAGCGCGTCGTGCGCCACCGAGACGTTGCGCCCGATGAACACGGCCCACTTCTCACCTGCGACCTCGACGTGCCGCTGCTTGAGCGCGTGAATCACCACGCCGTCTTGCAAGTTCGTATTGGGGCCGATGAAGAACGGCGTGCCTTCGTCGGCGCGCACCGAGCTGCCCGCGGCGATGTGCACGTTTTCCCCGAGCACCACCTGGCCAATCACGGCCGCCTGATGATGCACGAAGGCCGTGGTGGGGATGACGGGGTTGCTGCGCACGTGCGCCATCCACTCGGCCGAGCTGCCGGTGACGTCACGTTGCACCTGGCGGGCGAGCGCGTGCTCCTTGTGCAGCACCGCGCGCACGCCGTTGGCGAGCACGGGCTTGTCGGCCGCCTTCTTGCGATCCTTGCGGTGGATGACGAAGTAGTTGAACGCGTGAACGAGCAGGCCACCGGCCAGGCCCGCCATCAGGTGACCCGTGACGGTGCCCGCCGCGGTGACCAGGAAGGCGAGCGCTTCGAGCTTCTCGTGACGGAACAGCTCGATGAGCAGCCCGACGTCGATCAACCGAAAGGCGATGACGCACAGCAAGCCCGCCAGCGCAGCCAGCGGCACCTTGGCGATCAAGGTCGACATGAGGAGCACCGCTGCAGCCAGGAAAGCGGCGTGGAGCATGCTCGCCACCTTGGTGCGCGCGCCGCTCTGCACGTTGACGCCGCTGCGCACCACCACGCCCGAGACGGGCATGCCCGAGAAGAAGCCTACGGTGAGGTTCGCCAGGCCCTGGCCGAAGAGCTCGAGGCTCGGCTGCGCCGGCCGGATGATGTTGTCGCCCTGCATGCGATCGACCGCGCGTGAAGCGAGCAACGACTCGGCCGACGCGAGGAACGCCAGCGGCAACGCGGCGAGGAACAGCTCACCGAACCTGCCGTCGGCGATGGTGGGAAAGGAAAACGGAGGAAACGAGCTGGGCACCTCGCCCACGCGCGTGACATCCCACCCGACGTAGTTGGCGATGAAGGTGACCACGCCCACGCCGACGATCGCCGCGGGGAACCGTTTGAAACGCGCGGTGCCCACCACCAGCAGGGCGACGAACAGGCCGCACACCACCGCGAGCCACTCGACCTCTTTCAACCAGTCGGGCCGGTGAATCATCGCGGCGAGCTCGGAGACCCGGTAGTCGAAGCCCAGCAGCTCGGGGATCTGTTGATCGAGCAGCTTGATGCCGACGCCCGTGGTGAAGCCGCCGAGCACGCTCTCGGGCACCTTGGCCATCAGGTGACCTGCGCGCGTAAAGGCGAGGATCAGCTGAAAGCCACCCACGATGATCGCGGTCATCGCCACGCCTTGTGGCCCGAACCCGAGCGCGATGCCCATCACGATCGACGAGAGCGCGGCGGCGGGGCCGGTGACCTGGAGAGGCGCTCCACCAATGAAGGCGGCGATGAAGCCGCCGATGGCGCCCGCGACCAGGCCCGCCGCGGGGGGAAGACCGCTCGCCACGGCCAACGCGAGATTCAAGGGCAGCGCGACCGCGGCCACCGTCAGGCCCGCGAGCACGTCTTGCGGCAGACTCTGCTGCTTGGGGATGTCCGTCAGAGTGCCCTTGTAGGCGCTCCACATCTCGGCCCAGTCGCGGGTGAGCGGTTCAGTCCAGGAGCGGATGAGCGGCTTGGTGCCCCGGCTGACCCGGCGGGCTTTGCCACCGGGCGGAGCTTTCGTGGGGTGGGCTGCTGCAGGAGAGGTCATTTGAGGGTCCTTGCGCGCGCGCCGGAGAACAGCCCGGAACCGAACAGTGAGATGTGGAGGTCGCGTCGCGCGCGGTCGGTACTTCGCTAAACTCGGCTGGGGCAGATAACCCCGAAGCTTGACGCGGTGCAATGAGACTAGGGGCGGGTACCAGTGCCTCCGCCTCGATAGACGACCCCATCCCTGCCCGTTCCCTCGAGCTCCACGAGCAGAGTGTCGGCGGTGGCAGCCGTTCCGGTGGGTGCGGTGAGCTCGATGGCGTCTGACGGAACGGTGCCGAAGGTGAGCGGCGGGGTGAGCCCACCGGGGGCGGTCAGAGCCCATTTCGGAAGGCCGGCGGCGTCCAGCACGGTGACCCGCGCGGCGGCCCGGGGAGGCAGCCAGGTGATCGACGAGCCGACGAATGTGGCGGTGACCTCGATGCGGTCTTCACCCCGCTGGAGCTTGAGCGTGAGGGGCTCGTTGGGGCACGACACGAAGCGTTGGCCGCCGCGTCGCTGCTGGTCTGCGCCGACGGTCGAGCTGCTCACCCGGGCACCGAAGTAGACGGAGCTCGAGAGGGGCACGTTGAGCGTGAACGAGCCGTCAACTCCAGAAGGCGCGGCCAGGCTGCAGCGGGTGCCGTTCTTCCCGCAAAACGCAGCGACGGAGTTGCCCGCGACGGAGTCATCGAAGCCGACCACCTCGGCGTTGGGCACCGGGTTTCCCTGCAGGTCGATCACCCGGCCCGAGAAGCGGCAAAGCGCGGGGAGCTGAAGCGCGTCGGCCAGCACCCAGAGTTCGCCCACCTGTCTGCATTCACCACCACAGCGCCCGGCCGCGGTCGGGCGGGGGATCGTGCCGAGCGCGTACGGCAGACCGGCGTACTGGCCCGCGCCTTTGAGCAATGCCTCACCGAGCGCAGCGCTGGCACAGAAGGCTCCTGCTTCGTCGGTGGAGACCGGCTCGGTGCCGGGCAAGGCGACCGACGCGCCGCGGGCGGGCTTTCCTTCGACCAGCAGCGTTCCACTCACACACCCTTCGGGAGCGCGCACCCCCAGCACGGCGACGAAACGCTCGTTCGTGAAGGGCAACTGCGCGACCGCACCGCCGGCGTATTCCGAGCGCTGCAGCAGCGGCAACGCGCTCTCGGGGATCGGCAGGCCCGACTCGGAGTGCAGCGGCACGGGGGGCAGGCGCTCCCACCTGCCCAGGCGTGGATCGAAGGTGGCCGCCACGACCTCCAGGAAACCGGTGCCGGGCACCGCGTCGCTCAGTCGATTCCACGAAGAGAGCGGTACGCGCAAGGCAAGGGTGCCGGTGGTTCCTCCGCTCAACTTCACGAAGGCCATCGCCAGCACGTGAGGGCGTTCGGCATCGACGTCGACCTGCACGGGGTCTTCCAACTCGAGCTCGAAGCTGGCCACGGTGCCCGCCGCGCCCTGGGGCGGTTCGGCCCACTGAAGATCGATCGCGGGCGCGGAGCAGTCGGCGTCGGCGCACTCCAGCGTGTCGAGCGGCTCGAGCGAGAACGAGGTGGTCAGCTCGGTGTAGGGCCCGACAGTGAAGGCCTTGGCGAACGGAGCGAAGTTCGTGGCCTGGGTGATCAGCACCACGCGAGTGCCTTGCGTCACGGTCACCGCCAGTCGGTACCCCCCTGCGGCAGAGGTGGTGTTGCTCGCAAGTTCTGCACCGGTGTCCGCGCGCCGCAACGTGAGCGTCGCATCGGGCAACGCTTCACCCCGCCGCGAGAACCCGCCCGCGTACACTGTTCCCGTGAGCACGAGCTGCGCCGACTCGGGCTTGCGCAAACTTGGAGGGCACGCCGTGAGTGTCAGCAGGCAACCGATCACAAAACACCGCATGACCCTGCGACGTACCACGAGGCCCCCTGCCATCAGCAGGAGAAGCCCGGCTTCGATGCGGCAATGCACTCGATGCCCTCGGAAAGCGAGTGGCTCACCGTGACGGCGAAAATGCGCTTCGAGGGGGGGGGGCGCGCTGAAGGCTTGAGGCTGATCAATTCTTCGCGGCGAGCGTTGCGCTAGTCCGCGCCGCCATGAAGACTGACGCCGAGCTGTTCTATACCCCGGGGCGGCCCAACCCAGGCCCGGCGTACCTCAGCTCCGAAAACCCCGCCTCGAAGCGCTACTCCAAGCCGGCCAGTCTGCTGCAGACCCCCGACGTCATCGTCATCGGCACGGGCATCGGGGGGCTCTACGCACTGCCATGAACTCGACGGGTTCGAGTTCAACAGCGGCGTCGACTCGATAGGCGACAGTCCTTCAGCAGGAGCTCGGCTTCTCTCGGCGGCTGGCTGCGATCTTCTCGTACATGTACGGCAATCACGGGCGCACGCCGGAGCACTCACCGTTCTCGTTCCACTCGGCCAACCTCTACCACTACCGGCACGGCGCCTATTACCCGGTGGGCGGTCCCTCGCAGATCGCCAACTGCGTGGTGCCCATCGTCGAGGCGGCCGGAGGCCAGCTGGCGGTCTCCACGCCGGTCGAGGAAATCTTGATCGAAGGTGGGCGCGCGGTCGGCGTGCGCCTGAAGAATGGGACGAAAGTCCGCGCGAAGCGGGTGATCAGCGATGCCTCGGCGTGGGTCACTTTCATGGAGCTGCTCCCCGAAGCTGAGCGGGAGCGTCACGGCTTCGCACAGCGCTTCGCCCAGACCGGTCCGAGCCCCGCCATGTGTTACCTCTTCCTGGGCTACGACGAAGAGCTCGAGCTGCCGCAGCACATCATCTGGCACATGCCCTCCTATCCGGGCATCGACCCCTACGACCTCGATGCGGCTGACCGGCTCTACAAGGGCACGATGCGCTTCGAGGGCATGGGGGGCTACCTGCTCAGCCCCTCTGCGCGCGACCCGGTGTATCGCCAACGTTGCCCCGGGAAGACGACCGTCACCGCGCTCGCCGAAGCACCCGCTCAGTGGGTCAAGCGCTACCGGGAAAACCCTTCCTTCAGGCCCACCTTCGATGCCGGCGTGCGCGACAACCTGCTCGCGTTGGTTCATCGCCACATGCCGGTGCTCAAGGGCAAGACGCCCACCTCACTTCATGTCGGCGTTCCGGTGGGCTGCAACCCGCGAGCGTGGGGAGGTTGTTCGCTGGGCATCGAGCCTTCTGCCGAACACTTCACCCGCGATACGCACTGGCTGCGACCCCAGACCCCCATCGAGGGCCTCTGGTTGACCGGGCAGGACTCGTTTTCGGCGGGCGTCTGCGGCGCGATGCTCAGCGGCTCGCTGACCTACGCAGCGATGACGGGTGACTGGTTGTTCTTGCTCGACCACCGCCTCTGACGTCGGGCCACTCGAACGAGCCGCTGCCGCTGCTGCAATTTTCCCTCTTCACAAGGTGTCACATGGATCTCCTGACCGCGTTGAGCCACAAGTCGGACTACACGAAGAACCAGCTTCAGCTGATCGTCGGCGCGTGGGTGATGAGCGCGATGGTCGAGCCGAAGCAGAAGATCGACCTGAAGAACGGTGACGTCTCCGAAGACGACTACGACAAGACGTCCATCTACTCGCTGCTCTACGCGCTCTACCGCTCGATGGGCACCGTGCGCTCCGGCACGGGCGAGCCGTACGAGTTCACCTTCAACACCTGGGGCTACACCTGGCCAGCCGCGTGGGGGAAGGCCCCCATCTCACCGAGCGATCCGCAGCTGATGGGCAAGAACGCGTACTCCGGCCTCTACCACTTCGAGGCCGCACGCCGGTACATCGAGACTCGCAAGGGCAAGGTGCACATCGTCGAGATGGGCTGCGGTACGGGCGCGGGCGCACACTTGATCTGCTCGAAGATCATCCCCGCCTGCACCTACGTGGCGGTCGACATGCAGCAGGCGGGCATCAACTCGTGCAACCGCAAGTTCGTTCCAGAGCTGGGTGGCCGGCTGGTCGCGACGTGCGGTGATGCCACCACGCTCGCGCTGCCCGAGGGGGTGGCTGACTTCGTCGCGGTCAACGAAACCCACGTCACAGAGATGCCCGGCCGCGCCACCAGCGAAGACGAGCGCTTCTTCAAGGCGGCCTTCCGCATGCTCAAGCCCGGCGGGTTCCTGGTCTGGGGCAACGCCATCCCCGACTCCACCTGGGCGCCGTGTTTCGAGCTGCTGGGGAGCCTCGGCTTTACGATGCTCGAGAGCTGCGACGTGACCACGGAGGCGATCCAGGCGCGCGACGAAGACAAACAACGCATCGACTCCTACGTGGAACAGATCATCTCGACGTTCCACGGCTTCAAAATCCCCAGGCTGGGTGGGAAGCGCAAGGCGCTGGCCGATGTCGCGTTGAAGAACTTTTCGCGCAACCCCGGCACCAAGCTCTACGAGAACCTGGTGGACGGCACCGACACCTACAAGGTTTCGCTGCTTCAGAAACCAGGCGTCGCCGTCAGCTCACCCCACGAGCTCCTCGAGCCCCGGCGCATCGAGAATTCGCACCTCGCGGCCCGAAGCGATGAGCCCTGCTGAAGCAAACGTGCGCAGGCAGCGCGACAGCGTTTCGGGGCGCAGCTCGAGCAGGGCAGCCACATGCCGCTTGGAAAACGCGCCTCTTCGACCCGAGGCGATCAGGCCCCCGCTGAGGAGAAGAAAACGCGCGACCCGCGACGCCGCCGATCCGCACCGGAGTTCGAAGTCACGCTCCACCCGCAGCAGCTCGTCGACCGTCAGCTGCCACAACGCGCGGGTGTTGGCGGACTGAGCGGGCAGGTGACCGTGGCCTGAATCCATCAGGCCCGTCGACTGCCGCACGGTCGCCGGCGTGGCCGCGCAGACGATGGCCTCCGTCAGCGCCTCCATCGAAGCGCGCGCTGGCTGCCCGCGCAGCGCCTCCACGCCCAGGAGAGAACGGGGACCGCGCACCGCCGTTGCAAGCTCGCGACCGGCCGGGTCGATCGCGCTGCGCGCCAGCAGGCCCCGTTTGACGAAGACGAGCTCGCTGGGCACCTCGCCCTGCTGCCAGAGCTGGGTGCCCGCGGTGAGTTTGCGCGGCACGAAGGCACAGAGACCCTGGGCACCCAGGGGGCATTCCGCACAGGAGGCGACAGGCGCATCGAGCATCAGTGATTCCTTCGTTCAGTGGCGGCGTGCGCGCCTGAAGGCGCCAGTAGCAAGCCCAAGGCCAGCGTCCCCTGCTCGGGGCGATTGGTTCGCCCTGTTCCACTTTGAATCAGAGGGGAACATCGGCGGGCGCGGGCGTCTGGGGGGCGCCTTCAGAAAAGTGAACAGGACGTGACCCGCATCAAGGTGCGCGGGTGGCGGCGGGTGCTCAAAGGGCGGGGTGATGCGCCACTCCACTTCTGCCGAGCTTCGCGGGCCGCTCCTGCCGGCCAGCCTGCCTCCCACCCTTTGGCACGCGCTCGAGCAGGGTGATCGCACCGCCCCGTGGTTGGTCTTCCATGTGGGGACAGAACGCGTGGTGCTCAGCCGCGGCGCGGTGCTGGCACGCGCGCAAGGCTGGGCCGCGGCGCTCTGCAAGGCCGCTCCCCTTCAACCCGGCAGCCGGGTGGGCGTCTTGTTTCCCAACGGGCCCGACTTCGTCGCGGCCTTCTTCGCAGCGCAGGCGCTGGGCGCGACGGCGGTGCCGCTTCCGTGGCCTGTGTTGGATCAAGGCCCCGAGCTGCTGGTGGGGCCGCTTCGCTCGGTCCTCGAGCGGGCGCGGCTCGACGTGCTGGCGACGTTGCCGTCGGCCGCCAGCGCAAGCTGGGGTGTTCCGACGGTGACCGCGGCCCTTCAGGCGAACCGCTTCGAGGGTTCGCGCACGACCGCCTCGGCTCCGGCGTTTCTCCAGTTCACCTCGGGCTCGACCGGGGATCCGCGCGGCGCGATCATCTCTCAACGCGCGGCGATCGCCTCGGCCACCGCGATGGCAGCGGCCCTGGGGCTTGGCCCTTCCGACGTCGGCGTCTCGTGGCTTCCGTTCTTCCACGACATGGGCCTGGTCGGAGTGCTGCTCACCTCGCTGGTCGCCCGATTCCCCGTGCATGTGCTTCGACCCGGGGACTTTTTGATGCGGCCCCGTCGCTGGCTGGAGCTGGTCAGTGCCGAGCGGGCCACCCTCACGGTGGGCCCCAACTTCGCGTGGGAGTTGCTGGCGCGCCGGGTGAGCCCCGACGGGCTCGACCTCTCGTCCTTACGCTGCGCACTCAACGGCTCCGAGCCGATTCACCGCACCACGCTCGAACACTTCAGCGAGAGGTTCGCGCCCGCGGGCTTCGACCGACGCGCGCTGCTGCCCGTGTACGGGCTGGCTGAGGCGACCCTGGGTGTGGCCTTCTCGCGGCCTGGCCTCGAGGTGCTCGATCTCGAACTCGACGGGCGCCGCGTGCCCTCGGTGGGCGCGGTGCTGCCGGGTGTCGAACTGTGCGTGACAGATGCAGAGGGGCAGGTGAAGCCCGAGGGTGAAGAGGGCGAGCTGTGCGTGCGCGGGCCCATGGTGATGGAGGGCTACTTCGAGCACCCCGACGCCACCACGAAGGCGCTTGGGCGCTCCCTGAAAGGGGTGTCGTCGCGTGAGCCGCCTCGAGGTGATGGTGCTGGGCGCCGGGGGCTTCCTGGGCCTCAACACCGTTCACGCGTTCCTCGACGCCGGCCTCACGCCCCGCTGTGGCCGGCGTGTGCAAGGCAACGTGCTGGGCCTGCGGGCCCTCGGCGTTCCTCTGGTCGTGACCGACTTCGGTGCGCCCGCGTCGCTGCGCGAAGCGTTCCGCGGAGTCGACGTGCTGGTCCACGCGGCCGCGCACTACCCCCGCCTCTCGCTCGAGCCCGAGCAGACCCTCGCGCGCGGGGTGGCCGAGCTCGACGCCGTGCTCGACGCCGCGGCCGAAGCGGGCGTGCGACGCATCGTGTTCGTCTCGAGCACTGCCACCGTGGCGCCGCGCGCAGACGGCGCCTCCACCGAGGCCGACGTCTTTCCATCGTGCCCGGAGTGGGGCACGTACCACGCGCTCAAGTGGCACCTCGAACGACGGCTGCGTGAGGAGCACCGCATGCAGATGGTCGTCGCGTGCCCCGCGGCCTGCCTGGGGCCCTTCGACTGGAAGGTAGGCACTTCCTCGCTCCTCCTGGCCACCGCTCGGGGGGCGCCCCCGCCTCTTCCCGACGGAGTCATCACCACCGTCGACGCGCGTGACGTGGCCCGGGCGCTGCTGATGCTGAGCACCGCCGCTGATCCACCTGCGCGGTTGCTGCTCGCGCATGAAGCGTTCGATGCGCACGAGCTCCTGAGCAGGCTCGCGCGGCGGTATCGCGCCCCGCAACCGCAAGAGCCGCTGAGCGGCGGCGCGGCCCGCGCGCTGGCCGACCGCCTCGAGCGCGTCGCCGCGCGTGACGGAGGTCGCCCACTTCTCTCTCGCGAGCTCGTCGACCTGATCGTCCACGGGCCGAGGGTCGATGCCTCGCGCTCCCGCTCGCTCGGGCTGCGTTATCGGCCGTTCTCCGACACCCTGGACGCCTGGGATTCGTGGGCCCGGCTGATGGGGTTTCTCACCCGCCCACCTCTGGAGCAATTCGCATGACCGACGAAGCCCTCACTCAACGAATCTTCTGCCTGATGGCCCAGCTGACGGTGGTGCGCGTTCCAGACATCCGCCTCGAGCATCGGCTCCGCGAAGACCTCGGGCTCGACTCCGTTTGTTCGATGGAGTTGCTCTCGATGCTCGCCGAAGAGTTCGACCTCGACGTGCCGATGGAGGAAGCCTCGCAGGTCACCACCGTCGCGAGCACGGTGGCGCTGGCCCGGCGGCACCTCGCGAACAAGGCAACCGCGGCCTCATGAACGAAGAGGTGATCGATGCGCTGATCCGGAGCGTGCGCGAGTTTTCGAAGAGGAACATTCGTGCGCTGGAGATCGATCGCGACCACGCCATTCCCCCCGCGGTGCTGCAGGGGCTGCGCGAGCTGGGGCTCTTCGGCGTGACCCTGCCTCCCGACTGGGGCGGCGCAGGACTGCCGGCCCTCGCCGCGACCCGGGTGGTGAGCGCCTTGGCCGAAGTCGACCGTTCGGTGGCCACCACGGTCGGACTCCACCTCGGGCTGGGCACGCGCGGGCTGGTGGCCTTTGGCACGCGCTCGCAGCACGATCACTGGCTCCCCGCCCTTGCCGCAGGCGAGGCGATCGCGGCCTTCGCCACCACCGAACCAAACGCAGGCAGCGATCTTTCGGCGCTGCAGGCCACCGCGAGGCCCCTGCCCGATCAGAGCCTTCGGCTGTCGGGCACGAAGCTCTTCGTCACCAACGGCGGCTTTGCATCGTTGCTCACCGTCACCGCCTCGACGCCCGGGCTGGGTGGGGCTGCACGCGGGACCAGCCTGCTCTTGATCGACGCCAAGACGCCGGGCGTGCTGCGCCAACCTGAAGAGCGCAAGCTCGGCCTGCGGGGGTCTTCCACCACCGCCTTCATCTTCGACGAGGTGGCCCTGCCTGCCACGGCCGTTCTGGGCGAGCCGGGGACGGGCGCGACTCAGCTCTCCCACGTACTCGCGTGGGGCCGCCTGCTGCTGAGCGCTGGTTGTGTGGGCACCGCGCGCGCCGCGCTCGGTGCGGCCCTTCGGCATGTTCATGAGCGCCGCCAGTTTCGCCGCACGCTCGTGAAGCAGGAAGTGGTGCAGCAGGCCCTCGCGCGCGCCAGCGCCATCGCGTTCGGCATGGCTGCGCTCGTGCGGGCGGCTTCGGTGGCGGAGCACGACTGGGCGTTGCTTTCGCGCCTGACCACCAGCGCCAAGGTGTTCTGCAGCGAAGGCGCGTTCGAGATCGCAGACCTCGCCCTCCAACTGCACGGAGGCAGCGGCTACATCGAAGACACCGGCATCGCGCTGTTGATGCGCGACGCCCGCGTCACCCGCATCTTCGAGGGTGCCAACGACGTGTTGCTCACGCACACGGGTCTGAGGGAACTCACCCAACCTGTCGTGCCGCCCGCCGACGCCGCGCTGTCGACGCTGTGGCAGGCGGTGGCGCTCCGCCGGGACGCCATGGGGGGCGTGCGGGCCCTGAGCCGCTGCGCGGCTCAGCACGCCCTGGGCCGGGCCGTCGTGTGGCGCGACGCCGCGGCCGCCGCCACTTCACTGGCCTGTACGCCGCTCGAGCGTGCCGCCGCCGCTTTCCTGTGTGACGAGGCGCTGGGTGCCGCGGCCGCACCGGGCCTCACTGCAGCACCCACCAACGTCCTCGTCGACGCGCTCCTGGAAGGCCATTTCCCTTGAAGATCCTCTTCGTCTACCCGCGGTTCGCACGGCACGCCGAGGCGCACCCCGAGCTGCGCGCATGGGTGCCCCTGAACGAGTACCTGGGCTCGCCTTCGCTGGGCATCGCCGCAATCGCCGCCGTGACCCCGGCCGACGTCGAACTCGAGTTCCGCGACGATCGGCTCACACCTGCCGACGTGCCCACCGACGCCGACCTCGTGGCCTTCAGCTTCTTCACACCCGCCGCCACCCGCGCGCTCGAGCTGGCTGCGTATTTTCGGGCGCTGGGCAAGACCACGGTCGCAGGCGGCATCTTCCCCACCATGATGCCCTCGCTCTGCGACGACCACTTCGATGCGGTGGTGGTCGGAGAGGGCGAGTCCATCTGGGGTCAGGTGCTCGCTGACGTGCGCTCGGGCACGCTGCAGCGAAGGTACCGTGCGGCACAGACGCAGTGCCTCGACCCGCTTCCGCTTCCGCGCGTCGACCTCTACCTCGAGAAAAAGGCGGGCCATTTTCAGCCCGATGACTACCCCGTACAGCTCTCGCGCGGCTGTCCGCTGACGTGTGAGGCGTGCGTGCTGCCCTTCTCGATGACCCGCTCGCTGCGTCACTTCTCACTGGATCACGTGGTGGGCCAGCTGGAGCAGCTCGCGCGGCACGGCAAGCGGGCTTGCCTCACCGAAGACACCAGCTGGTTCCCGGGCGCCAACGTGAAGCAGCTCAAGCTGCTGTTCGAGCGGATCATCGCGCGCGGTGCCCCGGCGACGATCAGCTACATCGGCATCTCGATGCCCCTGATCCTCACCTCGAGCCCGGCCATGCTCGAGCTGGCAAAACGCGCCGGGGTCGACATGTTCTATCTGGTGGGCGGCTTCGACCCGGTGACTCGAGGCGCCTTCACGGGAAAAGACCCAAAGAACCTGGCCCGCGCGCACGAGGCCGTTCAGAAGAGTCTCGACGCGGGCATCGAGCCCTACACTTCCTTTCTGCTGGGCAACGAGGCCGACGACGAGGGCACGGTCGATCGCATGCTCGAGTTCGCAGCGCGCAGCAAAATCACCAAGGCAGAGTTCGCGATCTTCACGCCGTACCCCGGCACCCCGGCGTGGGCGCGCCTCGAGCGGGAGGAGCGGATCTTCGATCGCACCTGGAGCCACTACAACGACGCGCACTGCGTGTTCGAGCCGAAGCTGATGTCGGCAGACCAGGTGACCGAGGGCTACCTTCGGCTCTGGCGCGAGTTCTACGCGGGCAAAGACTTCTCTGGCCGTGACATCGCCGAGACGACGATTCAGTTCTGATGAACACCCCGTGGGTCGCTTTTGCGCCGGAGGTTTCTCGGGTCATCAGCGACCGCTCGAGCGGTCACCTTCGAGAATGAGTACGAAGCGGCAATGAACCCGAGACGCATCCTGCCCGTGCTGTGTCTGCTGACCGCGCTCACCGCCCCCGCGCAAGACGCCGGTACCTCGCTCATCTCGCGTGACCTGCTCTTCGGAAACCCCGAGCGCATCCGCCCCGGCCTCTCGCCCAGCGGTGAGCAGCTCGCGTGGATCGCGCCTGACGAGAAGAACGTGATGCAGGTCTGGGTGCGCCCTCTCGCGGCGAAAGACGGCGCCATCGCGGTGACCGCCGACAAGAAGCGCGGCATCCGCTCGTACTCCTGGAGCGAAGACTCGAAGTCGATCCTCTACGGCCAGGACGCGGACGGCGACGAGAACTTCCACATCTTCCAGGTCGAGCTCGCGTCGAAGAACGTGCGCGATCTCACGCCGTGGCAAGGCGTGCGCGCCGCAGTGCTGGCGACCTCGCCGAAGCAGCCCAACATCATCCTGGTGACCGCCAACGTGAAAGACCGCAAGTCGATGGACGTGTACCGCGTCTCGCTCGACACGGGCGCCGCGGTGCTGGACACCGAGAACCCCGGCGACGTGAACAGCTGGGGCGTCGACGCTGCGCTGCAGGTGCGCGCCGCGAACGCCACCACCAGAGAAGGCGGCACCGAGCTGCGCGTGCGCGACACGGTGAAGGCGCCGTGGAAGCCGCTCATCACCGTCGGCCTCGAGGAGATTCTCCAGTTCATCGACTTCACGGAAGATGGCCGGTCGATCATCATCGAGAGCTCGATCAACTCCGACACGGCGAGGCTGATTGAAAAGAGCCTCAAGTCGGGCGCCGAGCGCGTGCTGGCCGCCAGTGACAAGAGCGACGTGAATGGCACGCTGAACTACCCGAGCCGCCACGGCGTGAGGGGCGCGTCGTTCGACGTCGAGGGGCGCATGAGCTGGGTGCCGGTCGAGCCGTCGGTGAAGGGCGATCTCGAGGCGTTGAAGGCGGGGCTCTCAGGCGACTTCTCGGTCAGCAGCATGGACGCCGCCGACACGAAGTGGATCGTCTCGGAGACCCGCGATCTCGGCCCGCTGCGGTACTGGCTCTACGAGCGCAAGACCGAAAAGCTCGAGGTGCTGTTCTCGGCGCAGCCGAAGCTCGAAGGTCTGCAGATGGCGGTGATGAAGCCGCTCATCATCCCCGCGCGCGATGGGCTCGACCTGCCCGCGTACCTCTCGCTCCCCCCTGGCAAGACGGCGAGGGGTTTGCCGTTGGTGTTGCTGGTGCACGGTGGGCCGTGGGGGCGTGACACCTGGGGGCAGGTGCCCACTGCTCAGTGGCTGGCGAACCGCGGCTACGCGGTGCTGCAGGTGAACTTCCGTGCGTCGACCGGCTACGGGAAGAAGTTCCTCAACGCCGGCAACCGGCAGTGGGGCCTCTCGATGCACGACGATCTGATCGACTCCGTCAACTGGGCGGTGAGGGAAGGCGTGGCCGACCCGAAGAAGGTGGCCATCATGGGTGGCAGCTACGGAGGTTACGCCACGCTCGCGGGCCTTTCGTTCACGCCTGACACCTTCGCGTGCGGCGTCGACATCGTGGGGCCCTCGAACCTCTTCACCCTGCTCAAAAGCATCCCGCCGTACTGGGCTGCGTATCGCCGTCAGCTCGTCTCGCGCATGGGCGACCCCGACAACGCGCAAGACAAGGAGCTGCTCACCCGCGCCTCGCCGTTGTTCTCTGCCGACAAGATCAAAGTGCCGCTGCTGATTGGGCAGGGCGCGAACGACCCCCGCGTCAAGCCGGCCGAGTCGGAGCAGATCGTCGCCGCGATGGAAAAGAACGGGCTGCCGGTGACCTACGTGCTGTACCCCGACGAAGGCCACGGCTTCGTGCGCCCCGACAACCGCATCGACTTCTTCGCGCGCGCAGAAGGGTTCCTCGCGAAGTGCCTGGGCGGGCGTTCTGAGCCGTTGCCGAAGGACGGCAAGGTGGCCGGGTCGACCGCGCAGGTGAAGGTGGTCGCGGCGAAGAAGTGATGCTGGTGTGTGGCGCTTCTTGAGGAAAACCTCGCCCTGCGAAGCGGGGAGAGGGAGTTAGAGTGTCGGCCGTGCTCGTAGCGCCTCTCTCCACCAAGCACCTGGGTGAGCTTCAGCTGGCCACTGAGCGTGCGTTGCAGCAGTGGGCGAAGAACATCTTCGCACCCACGGAGATCGTTTCAGCGATGGAACGCATCCTGCTTTTCCTCCGTCAGAACGGCGGCGCGGCACAGCAGGCCCGGCAGGTCGCTTCACTCGCCTTCATCATCGGAGAACAGATCGTGCAGCTCGGCGGCTGGCAGTGGATGAGCGTGAGTGATGACGGCAAGGTGAACCCGGCCATCGTTTCGCCCGATGGCGCGCGCGCGTGCCTGGTGGTCGACGTGATGACCGTGCTGGTCGGTGGTGAGACGAAGGCGTCATTGGGCTCGCTGGTGAAGGCCTGCGTCGAGAACGAACACCACGCGTTGGTGGTGCTGGTGTGAGCCCGCTCGAGACCGCCATCCTGCAGCGCCTCACGCAGTTGCCGAAGACCGCGCGCATGTGGGGCAGCCCCGAAGAGCTGGAGTGCGTCGCGCTGCACTTCACCCACGTGCTGCTGTGCAGCCGTTCACCCGAGTGGACCTTCGAGCAGACCTTCGCGCGGTGGAAGACGCTGGGTGGGCCCTTCGCGGACGATCCCGATGAACACGCGAACATGCGCTCGAAGATGTGGGGCGATGAAGAGACCCGCTCGCGCACGCAGGTGGTCGAAGGGTTTCTGGTGGTGTGGACCGGGCT
Source organism: Archangium sp. (assembly GCA_043773025.1). Taxonomy (GTDB): domain Bacteria; phylum Myxococcota; class Myxococcia; order Myxococcales; family Myxococcaceae; genus Archangium_A. The sequence continues at coordinate 48,986 of JAYVFP010000072.1, forward strand.
CAAACGTCACCCCGAGCGCGAGGCCGTCTTCGGCCCGTGGATCGAGAGCCTGCTCGATTTTCCGGAGCGGGCGGGTTCACCCGATCGCCTCAACATGGTGCTGTTTGCGTTGATGGGCTTCGTCGCCGCCGACCCCCAGCAGTACGTGGCGGCCCTCAGCCTCGAGCGTCATCGCATCGGAGGCCACGAGCTGCGTGCGTTCCCCGTGGTCGCGCCCCCGGGCCCGACCGAAGCGGCGCTCACGTACACGCGGAATTTTCAGAGCTGGGCGCGGGTGACCGAAGGCATCGCCACGGTGCTCGCGAACCTCGCCCTGCGCTAGTACTTCGCCACAGTGACTCTGACCTGTCGAGAACCGCTCAGCGCGCCAAAGGACAAGCACCGTTCGCATCGACAGGGTTGGCCGAAATAGAAATGACTCCAATCACCGGTCTCCCCGAGCGCAGTCGAGGGGGCACTTACCGCCCGAAGGCGAGGTAATCCCTCGAC
>JAYVFP010000073.1:0-49324 GCA_043773025.1 Archangium sp.
CTCGACTGCGCTCGCAGGGTTGGCCGAAATAGAAATGACTCCAATCACCGGTCTCCCCGAGCGCAGTCGAGGGGGCACTTACCGCCCGAAGGCGAGGTAATCCCTCGATTTCGCTCGGGATGAACGGTGGGCGCTCCTTATTTCGATCAACCCCGTCGGGATGAACGGTGCGGGGGTCACTTCTGAATATCGTTGAGCAGGTCCTTCACCCCGGGCAGTTGTTTGAGCAGCTCGAACTCCATCTCGTCGAGCATGGTGAGCCGGGTGGAGCGCAGGTGTTCGAGGCGGATCTCGATCTTCACCACCCCTTCACCGTCCTTCGTGGCCACCACGCTCGAGGCGCCACCCGCATCGCGGCACTTCGCGATGTCGAGCTGTAGCGCCTTGAGCCGCCGCGAGATGCGCATCGCCCGCTTGCCCTCGGGTGACTCGAAGGTATGGAAATGCCGATTTCGCGAGAGTGGGGCGCCGTCGTCAAAGAGCCTGAGCACCAGCTTGCGCACGAAGGGATCCATCGACCCCGCACCGTAACATCTGTACTTTGAGATCCGAAGCGACGACTGACCGTCCTGCTCGTAGGCGCGCTGGGCCTCTGGGCTTGCGAGGAGGCCGAGAAGGCCCGCGAGCGGAAGAAAATCGAGACCACGGTCGATTTCGTGGCGCAGGGCCGGGCTGAACTTTCTGCGGGCAGGGCTGACGCCGCGGTGCGCGAATTCAAGCAGGCCATCTCGGCCTCGCCGGAAGACGCGAGCCTCTATCTCTTGCTGGCAGAGGCCTACAACGCGGCCGGCAATGAGGCGGGAGCGACGCTGACGCTCAAGCAGGCCGAGGCAGTCTCCGGCGTGAAGGACCCCAGCATCCGCCGGCAGCGCGCGGAGATGTTGATCAAGATGCACCAGGTGAAGGCCGCCACCGTCGAGCTGATGGCGATGCGTGATGACGACCTGCTCACCGATCCCGAGATCCTCGACCTGAGCCGGCTGCTCGCGCACTCGGGGAAGATCACCGAGGCGTTCAAGACGCTCGAGCGCATTCAACTGCGCAGCCCGGATGACGTCGAAGCGAAGACCATGGAGGCAGAGATCCTCTTCCTCAAGGGCGATGTGCTGCTCGCCGCGAAGTTGATGGATCGGTTGTTGGCCCAGACACCGTCGCTCACGTCGGCCCGGTTGCTGCGCGCGCGGTACTTCTTGAATGAACGTCGACTCGAGCAGGCCGATCAGGACGTCAGCATGGTCGACCCGAAAGACGCCAAACGTACCGATGTGGTGACGCTGCGGGCGCGGGTGCTCAACGAGCTGGGAAGGTCTGATGAAGCGGCGGCACTGCTCGAGCGGTTGGTCGACGAAGATCCGAAAGATGCCGAGACGCTGGCGCTGCTGGCCGAGACCCGGCTGCTGCAGGGGAAGGGTGGCGATGCGCAGGTGCTGGTCGATCAGATCCTCGCGATGGAGCCGCGGTGGGCGCGGGCGCTGTACGTGCGTGGCCGCGCGTTGGAGCAGCAGGAGCGCCTCGATGACGCGCTCAATGATTACCAGTCGGCGCTGCTGACCGATTCCGGCTTCGTGCCCGCGCTCAAGCGGATCTGGCGCATTCAAGACAAGAAGGGGAACAAGGCCGAGGCCATCGACACGCTGGAGTTGTTGTTCTTCCACAACGACATCGACGCGGAAGAGAAGGTGCAGCTGGCGCGGTATTACGCCGAGACCTGGGCGAACGTGGATCGGGGGCTCAAGCTGATCAACGAGGCGCTGCGGAAGGACCCGAAGAACGCGGAGTATCTGAAGATCAAAGCCAGGCTCGCGAAGGGTGGGGCGAAGAAGCCTTCAGGTGGTGGCGGCATTCAGATCATCAGAGGCAGAGGCCGTTGACGAACTGAATCCCCTCTCCCCGCGTTCGGAGACTGTTGAAGTACGCCCTCGACTTCGCTCGGGCTGAACGGATTTCGGCCGGTTCCGTTCGTGCCGAGCGGAGTCGAGGCACTATTTCACCAGTCTCCTGTCGCAGGGAGAGGGAGCTCAGCGGAGCCACTTCGAGGCTTTGGTGATCACCGCTTCCGACTTCTTCTTCGCCGATCGCGGACCCACGGCCACCGTGACCATCCGCTCAGCCGACAGCCACTTCTTCGCCAGCCGCTGCAGCTCGGCCAACGTCACGCGCTCCATTTCTTCCTTCTTCTGCTCGAAGGTCTCGACGGGCCGGTACAGCTCACCCGCGCCGAACCATCCGCAAAGATCCCCCGGCGAGTCCTGAAGAAAATCGAGCTGCATCGCGAACCGCGTCTTCACCCGGCGCAGCTCCTCGCGGCTGACCTTCCCCGCCCGCAGCGTCCCCAGCGTGCGGAGCACCTCTTGAAACACCTCTGCCAGATTCTCCGGTGCCGACGCGCCCTCGATCTCGAACGTGCCGACATCGTGAAACGACTCGATCATCGCCCCGACCGAGTACGCGAGCCCGCGCTTCTCCACGATGTTGTGCGGCAAGCGGCTCGAGAGCCCGTCATCGAGCACCCGCCGCAGCAAGCCAAGCCCCGCTGAATCCGGATGATCCTCACGCACGGTCGGAAAGCTCATGCGGAACTCGACCTGCGCCTCATCGAGCGTGACGAACTTGAACCGCGGCCCCGTGGGCGCGAGCTCTGACGGGGGCACCTCACCCAGCCGGGGCCCTGGCGGCAAATACTTGAACGACTCCTTCGTCGCCTTCACCACGCGCTTTCGAGTCACCGGCCCCGACACCGCGACGACGATGTTCCCGCCCACGTACGCGCGCGCGAAGTGTTTCCGCACATCACGCAGGGTCAGCTTCTTGACCGAATCCGTCGTGCCCGCGATCTTGTGCGACATCGGGTGCCCCTCGTAGAGCACCCGCTTCGACAGGTTATCCACGTCGACATCACGGCCCCGCTCATCGACCTCGTCGAGCATCTCCTCGAGGATGATCCTCTTCTCGGTCTCGAGATGACCCAGCCGGGGCCGCGTCATCATCTCGCCGAGCACCGAGAGCGGCACCTCGAGCCCGTCTTGATGCGCGGGCGTATAGAAGTAGCTCGAGTCACGCATGGTGACGCCGTTCAAGTTGCCGCCCACGCTCTCGACGGCCGCGTTCATGCGCACCGAGTCGGGGTAGCTCTTGCTGCCGCGGAAGAAGAGGTGTTCGAGCAGATGGCTCACGCCATTGTTCTTCACCTCTTCATGCCGGCTGCCGACGCGCACGTAGACCGCGACCATCAGGCTGTGAAGGTGCGGTGTCTCGATGGTGACGACGGTCAGCCCGGAAGGGAGGATGTCCTTGAAGACGGAGAAGCTCACGCGCGAGGAAACTCCAGGAGAAAGGTGGTGCCGCCGTTCGGGGCGCTGTCTACGTCGATTCGGCCACCGTGCGCTTCGACGATCTGACGGGAAAGCGAAAGACCCAGGCCCGTACCGCCCGGCTTGGTGGTGAAGAAGGGCTCGAACAGCCTTTCGCGCACCGCGGGCGGAATGCCGGTGCCGGTGTCGCTGACCCGCACGTCGAGCAATGCGCCTGAGCTGCCCGCGCGGACCTTGAGCGTGCCGCCGGTGGCCATGGCCTCGCGCGCGTTGCGAATGAGATTCAAGAAGACCTGCCGCAACTGGCCTTCGTCGGCCGAGATGGGGAGCCCCCCTTCAGGCAGCTCGGCCACGATCTTCACGCCGGCGCGCTCGAGCTCTTCGCGGGCAAAGCCGAGCACCTCTTCGAGGATCTTCTTGAGATCCTCCGGCCGCTTCGCCGGAGTCGGCAGGCGAGCCAGGCGCAAATAGTCTTCGGTGATCTCAGTGAGCCGGTCGACCTCGCGCATCACCGAGGTGAGCAGATCCTTCGCTTCTTTCGCGTCGGCCGGCGAGTCGAACGTGCCGAGCTGATCCTGCAGCATTTCCACGTTGAGCCCGATGGAAGAGAGCGGATTGCGGATCTCATGCGCCACCTGCGCGGACACCCGACCCACCGCGGCGAGGCGTTCAGCGCGAATGAGCTCTTGCTGCTTCTGCTGCAACTGGGCCTCACGTTCCTTGAGCGCTTTGGCCATCGCGTCGAACTCGCGCGCGAGCACGGCGATCTCGTCTTCACCCTCGACGCCGATCTTCGCCTCGTAGTCGCCTTGCCGAATGCGCGAGACGCCTTCGATGAGCGTGCGCACGGGCCTCAAGCTGCGCGCCGCCAGGCCCGTCGCGAGCAGACCGACTCCGATCGCCACGACGGGAAGAAGAATGATCGCCACGCCCGTGCGGCGTTCACGTTCCTGCGTCAACCGCACGCGTTCGTGGATTCGCGCCTCGAGGGAGCCGTGCAGGAGACGAATGGTCGACGACAGCGCGTTCTCCATCTGCTGCAGGCGATCGAGCGCGGCGTTCGCTTTCTCCCAATCGGGGGCGGGTGACTCGAGCAGTCGAAACGCCTGGTCAGCCGCCTGCTCGTACTCGGCGAACCGCACTTTGAGATCGTCGAACTTCTTCGCGACGTCGGAGACGAAGGGCTTCTCGGCCTCGGGCGCGAACTCCAGCACCTTGATCGCGGCGTCTTTGCCCGACTGCAGCCGGCCCGCCATCAGCCCGGGAAAGTAGAGCCGGGCGAGGCGAATGAGGGCCTTGCGGGTCTCCACGCTGTCCTCATCGCGCAGGCGCTCGGTGTCTTTGGCCTGGTTCGCCTGGAAGGTCTCGATGGCCGCGACCGTCTGCGAAAGCCCCAGATACCCCTCGGAAACCAGCCTGATCTCGACCTGGTTCTGCCGCAGGGTGATCACGGAGAACCCCGACACCGCCCCGAAGGTGACGAGCACCACGGCGTAGCCGAGGAAGATACGGGTGGTGAGAGAGAGCTTCACGTCATTGACCGGGAGCGTTGCGCGACACTATGGTGCGGCTAACCATTTGTTTTATCAGCCAAAACCAACCATGTCCCGTCTCATTCCGCTGATGTGTGTGGCTTGCGCCGTGGGGGCCTCATCTGCCTACGCGCAAAAGCCGCGAGTCGTCGTGCTTCCGTTCGCGTCGGGCGAGGGCGCGAGCGAGACCGCGTCTTCGAAGTTTCATGCGTTGCTGCTCGAAGAATTGAAGTCGCGCAACGATGCGCTCGAGCTCGTCGCGCCGCCCTCGACCAAGCCTGCGCCGCCGCCTGAAAAGCCGGGCGTGGTGAAGCGTGGGCCGAGCGCCGATGCCGTCGCTGCGCTCGAGTCAGGGAAGAAAGCGTTCGACGATCTTCGCTTCGAAGACGCGGTGTCGAACCTGAAGAAGGGCATCGAGGGGATGCTGAGCGATCCCGCCACCGCCGACTACGAAGGCGTCACCGATGCGTACGTGAAGCTCGCGGCCGCGGCTTTCCGCATGGGCGAAGAGAAGGAAGCGAAGACCGCGTTGATGGAGTTCGCGCGGTTTGCTCCGAACTACGAGCTGTCGGCGGGTTTCCCCCCGATCTTCCAGCGTGAGTTCGACAAGGCGAAGAAGCGCCTCGAGAAGCAGCCCAGGGGCAGCGTCACCATCGAAGGGCCTTCGGGCTCGACCGCGTTCCTCGACGGGCGCGATCTCGGAATGGTTCCGGTCAACGACGAGATCATCCCTGGCGGGGTGCACTACGTGAAGGTCGAAGGCACCAAGGGCGAGAAGTTCGGTCAGACGATCACCGTGACCGGCCCGGTGAAGGTGAAGGCCAGCTTCGGAGGCGCCGGCGAACGCGCTCCCGTGGTGGCCAACAAGCCCGTGATCGTCGACCCGGCGATCACCTCGAGCCTCGACAGCGGCACGCAGAGCCGTCTCATTCCGTACCTGAAGTCGGTCAACGCCGACTGGGCACTGGTTGGCTACGTGTACAAGACGACGGACAGCCAGTTGACCGCGGGCACGGCGCTCTTCTCGGTGCGGAAGGGCTTGTTCGCAACGCTGACGCCGGTCTCGTTCGACACCGACGTGCTGACCGCGAACACCGAGGCGTTCAAGTTGAGCGAAGAAGTAGTGAAGCGGCTGACCTCGTTCGGCGCTGCGGCTTCGATGCCGGTGAATCTCGCCACGCGGCCTCGTACTGCCACGGTGCTCGCGAAGAACGACACGCCCACCAACCCCGACGACATCGAGGCCTCGGGCCCGAAGTCGAAGAAGGTGGTGCTGGTGCCGCAGAAGAAGGTGGTGATGAACCCCGAGGAGCAGCCGCCTCCGGACATGGGCGAGAAGCCGCCTGAAGAGATCAAGCCGGAACGGAAGAGTGGTGCTGGTTGGGTGGTGTTGGGCATCGGAATCGGCGTGGTCGCGGGAGCTGCGGTGACGTTTGGAGTCATGGGTGCCACGAATACGGGCCCGTTCAAGCCGGTGACCGGTACGGTCACGGCGACCTGGTGAGATCACACATGAAGCGATTGTTGTTGAGCGCGTTGGTGTCGTTGGCTGTCGTCGGGTGCGCTCCGAAAGAAGTTCCGTACGCTCTCAATATCGTCACGAGCAGTTGCGATCCCGCGACCAATCCGTTCGACGGCGTGCAGTTTCTCCGCGTGCGGGTGACCGGTAATGAGATGGAGCCGGTCACCGCGATCTCCGCGTCGAACCCGGCCACCCGTAAACTCAAGCTGCCCGAGATTCCGTCTGGGCTCGCGCGGGTGATCGAAGTGCGTGGCTACGACGGCGATCCGAACTCCGGCGCGCGGGTGATCTCGATGGGCAAGTCGTTGCCCTTCGACGTGCCTGACGTGGTGCCCGAGATGCTGATGGGCGGGTCGATCCAGGTGAACGTGATCCTCCGCAAGGTGAATACCTTCGCGCCGATCGTCTCGGCCGCAGCGCCGACGCAGTGCCAGCAACTGCGCGTGCCGCGTGCGGGCCATTCGGCGACGCTGATGAAGAACGGCAAGGTATTGCTCGCGGGTGGCTACAATCTTCGGCAGGGCAGCCCTGAGAAGGTGGCTCTCGCTGAGACGGAGGTCTTCAACCCTGCAACCGGCGCGTTCGAACTCAGCATGCGGCTCTCGATTACTTCCCAGGGCGCGGTCTACGAACTTCCTCGCGCGTTCCACGCGGCGATCCGGCTCCCCAGTGGCCAGGTCATGATCTGGGGTGGTGAGGTCTACAGCAACGGCGTCAACAACACGGTGAGTCCGATCGCCTCGATCATCTTTTACGATCCCGAGGTTGACGATTTCGGGGCGGTCGGTCCCCGCGTGCCGGCGGCGATCACCCGTTCGCGGCACAAACTTGCGATCGACGCGAATGGCAAGGTGCTGGTGGTGGGTGGAATCACGCGAAAGAGTTCGATCGTGCCCGTCGACGAGGTCGAGTGGTTTGACCCGATAGCCAAGACCAATTTCTACAAGATCGTCGAGGGCGTGACGTTGCCGCGGCTCGACGCGACCGTGATGCCGGTGAAGAACGGCGAGTTCATCGCGGTGGTGGGCGGCACGGACGGCACCACGGTGAAGAGCGACATCTCGTTCTTCAAGTTCAACGGCACCACGTTCGCGAAGCAGTCGACCTCGATGCCCCCGATGTTGTCGGGCGTGGGTCGTCGTGGTGCGGCGGGTGCGCTCATTCGTGACTCGGCGGATCTGGTGATCCTCGGTGGCTACGGAGATCCGACGCTGGTTCGTCCGGTGGCTTCTTCCGAGGTGCTCACCGCGGCTTCGGCGACGGTCGCGCCGGGTCCCGACATTCGCACGGCGCGCGGTGATGTCTGTGCGGTGACGATGGGTGACGGCACCGTGCTCGCGGTCGGTGGACGTACTTCGGACTCGGGCAACCCTCCGCGCTCTGACTCGACGGCGGTGCTGATCACCGCGGGGACCAGTGGCGGCGTCACCAGCATCGGCGCTCCGAATCTTCCCAAGGCGCGTTACGCGCACACCTGCACTACGCTGCTCGATGGAACCGTGCTGGTCACCGGCGGCATCAACGAGCTGGTGGATGGCACCGTCGAGATCCTACAGGACGCGTACATCTACACGCCGACGCCTCCGGCTGACTGATCAAGGCCCGCGCCACCGCCCGGCTGTGCTGATGATCGCGACGATCGGCGAAGGCGACGAGGAACCCGGTGTCCGCGCTGGCTTTCACTTGCGCGAGTAGCCTTTTCGCCTGGACAGCGACGGAGCGCCGCCGACCGACCCCGCAAGCCGCATGAAGGACTTTTGCTTCTTGTCGGCGCGAACCCGCTCGAGTTGAGCCCGCACGAATTCGCTCTTGGGAATACCCGTCTCGCGGCTGACCTTCTCCAGCCAGCGCTCGAGTTCATCCGTAAGGCGAATCGTGAGCCTACGCGTCATGACTCAAGTGTAGCTCCGCAGTTTCAGTGATGGAGCAGCCTGCCCAGCCAGGCCTCGAACTCAGGCGATGAAGGCACGCGGCGAGCGCCCCGATCGACGGGCGGAACAGCAACGTTCAGCGGCTGCCCCGGCTTGAGCGGGAAGTCGTCGTACGCACCCGAGCCATCACCATCGACCAGGATCGCGTTGGTCACGCCGAACGCGCGGCTGCCCGAAGGCGTGCAGATTCCCCCGGAGCAGCTCACGCCATCCCACGCCAACGGAGCGAGCGTGCGGCTGGCCGAAGACGATCGCACCATCGCGACGAACCAGGTGTCCGCCATCGGAGTCACCCGGAACGTCTCGCGAACATGCACACGCCGGGCGGCAAAGCCGTTCAAGCCCGGCACCGCCTCGAGGGTCAGCATCGACGGATCGTACGTGCGGCGCAGCGCGGTCTGCGCAGGCAGCAAGGTGTTGTTCGACTCTCCGTTGAGCGCCCCGCGGCCCGGCGCATGGGTGTGAAGTTCGATCGAGTCGAACTGCATCCACTCCGGGGCCTGCACGTCGACTGTCAGCTCGAGTTCGCCCGTGCCGGTGGCCGTGTCTCCCACCTCGAACGTCGGCCCGATCGGCAGACCGCCCGCATCCAGCCGTCGCGCCGTGAGAGCGATGAACGGCCCGCTCGAGAACGACGCCTTGCGCTGCTTCATCGCCTGCACGAAGCCGGCGTTGGTGAACTGGGCCGGCTGATCCACGCCGAGCTTGAGCCACGTGCGGCCGTACCCGCCGACCACGTTGTAGGTGTAATGCGTGTCGGACACGCCGGTGGCCACCTTGAGCCAACCGCGCGACATGAAGGTCATCCAGTCATTGAGCACCGCGGTGCTGGGGCTGGTGCCATTCATCACCTCGAGCGCGTCGTAGTCGTTCGAGTACAGCTTCGTATCGAGCGCCGTCGCGTCGGGTGCGGGCTCCTGGCGGAAGTTCGCGGGATCCGCGTGCGTGACAGAGGTCTCCGTATCGAGCTTCATCATCGTCAACGCACCGCCCGGTGATCCGCGCGGGTGATTCATCTGAATCATCGCGTCGGGGTTCGCTTCCCGAATGCCCTGGTACATCTGACCCAGCCGCAGGCTCGCCCCGTCTCCACCGCCCCAATCGAAGGCGCCACCGTTGAGCGTGCCGTTGCGGTCGAGCGGAAAGGTGTTGTGGTGGCCGTAATCGAACGGAGTCACCTCACACCCGATCATCGAGGCCATGGTGCTGGAGAGCTGCAGCTCTGCCAGCACGGGCGCGTAGTCAGTGATGAAGTCGTGATCGGTCGAGACCAACACGTCGACGCCTTCAGCCGCGAAGCTCATCGCGCGAATCGAGTTGCTGACCGAGCTGTCAGGGCTGCCCATCGCGTGCACGTGAAGGTCGGCGCTCATCCAACCCGCGGTGTCGATCACGTGCGCGAGCGTCGCAGACACCATTTTATCTGCCGTGCGGAGATCGACCGACTGACCGCGAGTCGGGAACGTGTCGGGGAACGCCGAGTACTCCATGCCGCGCGAGACGAGCACCTCGTACTCACCCGGCGGCAGCGCAATGACCGCGCGCCCATCGGCCCCCACGTGAACGATCGCCTGAAGGTCAGAAGGCTGATCCTCCACGTTGGCCCACGACCGGTAGTCGATGAGCTGATTGCTGCACGGCGGGTTGGTGCAACGCACCACCACCTTCGCGGTGAGCGGAAGGTTGAACGGATCTGCCACGCGCACGGTCAGGGTGCGCGTGCCGCCGCGCTTCACGGTGACGTTCGATTCTCCATTCGAAGGCACGGACACGGCGGTGAGCGGCTCGAGCGCAGCACCCTGGGCGCCGGTGCCGATGAGATAGTTGCCGGGCCGCACATCAGCGCGCGCGAGGCCCTGCGCATCGGCCACCAGCAGGGTCAGCATGCGACCCGACTCGGCGTTCTTCACGGTCACGCGCCCACCGGGGACAGGCGTGCCATCCGCGTTCTGCACGGTAACGGAGAGCCGCGACTTCGGTGCAGCGTCGAGACCGAGCATCGCTCCGGTGATCTCACCGAGATCCCTGGCCACGAAGAAGTCGCGCAGGAAGGTGCGCTTGTCCCCTGGCAACACACCGAACGATCCCGGTCGCCGCGTCGCGTTGGGGTCGACCCACGAGAGCAGCCCAGCCTGGTTCTCCCCATCGGCCAACACCGCCGCCACGCCCGCCACGTAGAGCAGCGCGTTGGTCGAAGGCGTCTTCGAGTCAGCAAACTTGTACGCGCGATAGCCGTAGGCGACGCCATCGGCTTGGTACCCGAACCACGGCATCGGATCGATGAGGCAACTCTTTGCGCCAAGGCCATTGGTGCAGCCCTCGGGGTTGAAGATCTCGCTGACACCGCCTTGATCGACGAGGTCACCGACCTGCATCGCGATGGTGTCCTTGCCGTTGTTGCAGAACGCAGAGAGCACGCGCACGCGACTCTCGCCGGGAGAGAGCACGTAATAAGTGGTCACCAGGAAGGGCAGGGGCTCGTTGGGATCGCGCACCAACTTCACGTTGCCGAGGAATTCGCCGATCACATTGTTCACGTTCACGTAGTCGATGACGGTGTCTTCACCAGTGGCCGCGATCACTGCGTAGCCGCCTTTGGAGCCGTCGTTCACCACCTCGACCCTGGTGTGATTCACGGTGCGGCCGAAGGCATAGACGAGGCCCATCTTTCCGAACTCGTCGCGGCCTGCCACGCCTTCGCTGCGTTTGAGATCGGCGTCGATGATCGTGCCGCCATACGGAACCGGCGCGATGAAGCGCGAGGGCTGCTGAATCACCACGCGCACCCGATCGTTCTCGAGCAGCAGGTCTCCCACGCGGCCTTGAGCATAGTTGCCGCCGATCAACTGGCCCGGGTCGTCGATGGTCTTCGCGGTCGCTCCGGTGCCGACTTTGGAGAACTGAACGAGGGCGGCGAGATCGATGTCACATCGGCCAGTCGGATCAGGCGGCTGCACCATCTGCTTCTTGGGCGGGCAGGCAGTCAGAAGCAGAAAGACAGCGAGAGCGGAACGTCGCATGGCGCGGTCTCTACTCGTGTTGCGACGAATCGGTCACGACGCAAGTGGTCAGGGCTGGTACCTTGAGAAACCGCATGCCCGCCGTGAGGAGCGCAGAGGAACTTCGAGCTGCCGTCGACTCGATGTTCCGCATTCGAGCTGTGGAGTCGCCGCCCGACGCGAGTGGGCTGCGCAAGGTGTGGCATCGCGGCGCCCGTCACGCAGAGCTGGTCAGTGAGATCGATGTCGCGGGGCGCGTGGCCCGACACGAGTTCTCGCTCTTCGACGACGTGGTGATCTGGGAGCGCGGCCGAGGCTTCGTCACCGGCATGGCGCAGTTGGAAGGCAGCACGCGCGGGGCGGCGAACGTAGCCTTCGATCTCACGACCGATTCAGAACGGGTGCAACGCATCGCCGCGGCGCTCGAGCCGTACGCCGGTCGGGATCGCATCATTCAGCACCTGCGTGAGTTGGTGGTGACCACGCAGCGGGGCCAGCAGCCGCTTCGGGATCTGGGTGCGGTGACCGGGAACACCAGGATTCCTGACGAGGTGTTGCAGCGCTCCTCGAAGGTGCCTTCGCGTTCAGGAAGGCCGCTGGTCTGGATCGGGATCGGACTGATGGTGATCGCCATCGCCTTGGCGCTGCTGGCGCTCAAGTAGAGATGTCTCCCATTCCCTTCGGGAGAGGGTCGGGGTGAGGGTCGCGCGTTGTACTAGGGTCGAAGCCCTCCATGGAAAGCGCGCGCGTCGCCGGCTTCGGCACTTCAATCTTCAGCGAGTTTTCGCGGCTCGCCGTGCAGCACGGTGCGGTCAACCTGGGGCAGGGTTTCCCTGACTTCGACGGGCCGAAGGAGATCGCGCAGGCGGCCATCGATGCCATCAATGGCGGCGTGAACCAATACGCAGTTGGGCAGGGCGCGCCCCCGCTTCGTGCTGCGATCGCCGCTCACGCCAAACGGTTCTACGGCCAGGTGCTCGATCCCTCGACGGAGATTGGCGTCACGTCGGGTGCGACCGAGGCGATCTTCGATGCGGTGCTCGCGCTGACCAACCCGGGCGACGAGGTCGTGCTGTTCGAGCCCTTCTACGATTCGTACCTGGCCTCGGTGCAGATGGCGCACGCGGTGCCGCGGTTCGTTCGGCTGCGCGCGCCAGACGCCACCCATGCGCAGTGGTGGCTCGACGATGCCGAGCTCGCGGCCGCGTTCACGCTGAAGACGAAGCTGGTGATCATCAACACGCCTCACAACCCGACCGGCAAGCTCTTCACTCGCGCAGAGTTGGAGCGCATCGGTGAGCTCACCCGGAAGGCGGGCGCGGTGCTGCTGAGCGATGAGGTCTATGAGCACCTGGTGTTCGATGACGGCAAACACGTACGGCCGGCGACGTTGCCAGGCTTCAGCGACTTCACGCTGACGGTTTCGAGTGGGGGGAAGAGCTTCTCGTTTACGGGCTGGAAGGTCGGCTGGCACCTCGGTCGGCGTGAGCTGGTGGCCGCGGTGCAGAAGGCGCATCAGTGGGTGACGTTCTGTTCGGCCGCTCCGTTTCAGGCGGCGATCGGGAAAGCGCTCGAGCTGCCTGATTCGTATTTTCAGGGCTTCGTAGAGAGCTACACGCAGAAGCGGGGCTTCTTGTCGGCCGCGTTGACGAAGGCAGGTTTCGAGGTGCTTCCGTGTGCGGGCACGTACTTTCTGATGGCGCGTACGGACCGGCACCGGAGGGACGGCGAGGATGACGTGGCGTTCTGCCGGCGGCTGCTGGTGGATCACGGGATCGCGGCGATTCCGCCTTCAGTTTTCTATTCCCCCGAGCACGCGTCTTACGTGCACGGAATGGCCAGGTTTGCGTTCTGCAAGACCCAGCCGGTGCTGGAAGCCGCCGCGGATCGTCTGGCAAAGCTGTAGTTGTGCTCCCTCTCCCCGCTGTCGCAGGGAGAGGGAGCCTGCTAATTCCCGCTGCGTGCAAGCCCCCGCCGCCGCACCCTTCAAGCTTCGTCACCACGTCCGCATCGTCACCGCGGCCTCGCTGTTCGACGGTCACGACGCCGCGATCAACGTCATGCGCCGGATCATGCAGTCCTCCGGCGCCGAGGTGATCCACCTCGGTCACAACCGCTCAGTCGCCGAGATCGTTCACTGCGCGATTCAAGAAGACGTGCAGGGCATCGCGATCACCTCGTACCAGGGCGGTCACGTCGAATACTTCAAGTACATGATCGACCTGCTCAAGCAGGCGAACGCGAACATCAAGGTCTTCGGAGGCGGCGGCGGCACGATCCTCCCGTCCGAGATCGAAGAGCTCCACAAGTACGGAGTGACGCGCCTGTACTCCCCCGATGACGGCCGGGCGATGGGCCTGCAGGGCATGATCGACGACGTGATCAAGAACTGCGACTTCGAGAAGCGGCAGGCCGACTTCAAGCCGTTGCTCCCGAAGTTGCGCGAGCGTGATCCTTCGACGTTGGGCTCACTCATCACCATCGCGGAGAACTTCCCCGATGCAGGTGACGGCCTGCGCACCGCGCTCAACGAAGTTGCGAAGGCGAACGCGCGCGTACCCGTGCTGGGAATCACCGGCACCGGTGGCGCAGGCAAGTCGAGCCTGGTGGACGAGCTGGTGCGCCGGTTCCTCACGGACTTCAAAGATAAGACGATGGCGGTGATCTCGGTCGATCCCTCCAAACGCAAGACGGGCGGGGCGCTGCTGGGCGACCGCATTCGCATGAACTCGATCGACGATCCGCGCGTGTACATGCGCTCGCTGGCGACGCGGCAGAGCAACCTCGCGCTCTCCAAGCACGTGCGTGAGTCGATCGAGATCTGCCGCGCCGCCGGCTTCGATCTGATCGTGGTGGAGACCTCGGGCATCGGCCAGTCCGACACGGAGATCACCGATCACGCAGATGTCTCGCTCTACATCATGACCGCCGAGTACGGCGCCGCCACGCAACTCGAGAAGATCGACATGCTCGACTTCGCGGACATCGTGGCGATCAACAAGTTCGACAAGCGCGGCTCGCTCGATGCGCTGCGTGACGTGCGCAAGCAGTGGAAGCGCAACCACAACGCGTTCGATCGCAAAGAGGAAGACGTGCCGGTCTACGGAACGATCGCCTCGCAGTTCAACGACCCGGGCATGAACCAGTTGTACCGGGCGATCATCGAAGTGCTCGCGAAGAAGACGGGCGTGAAGCTCGAGTCACACCTCGAAGTGACGCCCGGTATGAGCGAGAAGAAATGGATCATCCCGCCCGAGCGCACGCGCTACCTCGCGGAGATCGTCGAGACCTGTGAGGACTACGACGGCGTGGTCCGTGCTCAAGCCGCCATCGCACGGCGCATGTACCAACTGCACGGCACCATCGAACTGCTGCGCGCCAACGTCGGCCGCAAGAAGCTCGAGATCGTCGAGCCAAAAGCGGCAGGCGGTGTGGTGCAGGTGACGGAAAAGGTGGAAGGCGAGCCCGCGTTCCTCGGTGAGTTGGTCGCGCTCTACGGTGAGCTCGAGAGCCGGCTGTTGCCGGACTGCAAGCGGTTGCTCGCTGAGTGGCCTGCGACGAAGAAGCGGTACTCGGCTGCGAAGTATCAGTTTCAGGTGCGCGAGAAGATCATCGAACTCGACCTGGTGACCGAGTCGCTGTCGCACCTGAAGATCCCCAAGGTCTCGTTGCCGAAATACGAAGACTGGGGCGACCTGCTCACGTGGTTGCTGCGCGAGAGCCCTCCGGGGCAGTTCCCGTTCACTGCGGGTGTCTTTCCGCTCAAGCGTGACGGCGAAGATCCCGCGCGCATGTTCGCGGGTGAGGGTGGCCCCGAGCGCACCAACAAGCGCTTCCACTACGTCTCGCGTGGCCTCGCGGCGAAGCGGCTGTCGACGGCGTTCGACTCGGTGACGCTCTACGGAGAAGATCCGGATCCGCGGCCGGATATCTACGGCAAGGTCGGTAACTCCGGCGTGTCGATCGCGAGCGTGGATGACGCGAAGAAGCTCTACTCGGGCTTTGATCTGGCAGACCCGTCGACGTCGGTGTCGATGACGATCAACGGACCTGCGCCGATGTTGCTGGGGTTCTTCCTCAACGCGGCGATCGATCAGCAGTGCGAGAAGTGGATCAAGGCGCAGGGCAAGACCGCCGAGATCGAGCAGAAGATCGACGAGCTGTTCAAGACCCGTGGCGCTCCGCGTCCGAAGTACCAGGGCGCGCTGCCTGAGGGGAACGACGGGCTCGGCCTGATGCTGCTGGGCGTGTCGGGTGACGAAGTGTTGCCGGCCGAGGTCTACGGAAAGATCCGCGCTGCGACGCTGTCATCGGTTCGCGGCACCGTGCAGGCCGACATCTTGAAAGAGGACCAGGCGCAGAACACCTGCATCTTCTCGACCGAGTTCGCGCTGCGACTGATGGGCGACATCCAGCAGCACTTCATCGACAACAAGGTGCGGAATTTCTACTCGGTGTCGATCAGCGGGTACCACATCGCAGAAGCAGGGGCGAACCCGGTCAGCCAGCTCGCCTTCACGCTCGCGAACGGCTTCACCTTCGTCGAGTACTACCTGTCGCGCGGCATGAACATCGACGACTTCGCGCCGAACCTTTCGTTCTTCTTCAGCAACGGAATGGACCCTGAGTACACGGTGCTCGGGCGCGTGGCCCGGCGCATCTGGGCGAAGACCATGCGCGACAAGTACGGCGCCAACGATCGTTCGCAGAAGCTGAAGTACCACATTCAGACTTCTGGCCGTTCGCTGCACGCGCAGGAGATCGCGTTCAACGACATTCGCACCACGCTGCAAGCGCTGCTCGCGTTGATGGACAACTGCAACTCGCTGCATACGAACGCGTACGACGAGGCGATCACTACGCCGACCGAAGAATCGGTGCGTCGCGCGTTGGCGATTCAGTTGGTGATCAACAAAGAGTTCGGCCTGTCGAAGAACGAGAACCCGACGCAGGGCTCGTTCATCGTGGAAGAGCTGACCGACCTGGTCGAAGCGGCGGTGCTCAACGAGTTCCGCGCGATCTCTGAGCGTGGCGGCGTGCTGGGCGCGATGGAGCGCATGTACCAGCGCTCGAAGATCCAGGAAGAGTCGCTCTATTACGAGACGATGAAGCACGATGGGTCGTTGCCGCTGATCGGCGTGAACACGTTCCTCGATCCCAAGGGCTCTCCGACGGTGCAGCCGCCGGAAGTGATCCGCGCGACGAAGGAAGAGAAGGACTACGCGATCACCTCACGTGACGCGTTCTGGAAGCGCAATGCATCCACCGCGCCTGCGACCCTGGAAGCAATTCAAAGAGCCGCCCTCGACAACGGGAACGTGTTCGCCGCGCTGATGGAAGCTTGCAAGGTCTGCACGCTCGGTCAGCTTTCAGGCGCGCTCTACAAAGTCGGCGGCCAGTACCGTCGCAACATGTGAACCATCGCTCCCTCTCCCTGCGCCAGCGGGGAGAGGGTCGGGGTGAGGGGCCAACTTGGCTACCAACCAGTTCGGGCAATTTGCCGTGAAGCCACGTTGGTGGCGGTTCCAGAAGTTGATGCAGGCGATGTTGAAAACGAGCGCCGAACGCTGAGTCTCATCAAAGGCCGACTGATCACTGATTCGTGTGGCGGCCTCAGTCAGCGCTAGCTCCAAGAGGTCCTTGCCGCGAGCCTGCGTCTGACGGATGAAGGGAACATGACGTTCCCGCGAGTGACTGCCGCTGAATGGCGCGCCCAGGTCGAGAAGGAACTGGCCGGCGCTTCGTTCGACAAGACGCTGGTCTTCAAGACCGCTGAAGGTCTGTCGATCGCGCCGCTCTACACCGAGGCGCCGCAGACTCACGTCATCGGCGCCGGCGCTCCGTTCAAGATCGTGATGCGCCACGAGCCCACGATGACCGACGACCTCGACAACGGCGCCGAGGGTCTTTGGCTGTCTCCCGAAGCGCTGGCCGGAGTGCAGGCACGTGACGCCTTCTTCGTGATCGATGGGGCGCTCCCTCAAGACGCGCGATCGGATCTTCGGTTCGCGCTCATCGGTGCACCTGACCAGGCCAAACGCGTCTCGGAGAAGTTCCCGAACGGGGTCGCAGCGATGGTCTCTACGCTGCGCTACCACGATGCGGGTGCTGACTCGGCTGACGAGCTCGCCTTCGCACTTTCCACCGGGGCCGCCTACCTCGAGACGATGATCTCCGCCGGGTTGACGCCCGCTCAGGCAGGCAAGCAGCTCGCCGTGCAGATCGCCGTCGGCCGCGACACCTTCGCTGAGCTCTGCAAAGTGCGCGCGTTGAGGGTGGTTTGGCAGAAGCTGCTCGCTGCCGCGAAGGCCGAAGCAGGCCGCACGTTGATCCACGCCGTCTGCTCTTTCCGCACGCTCACTCAGCGCGATCCCTGGGTGAACATGCTGCGCGGCACCACGCAGGTCTTCTCCGCGGTGCTCGGTGGCGCGGATCTCGTCACGCCGCTCTCTTACGACCTCGTGCTCGGAGAACCTTCAGCACTCGCTCGCCGCGTCGCCCGCAACACCGGCCTCGTGCTGCGAGACGAGAGCTCACTGGGCCGCGTGTCAGACCCAGCAGCAGGCTCGTACTACCTCGAGAGCTACACCGACGAGCTCGCGCGAGAAGCGTGGAAGCGGTTCCAGGCGATCGAGAAGGAGGGCGGCATCGAAGCGCTCCGTGCTTCAGGAAAACTCGAAGCCCGCCTCGAGGCGTCCTGGCATGCGCGGCTCGAGCTGCTCTCGAAACGGCGCGCGCCGGTGCTGGGTGTCTCCGAGTTCGCCAACCTCAGCGAGAAGCTGCCCAGCGCGCCCATCGCCATCACGACCCTGGGCCATCGCGACTCGGAGCAGTTCGAGTTGCTGCGCGTCAAAGTCGAGAACTCCCCAAACCCCATCGAGGCCGTGCTGCTCACGCTCGGTGACTTCGCTGCGTCTCGCCCGCGCGTCGGCTTCGCCACCGGTTTCTTCGCTGCAGGCGGTATTCATTCGCGCGAGAGCACGACGAACGAGCACGCGCGCATCATGTGCCTGTGTGGAACTGACGAGCAGTACGCCGCCGAGGCCGTCACGCGCGTAAAGGCGCTCCGAGCCGCCGGGTGTCAAAAAGTGTTGATGGCTGGCAAGCCGGGGGCGCTCGAGGCTGAGCTCCGGAAGGCGGGCATCGACGGCTTCATCTTCGTGGGCTGCGACGTCATCACGACGCTCAACGAGGTGCTGTCATGAAACACCTTCCCGATTTCAGCACGATCGACTTCGACTCCATCAACGCGAGCCCTCCGCCAGATCCCGTCATCCCAGGTTGGGACACGCCGGAAGGAATTCCGCATCGCGCCCGCTACAGCGCCGCCGACCTCGAAGGCGTGGATCACCTCGGCACCATGCCGGGCTTCCCGCCGTACCTGCGCGGTCCGTACTCCACGATGTTCGTTCGCCAGCCGTGGACCGTGCGGCAGTACGCCGGGTTCTCGACTGCTGAAGATTCGAACGCGTTCTATCGGCGCAATCTTGCGGCCGGGCAGATGGGCCTCTCCATCGCGTTCGATCTCGCGACGCACCGTGGCTACGACTCCGATCATCCACGCGTGACCGGCGACGTGGGTATGGCCGGCGTGGCCATCGACTCCATCCTCGACATGAAGCTGCTGTTCGACGGCATCCCGCTCGACAAGATGAGCGTGTCGATGACCATGAACGGCGCGGTCTTGCCGATCCTCGCGCTCTACATCGTCGCAGCAGAAGAGCAGGGCGTCGCACCGGAGAAACTCACCGGCACCATCCAGAACGACATCCTCAAAGAGTTCATGGTGCGGAACACGTACATCTACCCTCCCGCGCCCTCGATGAAGATCGTGGCCGACATCTTCGCGTTCACCTCGAAGAAGATGCCGAAGTTCAACTCGATCTCGATCTCCGGGTACCACATGCAGGAAGCCGGAGCGACGGCCGACCTCGAGCTCGGCTACACGCTCGCCGACGGCCTCGAGTACGTGCGCACGGGTATCGCGGCCGGCATGCCCGTCGACTCGTTCGCTCCGCGCCTGAGCTTCTTCTTCGCCATCGGCATGAACTTCTTCATGGAGGTCGCGAAGCTTCGCGCGGCGCGATTGCTGTGGGCGCGGTTGATGTCGACGTTCAACCCCAAGAGCAACAAGAGCCTCGCGCTGCGCACGCATTGCCAGACGAGCGGCTGGTCGCTCACCGCGCAAGACGTTCACAACAACGTCATCCGCACGTGCATCGAGGCGATGGCCGCGACGCAGGGGCATACCCAGAGCCTTCACACCAACTCTCTTGATGAAGCACTCGCGTTGCCGACCGATTTTTCGGCGCGCATCGCTCGCAATACGCAGCTGCAGCTTCAGCTCGAGTCGGGCACCACGCGGCCAGTCGATCCCTGGGGTGGCAGCTACTACGTCGAGCGCCTCACGCATGATCTCGCGGCCCGTGCGCAGAAACACATCGATGAGATCGAGAGCCTCGGCGGCATGGTCAAGGCGATCGAGGCGGGCGTGCCGAAGCTGCGCATCGAAGAGGCGGCTGCGCGGACCCAGGCTCGCATCGACTCACGCCGTCAGGTGATCATCGGCGTGAATCGGTTCAAGCCGGTGAATGAAGCTCCGGTGGCGGTGCTCAAGGTCGACAACGCAGCCGTGCGGAAAAATCAGATTGAACGGCTCGAGAAGCTGCGTCGTGAACGTGACGGCGCGGCTGTCGATCGCACGCTCGACGCGCTCACCGCGTGCGCGAAGGGCGCTGAGGGGAACCTGCTCGAACTGGCGGTCGACGCGGCTCGGGCGAGAGCCACGGTGGGTGAAATTTCCATGGCCCTCGAGAAGGCCTGGGGCCGCCACCAGGCAGAGACCCGCGCCATTTCTGGCGTGTACAGTAGCGAGGTGGGTGAGGACTCTTCGGCGGTGATGGGTGTTCGCTCGCGCACCAAGGCGTTCCTGGAGCGCGAGGGTCGGCGCCCGCGCATTCTCGTCGCGAAGATGGGCCAGGATGGTCACGACCGCGGGCAGAAGGTGATCGCTTCGGCGTTCGCTGATCTCGGGTTCGATGTGGACATCGGGCCGCTGTTCCAGACCCCCGATGAGACCGCTCAGGCCGCGGTCGAGAATGACGTGCACGTCATTGGCGCGAGCTCACTGGCGGCGGGGCATATGACGCTCGTGCCTGCTCTTCGCGCGGCACTCGCGGCCCGGGGTCGGCCCGATATTCTGGTGGTGGTCGGCGGGGTGATTCCTCCTGATGATTACGCGCCACTGAGGGCGGCGGGGGCTGCCGAGATCTTCGGGCCTGGGACTGTGATTGCTGAGGCTGCGATCTCGTTGATTGACCGACTGGAAGGCGCGACTGCCCTCTCCCCAACCCTCTCCCCCTCGGGGAGAGGGGGCTCTTGAGTTTGAGTTTGAGCGGAGTGAGTCTTTCGTGAAAAGGCCCCGGCTTTCTCTCGAGGCGTTTGAGGCCGGTGTTCGCTCCGGCGATCGAGGTGTGCTCGCTCAGGCGATCACCTTGATTGAGAGCCGTGACCTTGAAGATGGGGCCCTCGCTCAGGTGCTTCTGACCCGGTTGCTTCCGTTCACGGGGGCAGCTCGGCGGGTCGGGATCACCGGCGTTCCCGGGGTTGGGAAGAGCACGTTCGTCGACGCGCTCGGCATGAAGTTGCTCGAGCAAGGCAACAAGGTCGCCGTACTCGCGATCGATCCCACCAGCAGCATCTCGGGCGGGTCCATCCTCGGCGACAAGACTCGCATGGCCCGGCTGTCCGTCGAGCCGAAGGCGTTCATTCGGCCGTCACCCAGCGGCCTCACCCCTGGCGGCATCGCGCGGAGAACCCGCGAGACGATGTTGCTGTGCGAAGCAGCGGGCTTCGACGTCGTGCTCGTCGAGACCGTCGGAGTCGGGCAGGGCGAAACCGCCGTCGCTGAGATGGTCGACTGCTTCCTCGTGCTCATGCTCCCCGGTGCGGGTGACGAGCTTCAAGGCATCAAGAAGGGCGTGCTCGAGCTCGCTGACCTGATCGCCGTGAACAAGTCAGACGGGGAAGGTGCCGCACTCGCCAGCGTCGCGCTCGGCGAACTCAAGGCCGCGCTCCGCTACGTGCCTCGCAAACGCGGCGACTGGGAACCTCGAGCGTTCGCGATCTCGGCTCGCACCGGCGACGGCATCGACGCGTTGTGGGCCCTCGTCGGCGAACACCGCCTTGCGCTCGAGAAATCGGGCGGGCTTGCCGAGCTGCGTCACGAACAGCAGCGCTCGTGGATGTGGTCGCTCATCAGCGAACGCCTCGACCTCGCCTTCCGCCACCACCCCGGGGTCGCCCAGAAGCTGCCGGGCCTGGAAGCCGAGGTGCGCGCGGGGCGGATGACGCCAACCGCAGCTGCCGACGCGTTGCTCGCAATTTTGGGGGTCTGAGGTCTCTTTTTTCGGTGGGACCCCGGTCAGAGTGCTCGCGCCTTCGAGCGCAGCGCGTACAATCCACCTCGACGTGCCGACACTCAGCTGGTTCTTCGCGATCTACACCGAGGGGGAGAGTCTCCACGACTCGTTCCCTTCGCCCACTGGCACCGATGTGTTCCTCGGTGAAATGGGAAGCCTCATCCTCCCTGGCCCGAAAGACGAACTCTTCGGCCCGCACGCGAACATCTTCTCGCGCGTGAAGCTGAAGCGCGGCTTCCTGCTGGGCTTCACCCGGAAGCTGCACGGGCGGGCAGAGAACTTCTTCAGTGAGGTGCGCATGGCCGTGCTGCGCGCCACCGCGGGCACCAAAGGCGTCGGGCTCGACATCTTGAAGCTCGCCCCGTTTCCGCTGGAGACCGCGAGCGAGGCGCTGCCGGAAGACATGCTCGCCGAAGACCTGTTCTCCGTCGGCTTCACCGAGATGGGCGACAGGGGCCTGCGCGCTGAGACGCTCGGTCTCGCCAAACTGGGGCAGCGCGAGATCACCTTCGAGTTCACCGACCCGGCGCTCCTCGAAGAAGCAGCGTTGATGTGCGGCCACCTCGCCGACTGGCTGCTCGATCACAAGAAGCGCATCTCGCACGGCGAGTCGATGTCGTTCGGGTTCGATCGCATCTCGTTCTTCTCTGCCGAGGGGAGTGCGGGCGGCCCGTTCCGCGGGTGGCATCCACCGTTGATTCAGAAGCTCATCCCCGAAGCGCTCTTCCCCGGGGTGGGGGTGCTCGAGGTGCACGCCTTTCCGCCGCGAAACGTGGAGCTGCGCGAAGACCTGACCATTCCGCTGCGCCGCGCGCTCGAACAGCGCACCCTGCTGGAAGAGCTGGATCTCGCAGGTGACGCACCACACTCCTCGAGCACGGCGCAGGTGAAGGGCTTCATCACCGAGCTCGAGAGCCTGGTCGCGATGCGCGAGGAGTCGGTCAACTCGAAGGACAGCGGCTGGCGTTTTCGCAGCACCATCGAGGGTGATTCAGGGGAAAACGGCGTGATGTCGCTGGCTGACCTCGCTCGCCGTGCGCCTGAGCTGGTGCGTTTTCTCGCGCTGCCGCAGGGCGTGAAGCTCACCTGGGATGTTCAGGGGACGCTCGACGTCGACAGGTCGCGCGTCGAGCTGGATGAGGACGAGCTGGCCGACGACTCATGAGCCACCGTTCCTCCCGACCAGGGAACCGGCTTCGCCTTCGAATTCACCCGCAGGAACAACCAACCGGTCATCCCGAGCGAAGTCGAAGGATGACCTTTGCTCGAGCAGCAGGTGGCATCTCGACTGCGCTCGATGCGAACGGTGTGGGCTGTTCCTCCCGAGCAGGGAACCGGCTTCGCCGGCGATTTCTTTCCGAAGAACAACCGGTCCTCCTGAGCGAAGTCGAAGGAGCACTTCCGTCTCGCGCAGCAACTGGCATCTCGACTTCGCTCGATGCGAACGGTGTGGGCTGTTCCTCCCGAGCGGGGTCGGTTGCGTACTTCGGCTTCGCGCAGCAAGTGACCCCTCGACTCCCCTCGGGGGCCCCGGTGTGAGCGGCCCGTTCTTTGGCGAGCTGTACCTGCGCTCGACCCGCCCATTTCTCTCAGACGTCGTCACCGAAGCCGAAGCCCGCTTCCTGCGCACCAACCTGCCCGAAGGCCGCCTGCTCGATCTCGGCTGCGGTCACGGCCGGCACCTTGAACAGTTGCCCGCGTTCGGCATCGATCGCGACGGCCTCTCACTGGCGGAAGCGAAGTCGTTCGGCCCGGTGGTGCGAGGTGACTTCCGCTCGTTGCCGTACCGCACCGCCAGCTTTCAGGGCGCGTGGTGTTGGTACAACTCGATGGGCACCTTTGAAGACGACCAGGTCCCGCTGATCCTCGCGGAGCTCTTCCGCTGCGTGGCCCCCGGTGGAGCGCTGGTCATTCAGGGCTCGCACCTGGGGCGCGCCATCGCTCAGCCTGAGGCGGGGTACGACGGGCCGCTCCCCGACGGCAGCCACCTCAAGGAGCGCGCGGTCTTCAACCCCGAGAAGAAGCGCGACGAAATTCATCGGTCCCTGCAGCTCCCGGATGGTCGACTCATGGAGGCCCCCTTCTTCATTCGCTACTATGACGTCGAGGAATGGCGCGGGTTGCTGGCAGAAGCGGGGTTTGAGGTTGCGTGGTCGTTCGGCGGCCTCGATGGCGCGCCGTTAATCGAGTCCTCCACGGACGTGATTGTCGGAGCCAGGAAGTGCCCATGACGATGACCAACCCACTCGGAGCGATCCCCAAACGGGTCGAGGTCTATGAGGTCGGCCCCCGAGATGGGCTGCAAAATGAGCTGCGTACGCTCGCCACGCCCGACAAGGCGCGGCTGATCGAGGCGCTGGTCGGCTCGGGCCTTGCGCGCATCGAGGTGAGCTCGTTCGTGTCACCCCGGTGGATTCCGCAGCTCGCTGACGCTGAGAAGCTCATCGGCCTCGTGCCGCGCCGGGAAGGCGTGGTGTTCACCGCGCTCGTGCCCAACCTGAAGGGCCTCGAGCGTGCGCGCGCAGCGGGGCTTGAGGAAGCGGCGGTGTTCCTGTCGGTCACCGAGAGCCACTCGCAGAAGAACATCAACAAGTCGGTCGCTCAGGCGATCAGCACCGCTCGTGAGGTCGCCAACGGCGCGCGCGCGGGGGGTATTCGGGTGCGGTGCTACCTGTCGACCGTGTGGGGGTGCCCGTATGAGGGCCTCACGCCGGTGGCTCGGGTCGTCGAGGTCGTGAAGCAGTTGGCGGACATTGGTTTCTACCAGTTGTCGCTGGGTGACACGATCGGGGTGGGTACTCCGAACCAGACGGCCGAGATCGTCAGCGAGGTCTCGAAGGTCGTGGGCCTGGGGCAGGTCGCGCTCCATCTGCATGACACGCGCGGGACTGCGCTCGCCAATGCGCTGGTGGGCTTGAGCATGGGCGTGACCACGTTCGACGCGAGCATCGGTGGGCTGGGTGGATGCCCGTATGCGCCGGGCGCCGCGGGGAATCTGGCGACCGAGGATCTCGTGTTCATGCTGCAGGGCATGGGCGTCGAGACCGGGATCGATCTGGGCAAGCTCGTCGAGGCGGGCGAGCTCGCTCAAGAGCTGATTGGCCGGAAGTTGTCGGGGAAGTATCTGCAGGCGGCGCTCGGTGAGCGCGAGAAGATGGCGAACCGCGCTCGGCAGTAACCGACTGGGCTCCCTCGTGCCCTTTTGATCCTCTACTTGAACAAGCGCTTGAGCCAGCCGAGCACCCCGCGGGGCTGGAACACGTCGACCTCGGGGTCCGTGTCTTCCTCCATCGCGCGAATGTGCTCCTTCACGTTCGAAGGCGTGTCACGTGTCGCGAACACAGAGACGATCCGCCTTCCAGTCGACTCCTCCTTCGCCGTGATGGTCAGCAGGCACTCGTTGCTCAGCTCGAAGCTCAGCTCGATCGCGACGGAACCCCGCGGCCCCGGCGGGAGATCCTTCACCTTGAAGTTACCCAGCCAGGTGTTCTCACCCGCCCGCGTGGCCTCGCCCTGGAAGACCGGCAGGTCGAGCGTCTTCTGGTTCTCGCGCGTGGTGACCATCTGGTATTTGCGCGTGGTCGGCAAAGAAGTGTTGCGCGCAATGATCGGGTGAAACCGCCCGCCGGGCAGGCCGATGCCGATCGACATCGGCAATACGTCGATGAGCAGCAGCCCGGCCTTCTTCTCCAACGCATCGGCGAGCAGTGCGGCACCCAGCGCGACCGCTTCTTCCGGGTTGCCCGCCATCACCGGCTGCCGGCCGAAGAGCAGCGCGATGCGCTCTTGCACGAGCGGTGCGCGTGACTGACCACCGACCAGCACGATCTCGTCGATCTGATCGGCGCGCAGGGTGCGGTTGCGAATGACTTCCTGGCAGACCTCCATGGTGCGATCGACGATCGCCCGGGTGATGCGCTCGAGCTGCTGCCGGGTGAGCGTGACGTCGAGATCGATGGGCTTGCCGTTCACCACCGAGACGAAGGGCACGTGAATGCGCGCCTCGGTCAGGGTCGACAGCGCGATCTTCGCCCGCTCGGCGGCGTCGTAGACGCGCTGAATGGCCACGCGGTCGGTGAAGATGGTGTCGGTCTTCTCTTCGAAGTCGCTCAGCAACTGCGTGACGATCGCCGAGTCGAAGTCGATGCCGCCCAGGAACGTGTCGCCGCCCGTGGACACCACCTCGTAGACGGCCTCGGTGTACTCGAGCACCGACGCGTCGAAGGTGCCGCCGCCCAGGTCGTAGACCAGCACGCGTTGCGGCTTGCGATGCGAATGACCCCAGGCGAGCGCGGCCGCGGTCGGCTCGTTGACGATGCGCTCGACGTGGAAACCCGCGAGGCGGCCGGCTTCACGCACGGCCTCACGCTGCCGCTCGGAGTACCAGGCAGGCACGGTGATGACCGCGCGGTGAACGGGCTCGTTGAGGCGGTGTTCGGCGAGCTGTTTGAGCTCGCGCAGCAGCAGCGCAGACAGCTCTTCCAGCCGGTACGCGCGATCGCCCAACTGCACGGCGCATTCACCGTCTTCGGTGGGCACCACTTCGTAGGGGAACCGCTTGAGCAGCTCGCGCACTTCGGGCGAATCCACCGGGCGGCCGATGAGGCGCTTGAAGCCGTAGACGACCCACTTCGGGTTGATGGTGAGCTGGCTCTTGGCGGCCGCCCCGACGACGAGCTGACCGCGCGGCGTGAGCGCGATCATCGACGGCACCAGCGACTGGCCGTCTTTCCAGCTCAGCAGCATGGGCTTGCCGTCACGCACGATCGCCGCGCACGAGTTCGTGGTGCCTAAGTCGATGCCGATGATGGGCCCGGTGCGCGGCGGCTCGGGCGCGGGCTCGAACGGGGGCGCCTTCACCTGCTTCGTATCGCCTTGCACCAGCAGCCGGCCCGCGAGCTCGGAGGGCAGGGGGGCCTGCGCTTGAGAGGCTGCGGGAAGCTCGGGCGGGAGGGCGTCGGGGCTGGTGTCGATCGGCCCCACGTTCTTCGGGATCGGCGGATCAGACGAGCGCGCGTGCGGCATCGCGGCAGAGGCAGACTCGAGGAACCTCCGGCTCACCGCGTCGAGGGTGATGAACTTGAAGCCCATGCCCGTGACGCCTTCGCCCTTGTTCCCGGTGACGTAGGCGACGACCGCCGAGGCGTAGAGCACCCGCGCGCCCGACTCGATCTTGATCTCGAGGAGCACCGAAGTGCCCGGGTTCTTCAATGACCTCGAGCGGAGGTAGATGCCTCCCCTCGTCAGGTTGGCCCCGTACTTCGCGAGGAAGTCTTCCGCCGTCGCGAAGGGCAGGCGCACCGAAAGGCCAATGGGCTTGTTGTCGGTGGACACAACGAAAACTGGAATAGGTCCCGCTGCTGGAAAAGACCAGTCATTCCGGTCGGCGGGCTGCTTCCGTTCGGCCTCCAAGTTGTCTAGAGGCTCGACATGCTGACTCCGAACATCCGACTGGGTCTGACTTTCGACGACGTTCTGCTCCTGCCCGCGGAGAGCTCAGTGCTCCCGCATCAGGTCGAGCTGTACACGAAGGTCACCCGGAACCTGCGGATTCCCATTCCGCTGCTCTCGAGCGCGATGGACACCGTCACCGAGGCCCGCATGGCCACCGCGATGGCGCAGGAAGGCGGCATCGGCGTCATTCACAAGAACTTCAGCCCCGAGCTGCAGGCCGCCGAGGTGCTCAAGGTCAAGAAGCACGAGACCGGCATCGTGGTCGACCCCATCACCATCGGCCCCGACGCGCCCCTGTCCCGGGTCGTGGAAGTGATGCGCGAACACGGAATCAACGGCATCCCTGTGGTTCAGGGGAAGAAGCTCGTCGGCATCATCACCAGCCGTGATGTTCGATTCGAGAAGAACCTCAATCAGCCGGTACACCAGGTGATGACGAAGAAGCTCATCACGGCCCGCGAAGGCGTCACGCAGGAAGGCGCGATCGAGCTGCTCCACAGCAACCGCATCGAGAAGCTGCTGGTGGTCAATGAGGCAGGTGAGCTGCGCGGCCTGATGACCGTGAAGGACGTCGAGAAGCGCCGCGTGTACCCGAACGCCGCGAAGGACTCGAAGCAGCGGCTGATGGTCGCGGCGGCCGTCGGCGTGGGGGCGGATCGGGACGCGCGCGTCGAGGCGTTGATCAAGGCGGGGGTCGACATCCTGGTGGTCGACACGGCGCATGGTCACTCGCGTGGGGTGATCGATTCGATCAAGGATCTGCGGAAGAACTTTAAAGGCTCGTGGGAATTGGTGGCGGGCAACGTGGCGACGGGCGATGCGACGCGGGCGCTCATCGATGCCGGGGTCGACGCGGTGAAGGTCGGCATTGGGCCGGGCTCGATCTGCACGACTCGCGTGGTGGCGGGCGTCGGCGTGCCGCAGGTGACGGCGATCGATGACTGCGCTCGCGCGGCGGCGGGGAGCGGGGTGCCCGTCATCGCTGACGGCGGCATCAAGTACTCGGGCGACGTGGTGAAGGCGATCGCGGCGGGTGCGAACTCGGTGATGATCGGCTCGCTGTTCGCCGGCACTGAAGAGTCACCGGGCGACACGATTTTGTACCAGGGCCGCAGCTACAAGGCGTACCGCGGCATGGGCTCACTCGGCGCGATGAAGCAGGGCTCGAAGGACAGGTATTTTCAGAGCGGCGTGCAGGACGAGAAGAAGCTCGTGCCCGAGGGCATTGAGGGTCGCGTTCCGTACAAGGGCACCGTGGGGATGAACGTGTTCCAGCTGCTCGGCGGGCTGCGGGCCGGCATGGGCTACTGCGGCGCCAAAGACATCGACGAGCTGCAGAACAAGGCGACGTTCGTTCAGATTACGTCGGCCGGGCTCAAGGAGAGCCACGTGCACGATGTGATCATCACGGAAGAGGCTCCCAACTACCGGCGCGAGTAGGGGCGACTGCCCTCTCCCCCTCGGGGAGAGGGAGTTACTTGTCGCGCTTGCGCTTCGTGTCTTTCACTTCGACCGTCTTCTCTGCGTTGGCCAGGCGGGTCAGCAGTGAATCTTTGTCGTCCAGCGCCAGCTTCTCGATCGCGCTGCGCAGGGTCTCGAAGCTCAAACGCGCCGCCTTCACCGGCTTGCCGTCGCGGTACTCGTCGACCACCGGCAGGTTCACGATCTCGCGAACGAGCCCTTCGAAGTCGAGCCGCACGTCGGCCTGCGACTGAATGCAGCCGTCGCGCGCCGCGATGATCTCCTGGCTGCCTTCCTGGTAGGCCAGGTCGGGGTTGCGCGAGAGCGCGTCTTCGAACTTCGCGGTGCGGTCTTTCACCTGATCGAACAGGTCCGTGTAGATGGTGATCCTCTTTTCTTCCGGGGCGGAGTCGTCACGCGCCTTCGAGAGCTCCGAGGTGATGTCGTCGCACTTCATCTTGACCAGGTCGCCCGCCGTCGAAGAGGTGAGCGCTTCGCTCCGCTTCGTCTCCCGGTCGAGCCGATCGTCACTCGAGATCTCTTTCACGCAGCCGGTGAAAAGCAGGGCGGTCGCCACCACGGTCAGGATGCGCTTGCTCATTGGCGCGAGAGTCTTGAAGGGATAAGGGCGTTCGTCAACGACTGATCCCGGAGCCTCACCGTGCACGCCACTCACGAGAAGATCCTGATCCTCGACTTCGGTAGCCAGTACACCCAGCTCATCGCGCGCCGGGTGCGCGAGCTGGGCGTGTACTGCGAAATCCAACGTCACAATCTGACCCCCGCTGAGATCAAAGCCTTCAACCCGCAGGGCATCATCCTCTCGGGCGGCCCCATGTCGGTCGAGCAGGCCGGCGCCCCCATGTGCGCGCCCGAGCTGTTCGAGCTCGGCCTGCCGGTGCTGGGCGTCTGCTACGGCCTGCAGCTCATGGCCAAGATGCTCGGTGGCCGGGTCGACAAGAGCGCCCACCGTGAGTTCGGGCCGGCCCAGGTCGAGGTCACCTCGGCCCGCGGTCCTTTCGCCGCCTTCAAGGCAGGCACTGTGCTCAAGGTGTGGATGAGCCATGGCGACCGCGTCGAGGCCCTGCCCCCTAAGTTCGTCGCCATCGGCACGACGCCCAGCGCGCCGTTCGCCGCCGCGGCCCACCAGACCAGGCCCCTCTACGGCGTGCAGTTTCACCCCGAGGTGGTGCACACCCCTGAAGGTAAAGAGATGCTCCGCGCCTTCCTCTTCACCGACTGCAAGGTGAAGGGCGACTGGACGATGAAGAGCTTCATCGACGAGTCGATTCAGGAGATCCGCGCCAAGGTCGGTGAGACGGGCAGGGTGATCTGCGGGTTGTCGGGCGGCGTCGACAGCTCGGTCGCTGCGCTCCTGCTGCACCGGGCGATCGGTGATCGGTTGCAGTGCATCTTCGTCGACAATGGGCTTCTCCGGCACGCCGAGCGCGAGCAGGTCGAGGCGCTGTTCGTCGGCCGATTTCACGTGCCGCTCAAGACCATCGATGCGCGGGAACGGTTCCTGAGCAAGTTGGCGGGCATCACCGACCCCGAGAAGAAGCGGAAGACCATCGGGTATGAGTTCATCTCGGTCTTCGAAGAGGCCGCCGGTGAGTTCACCGATGCGAAGTTCCTCGCGCAGGGCACGCTGTACCCTGATGTGATCGAGTCGATCTCCGTGGTGGGCAAGTCGGCCACCATCAAGAGCCACCACAACGTGGGCGGCTTGCCCGAGAAGATGAAGCTCGCCTTGATCGAGCCGCTTCGTGAGCTGTTCAAAGATGAGGTGCGCGTGCTGGGCCGCGAGCTCGGGTTGCCTGACGAGATGGTGTCGCGGCACCCCTTCCCCGGGCCGGGGCTCGCGATTCGCGTCATCACGGATCTGACCGAGGCTCGCCTCGACATTCTGCGGAAGGCCGACGTGATCGTCCTCGAGGAGATCAACGCGGCCGGGCTCTACAAGGAGACCTGGCAGGCGTTTGCCGTGCTGCTCCCCGTGCAGAGCGTCGGCGTGATGGGCGACGAGCGGACGTATGAGATGACGTGCGCCGTGCGCGTGGTCACTTCGGTCGACGGCATGACCGCTGACTGGGCGCGCTTGCCGTACGACGTGCTCGGGAAGATCTCGAGCCGCATCTGCAACGAGGTGCGGGGCATCAACCGCGTCGTGTACGACATCTCGTCGAAACCGCCCGCCACCATCGAGTGGGAGTAGCCTTCGGCTTCATGGCTGCTGCGAAGAAGAAGAACGACAAGAAGGTTCGGAAGCCTGACTCTCGCGCGGCCGCGCTTGCCTGGTTTGCGAACCTGTCGAACCGGATCTTCGAGGCCGGGGTTCCTGAACTTCAGACGTTGATCTCCGAGGCTCGGGCCTATGACCTCGTCGGGCTGAGCCAGGCGCTGGGTGAGGATTCCCAGGTGCTCGCGCTCAACAAGGCGGCCAACGAGCTGATTGAGGCAGGGTTGGATTCGTTTGGTGCAGCGAGCCCTCAGGGCTTCCAGCTGCAAGTGCTGCGGGACATCTTGAACGACTCGTAAGCCCTCTCCCCTCCCTCTCCCCCACTGGGGAGAGGGAGGGCAGTGCTCTTGTTTTCGACTCGAAACTACGGCTGGCCGGCCTTCGGGCCTGCGGCGGTCGGGCCCTTGATTTCATCGACCAACCGCTTGGCGCCGTACACCTTGTCCATCGCCTCGATCAGCGCGGCCGAGTGCACCGCGACCGTGCGGTTGACCGACTCGTCGAACCCGTAATCACCACCCAGCGACTGAATGTTGCCGTCGAACACCAGCCCGACGACCTCGCCCTTCTGGTTCACCACCGGCGAGCCGCTGTTGCCGCCGATGATGTCGTTGGTGGTCACGAAGTTGAACGGCACGTCCTGGCCGAGCTTCGCCTTGGCCGCGAGCCAGGTCTTGGGCAGCGCGAAGGGCTCAGCGCCCGTGTGACGCTCGAAGGCGCCCGCGATGGTGGTGAACGGCTTGACCTGCGCGCCGTTCTCTTCGTAACCCTTCACAGCGCCGTACGAGAGGCGCAGCGTGAACGTCGCGTCGGGGTAGATCGCGTCGCCGTAGACGGCGAAGCGCGCGCGGGCGAGCAGCTCTTGCTGCTTCTTGAGCGGGCCATCGACCTCGGTCTCGTACTTCTTGCGGATCGCGCGGGCGTCGGCGTCGAACGCACGGGCCAGCTCGATCATCGGGTCCTTCGAGGCGTCGATCTTCGCCTTGCCACCATCCATCAGTTCCTTGCGGAGGCCGCCGATCGCGTTGCCGGTCTTGTCGACCTTGATGTCTTTGAGCTTGCTGCCCTTGACCGCCGCCTTGGCGATCTCAGCGGGGCTCTTGCTGCCGAACACGCGCTTGATGACCGGGTGATCCGGGCCCAGCTCTTCACGCATCTTGGTGAGCGACCAGGTGAGCGTCGCGACTTCCAGTTCGTCGTAGATCGGCCGGTTCGCCAACATGCCCTGCGTGAACTGGGGCAAGCGGGCGTCGCTGAACTCCTTGAGGCGCTCGCCGTTGGGCTTGCCGCTCTCCTCGGCGAAGCGAACGTAGCCGCGCGCGATGCCGAACAGGTCTGAGGTGGGGCCACGCTCGAGCGCGTTGAACTCCTTGCGGAAGCTCTGCTGCTTCTTCACCAGGCCCGCGATGGTGTCCCAGACGGCGCCGTACTGCTTCTCGAGCTCGGGCTTGGCCTTCACCTTGGCGCGGAAGTCTTGCTCGTTCTTCACGAGCTGGCCGTAGAACGCCTTGTCAGCGAGCGCCGCCTGCCGGCCCTTGTACGCCTTGAGGCCGTTCTCGACGCCGAAGAGCAGGTCGTTGGAGTGGCGCTTCTGCTCGACGCCGCGCTCCTGGTACATCGTGGTGAGGCCCCGCAGCTCGGCCATCTTCATCAGGGTGATCGGCATGCGCATGTCGCGGTCGTCCTCGAGCTGAGAAACGGTCAGGCCGCGCGAGGTGCCGCCGGGGTTGCCCGAGACGAAGGTCGCGTCGCCTTCCTTCATCGTTCCATCCGACCACGCGAGGTAGTGCTCTTGCTTCATCGGCTTGCCGTCCTTGCCGTAGATGCGCACGAACGACACGTCGAGGTCGTAGCGGGGGAACATGAAGTTGTCGGGGTCACCACCGAAGAACGCGATCCCGTCTTCGGGCGCGAACACGAGGCGGATGTCCTGCAGGCGGCGGTACTTGTAGAGATCGTACCGGCCACCGCGGTAGAGGGTCACCACTTCACAGCGGAACTCGTCGCTGGTGGCGCACTCCTTCTCGATGCCCGCGATGGTCGACTTCTGCACGTCGGCGAACTTCTCGACCGCGACGTCCTTCGTCGAATCCTGCACGCGCTTGGTGACGTCGGTGATCTCGGTGAGCTGGTTGAGCTCCATGCCGGGGCAGCGGGCTTCGTCTTTTTCGGTCTTGGCGAAGAAGCCGTCGCGGTTGAAGTCTTTCTTCAGGTTGCCCGAGAGGTTCTCGATGCACTCACGCGCGCAGTGGTGGTTGGTCATCACCAGGCCCTCAGCAGAGACGACCGAGGCAGAGCAGCCGCCCGCGATGCGCACGGAAGCCAGGCGCAGGTGATCGAGCCAGTCTTTCTGTGGCTCGAAGCCATACTTGGCCTTCACCTTCGCGGCGGGGAAGTTGTTGTACGTCCACATGCCTTCATCAGCGAAGGCGGGAGCAGCGCACAGCGCTGCGGCGAGGCACAGCGAGGCAATTCGCTTCATGCGTGAACTCCTTGAAGGGTCGACGACGAGAGCCTTGTGCCCCCGCGTGTGGCCCAAATCAAGGCTTACCGGGTCAGCCGGGCACTGACTTCCCCCA
This sequence comes from Archangium sp., assembly GCA_043773025.1. Lineage (GTDB taxonomy): Bacteria > Myxococcota > Myxococcia > Myxococcales > Myxococcaceae > Archangium_A. The sequence continues at coordinate 33,450 of JAYVFP010000073.1, forward strand.
GATTTCGTCGAAGCGACTTTGGAACGCCGAGGCTGTCTCCTGGTGGTTCTTCGATCGGCCTGCGACCCATTCGCAAGCCTGTTTACAAGCCCCGATCATCCCGAGCGAAGTCGAGGGATCGGCATGCCCTTCGCTACCCTTCGTCAGCCCGCCGAATCGCCTTCAGGTACTCGATCAGATCCTCCAGCTCAGGGTCGGGCAGCAGCTCGTCACTGAAGGGCGGCATGATCGCCAGCGGCCTGCGCACCTGCTGACGAATCAGCGCGTCGGGCACCGGCTTGTCATTGAGACCCGGCCCCAGGCCTGATTCCCCTTGAGGGTGGCACTCGTTGCAGTGCCTGAAGAAGGCCAGCTCGCCGCGTGACTGCTGCTCGTCGAGCACGATGGGGCCGACGAAGGGTTCGCTTCTGCGGGGATCGCAGGCACACAACATGAGCAAGACGACCAGCACAACGCTCGAGCTACTCATGGGTCACCTTCCAGACGCGCCCTGTGTTTTCGCGCGGCACCGGCCCATCGGCGCCCACGCTGAGCACACCGAAGTCGACGATGTAGAGGCTGTTGCCGTCAGGCGTGAAGCGCACGGCCACGGGGCGCTCCAGCCCACCTGAATTGAGGTACGAGGCGGGGCCGTTGTTCTTGACGTCGTTGACCGCGAAGTCGTGCACCACGCCGCGCAGGGGGTCGACGCGCACCACCTTGAAACCCACCGGCTGCACCACCGTGCCCACGTCAGGAGACATGTCGCCGAACTGCGCGATGAACACGTCGCCGACATGACCGAAGGTCTCTGAGCGGCCGATGTCGAGACCGTTCGAAGACGAGTGCACGGCGAGGTACGCGAGTGGGGCAGGCGGCTGGGCGGGTGGGGCGCTGAGGATCCGGAGCGGGTCTTCTTTCCCCGGAGGCTGAAATCGATCGGTGTTCACGTCGCGGTTGCCTGAAAAGTCGGGCCAGCCGTACCACTGGCCCCGTTCGACCCTCCAAAGCAGATCGCCCGCCCCGAAGATGGGGCGACTGCCGCGTTCATCGAAGCCGTTGTCCGTCGCGAAGAGCGTGCCGTCGGGGCCGAACGCCAACCCGAAGGGATTGCGAAAGCCCCACGCGACGAGCTCGATTGGCGCGCTCGTCTGCGTGCCGAGCGCGACCTTCATGATCGCCCCAGTGCACGGCAACGCGCCTTTGATCACCTGGCCGGGCGTGGAGGGCGTGCCGAACGGGAGGTACGCGCCCGTGGTCGCCTGATCGTCTTCGTCGGCCGTCAGCACGTTCGCGGTCACGTAGTTGGTGCCCTGCAGCGTGATGTCCTGGCAGGGGATGTCGTGGAACGCCGGGAAGCGCGAGAGCCAGCCGAACGCGAAGTCGTCTTCGCCCACCACGCCCGAGTTGGTCGCCGTGCCCTGCCCGAAATAGAGCGCCCCATCAGGGCCGATCACCGGGCCATTGGTGTGGTGATCGCCCAGGCTCGGCAGGCCCGTCACGAGCTCACGCACAGCGCCGCTCTGGTCGATCTCGATGATGCGCCCGGGCGAGGTCTGGCTGCCTTCCGCCACGTAGAAGCGGCCGTTTGCGTACGCGATGCCATTCCACGGCGGGTTGGCGCCTTCGTGGATCACCGTGCGCTCACCTGAAGGGTCGAGCCTGATGATGCGCGGCGTGGTGAAGACCTCGCCGTAGCTGTAGCCCGCCTCGAGCACGTAGGGCACGGCGTTCTCATCGAAGGCGATGCCGCTGGGAAAGTTGAGGCCATCGGCGACGAGCTCGATCCGGTAGCCGGCAGGAAGCGCGACGTCGCTGGCCAGAGGTGGATCTCGATCAGGATCGGTCTGCCCACCGCCTTTGATGCAGGCCGCGAAGAGCAGGGAGGTGGTCAGCAACGTGGCTCGAGTCATGGACGCCAACCCATGCAACGCCCGTTCCCCGATCCTCCGGTCCTCCCGAGAGCAGTCGAGGGAGCACTTCTGCGTCGTGCGGCGATTGGCGCCTCGACGGCTCTCGGGTCGAACGGTGGGCGGTTTGTCTTGAATTGACCGGCGGAGGCACGATCACCGCGGGGACCTTCTGCCTCATCGTCTACTCGCCACCTCCGGGCCGCCTGGCCTGGTCGGCAGCGAGTGCATCTATCGCTCACCGCTCGAAGGCGTGAAGCCTTCACGTGTCGAACTCCTGTCGATAGCTACGCACCTTTCTTCGACGGTTTGAAGTGACCTTCGTCTATCATCGCAGCACCTCGTTTTCACGGAGCCGCCATCTATGTTTCGAAATTTGCTCATGGCCATCACAGTTGCCCTCGTCTCGTGTGCCAATGAACCACCCGCGAATACCGGTGGCGGTTCCGCGAATACTGGTGGCGGTTCCGCGAATACCGGTGGCGGTAGCCCGAGTATCGATTCGGGCGTCGACTCCGGTACCGATTCGGGCGTCGACTCCGGTACCGACTCCGGTACCGACTCCGGTACCGACTCGGGTGTCGACTCGGGTGTCGACTCGGGTGTCGATTCGGGCGTCGACTCCGGTGTCGATTCGGGCGTGGATGCAGGCTTCGACGCGGGCATTCCGGGTGAAAACTGCAGCAATGCCATCGCGCTGAATTTGGCAAACGTTACGCTCGATGGAGGCGCTGGACAATCGGCGAGCGTCACTTTCAACCCCGCCAGCTACGCGAATGACGCGGTCGGCACGTGCAACGCGTCCAACTTGGGCAACGGAAGTGAAGCGGTCTATTCATTCACACTCAGTCAAGCGCGCGATGTCGTCATAGAAGCCACGCCGCTCGCTGGGAGCGTGGTCGATCCCGTTCTCTACGTGCGCGCAAACCCATGCGCTAGCGGGATGCAACTCGCGTGTTTGGACGATGGAAGCGGGGGCGCAAAGGAGCGCATCAGCCTTCCTGGTCTCGCGGCCGGGACATACTTTGTTTTCGCTGAACGGTACGGCATGGCGTCTGGGTTGATGACGGTGTCACTGGATGCACGGAGTCCAGCGCCCTCATGTATGTCCGGAACTGCATGTTCAACCAACCCGAGCGCAGCGTGCAAAAACGGTACAACCTCGTGCGCAACAGGCTCTCCCGTGTGCGTTGATGGAACCAACAAGCCCGCAGGCACCAGCTGCGGTACCAACTTGGCTTGCAGTAGCTCAGCTGTATGTACATCGTGCACCACTGGTGCAACGTGTTCCACGAACCCGAGCGTCGCATGCAAAAACGGCACGACCTCATGCACCACGGGCTCCCCTGTGTGCGTTGACGGCACCAACAAACCGGCCGGCACCAGCTGCGGTACCAACTTGGTTTGCAGTATCTCCGCTGTATGTACATCGTGCACCACTGGTGCAGCGTGTTCCACGAACCCTGGCTTGTGCAAAGGCGGCATCACGGCCTGCACCACCGGAACCCCGGTATGTAACGATGGCGCCAATCTTCCCGTCGGCAGCCCATGCGGCGTCTCGTCGGTGTGCAGCAGCGCCGCTGTCTGTCAATACAACGACACCAACTTGAGCGGCCTCGTGATCTCGCATGGAAACATCACGTTCAGCGCAAGCAATACAATGTATGCCATCGACGTTCCGCTTTCGGTGTCGTCAGTGACGGTCACGCCAACGGCCGTCGATGCATCGAAGCAAGTGATTCGCGTGAATGGTGTCGTGGTGGCCTCTGGGTCCGGTTCGGCGGCAATTCCTTTCAGCACAGGTATGGCGACCGCGTCGATTCAAGTCACCGCGGAATCGGGAGCGACCAAAACTTACACCGTGGTGTTCACGGGTGTTGTGATGCACGCCGTGCAGACTTATGTCAAAGCGAGCAACACAGGCACGGAAGACCAGCTTGGCAATGCCATGTCACTCTCTGCTGATGGCAACACGCTGGTCGTTAGCGCGTGGGGTGAAGCCAGCAATGCAACGGGCGTCAACGGAATCCAATCGAACGACTCAAGCCCAAGGAGCGGGGCGGTGTACGTTTTTGTTCGAAGTGGCGGCGTGTGGAGTCAGCAGGCTTATCTCAAGCCGAGCAACACACGCTTCGGTACGTTCTTTGGTGAGGCGCTCGCGCTTTCTCCAGATGGAAATACGCTGGCAATTGGCTCAAGCCGCGAAGGAAGCGCAGCGCTGTCCATCAACGGCGACGACACTGACAATTCACTCACTTGGGCTGGCGCCGTATACCTCTTTGTCCGAAGCGGAAGTACGTGGAGTCAGCAGGCCTACATCAAGGCGAGCAACACCAATGGCTTTGACTTGTTTGGATTCAGCGTCGCGCTCTCTACGGATGGCAATACGTTGGCCGTCGGCGCGCCGGGCGAAGCAAGTAATTCAACCACCATCAATGGTGTGCAAACCAGCAACGCAGCACCGACTGCTGGAGCCGTCTATGTGTTTCTTCGCAGTGGCGTCACGTGGACCCAACAGTCGTATGTAAAAGCCATCAATACCCAGGCGGACGATCAATATGGACAAAGCGTGGCGCTCTCGGGCGATGGAAATACGCTAGCCGTCGGCGCAAACCAAGAAGATGCCAGCACTGGTGGGCCCTTTGACAACACAGCCGCGAACGCTGGCGCAGCTTACGTCTATGTGCGTAGTGGAACCATGTGGTCGTTCCAGAGCTATTTGAAAGCAAACAATGTCGGGACTGGCGACCGATTGGGAAGCAAGATGGCGCTTTCTGCCGACGGAAATACCTTGGTGGTGAACGCCATTGGTGAAGACAGCGCGTCAACCGGCATCAACGGACTTGCGACTGACAACACCGCGACGGACTCGGGCGCCGCCTATGTCTTCGTGCGGAGCGGCACAACATGGAGCCAGCAGGCGTACATCAAAGCCACCAACACCAACCTTGGAGATAGCTTCTCATGGAGCGTCGCGCTCTCCGGCGACGGCAATACCCTGGCTGTTGGCGCACCCGACGAAGACAGCGCCTCAACCGGCACCAACAATTCGAGCGGCGACAACACTTCATCCTCTGCAGGCGCAGTGTACGTGTACGTACGAAGTGGTACGGCGTGGGCACCGCGGGGCTACATCAAAGCGAGCAATACCGACGCCGATGACGCATTTGGATATGCCGTTGCCTTGTCGAGTGATGGCAACACCATGGTGGTCGGCGCGCGCCACGAGGACAGCGCTGCCACGGGTATCAATGGCAATCAGATGGACAACACGTCATCCAACAGTGGGGCCGCGTACGTATTCGGGCGGTGACCTCGGGGATTGCACTCGAATGAGGATGGAGGGACTTCAAACCCTCGAAATCGACACCGAGTACGTGCTCGTCGAAGGGAAGCGGCACAAGCGTGCCCTCGAAGCTGAACGCGAAAGAAGGAACAGTCCGAGTGACGCGAAGCCTGTTCCGCTCACGGGCACGGGCGACACCCAATCACGGCGTGGGCACGATCACCGCGGGGATCTTCTGCGTCGCGCGCGCGTAGAGCTGCGCGATGTGTTCTGCCTGTTCGAGGGGCTCATGACTCAAGGTCAGCACCAGCACCGCACCGCCGAAACCACCGCCCGTGAGCCGCGCACCGAGCACCTGGGGCTGCGCGCGCGCGATCTCCACGAGCCGATCGATCGCGGGCAACGAGACCTCGAAGTCATCTCGCAACGAATCGTGTGACTCGTTGATCAGCTCGCCGAGCGAGACCACGTCACCGGCCTCGATCGCCCGCACCGCCTCGTGCACGCGTTCGTTCTCGGTGATCGCGTGGCGGGCCCTGCGTGCGAACACAGCGCTCAGGCGGATCACTCGCGGCATCGCTTCACTGCTCAGCGAACACAGCGCCTTCACGCCGAGCGCAGCAGCGGCCGCTTCGCACTCCTGCCGGCGCTTGTTGTAGTCGCCGCTGACGAGGTCGTGCTTGATGCCCGAGTCGATCACCAGCAACGACACGTCAGGCGGCAGCTCGACGGGCCTGGTCTTCAACGTCGCCGTGTCGATCAGCAGCGCCGTCTTCTCGTTGCCCAGGCTCGACGCGAGCTGATCCATGATGCCCACGTTGGCGCCCACGAACGAGCTCTCGGCGCGTTGCGCGAAGAGGGCCAGCTCAAGATCGGTCAGGCTCAACCCCCAGAGTTCTCGCAGGCCGCGGAGCAGCGCCACCTCAAGCGCGGCACTCGACGAGAGCCCTGCGCCCACCGGCACCTGCGAGTGCAGCCAGAGATCGAAGCCGCGGCCCTTCACCCCGTGGTCGGCCAACGTTCGGGTGACGCCCTGCACGTAGTCGATCCACCCGCGGCCGCGCTTCTCGTGGGCCAGCCGGTAGTGCCCTTCGCCGAGCTCGACGCTGAAGGCGTTGACCCGATCGTCGTCGCGTGGCGCCAGCTCGACGAACGTACGCTGCGGCGTGGCGATCGGGAGCACCGAGCCGCCGTTGTAGTCGATGTGTTCGCCTATCAAGTTGATGCGGCCTGGGGCGCTGACGCGCACCGTCGGGGCCCTCTTGAAGTGGTCCGTGAAGGTTTCACTCAAGCTTCACCTCGATCGTCTGCAGCTCGCGCGCTTTGTCTTCGGGCAGGGTGTCTGCGCTGAAGGTGCCGGCGCCCAGCTCGGTGCCGGCCAGATATTTGAGGCGGCCCGGCAACCGGTACGGCGGGTACAGCTCGGCGTGCAGGTGCGCTTCGGGGTGAGGCTCGCCGTCACTGGGCGCCTGGTGCCAGACCATCACGTAGGGGAACGGCTTGTTCCAGAGGCCGTCGAACTTGAGCAACACCGTCTTGAGCGCGCGCGCGAGATCCACGATTTCCAGGGCGTTGAGCTCGGCGAACGTCTGCGCTGCGCGGCGAGGGCCGACCCACACCTCGTACGGGTAGCGCGCGCAGACCGGCACGAAAGCCACCGCGTGCGGCCCCCGGTAGAGCATGCGCCGGCCATCGGCGAGCTCGGCGTCGATCATCGCCTCGAGCAGCCCGCGCTGATGTTGCACCCGGTGTTCGTGTTGAGCCGCGAGCTCGACCTGCGCGATGGGCGGCACGAAGGGGAACGCGTAGATCTGCCCATGGGGGTGAAAGAGCGTGACCCCCACCTCGACGCCGCGATTCTCGAACGCAAAGACATACTGAACGTCTTTGCGCTCACCCAGCTCACGCGTGCGATCGGCCCACACCTCGATCAGCAGCTCGATCTGACTGAGCGGCAGGGCGCCCAACGACGTCTGCGGATCCTGCGTGAAGACCACCACCTCGCAGGTGCCTTCCGAGCCGCGGGTGGGCACCAGTTGCTCTGGCGGCGTGGGGGTCTGGCTCAACGCGGGGAACAGGTTGTCGAAGACCGAGATGTCGTAGTCGCCCACCGGCATCTCGGTCGGCACCGCGGGGTTGGTCATCGGCGCGAGCGGATTCCACTCGGGCGGCGGCAAGAACGTGCGCTGCTGCCGATGGGTCGCGTACACCACCCACTCCCTCCGTAGGGGGTGCCACCGCAGATGGCCGCTGCTGACGCGGGGCTCATTCTCGGGGCTCGGGGCGATCAGGTGCTCCGAGATCGGCCGCCGTGAATAGAGCAGTTGCTGACGGCCATCGGGCTTGCGGAGCACGCGCTTGAACATCACTTGCTCCCATCGGTCGGCTCGTTGATGTCGCGCCAGGGCCCCAGCGTCGCCGCGCGGATCACCTCGAGCGGGAACTTCGGGGTGCGGTCTGCGTAGAGCAGCCCGTTGGCCTCCTGGTACGTGTCGACGAACTGCGTGTAACAAAAGCCGGCGAGCATCCCCAGCGAGTGCACCACCTGCATCAGCGCTCCGTACTGGCGGGCGAGCGCTTCGGGGTTCGGCAACATCTGGTAGGCCCACACGCCGGGTTTCGCGAGCGCGGCGCCGCCGAACTCCGAGAGCACCACGGGGTGCGCTTCGCGGGGGTGATCTCCGAGCACCAGCGCCCGGCCACCGGGCCGCTCTTTCTGCAGCAGGTGAGGGAGCAGCCGATCGGCGTGGTACCGATGGGCGAGGCGCTCGGGCACCGACTCGTAGTCGTGAATGCCGATGATGTCGGTCGACACACTTTCCCAGCCGTCGTTGCCGATCACCGGCCGTGACGGGTCGAGCGTCTTGGTGAGGTAATAGAGCGCCTGCACGTAGTGCCGCTCGAAGACGTTCTGGGGAAGGTTGGGCACGCCCCACGATTCGTTGAGCGGCACCCAGGCCACGATGCAGGGGTGCGAAGCATCGCGCCGAATGACCGACTTCCACTCATGGGTCACGCGGTCGACGGAGTCTTCGCTGAAACGATACGCCGACGGCATCTCTTCCCAGACCAGCAGGCCCAGGTGATCCGCCCAGTAGAGGTAGCGCGGATCTTCGACCTTCTGGTGTTTGCGCACGCCGTTGAAGCCCATGCGCTTGGTGATCTCGACGTCTTTGCGGAAGGCCTCGTCATCGGGCGCGGTCATGCCGGTGTCGGGCCAGTAGCCCTGGTCGAGCACGAGGCGCAGCGGGTACGGACGGCCGTTGAGCACGAACCTGTCACCCTCGAGGCTGATGGCGCGCAAGGCCGTGTAGCTGATCACCCGATCGAGCAACTGCCCTCGCGAGGTGATGAGCTCGAGCTCGGCTTCGATCAGCCGCGGCTGTTCGGGTGACCAGAGCAGCTCGTTGCGGAAGTCGTCGATGCCGGGGTCGGACAGCGCGATGCGTCGATGCACTTCCTTGTGAACGACCGCGTAGCGATCTTCGGCCAGCACCTTGCCCATGCAGCTCAAGCGCAGGTTGATGGTGAGATCATCGCGTTCGACGCCGGCCAGCCAGGTCTCCAGGCCGACCTCCCAGCGCGCGAGGTTCGGCCGCCAGAGAATGCGCCCGATGTGCGGGTCGCTGACCACCTCGAGCCACACGGTCTGCCAGATGCCCGTGGTGCGCGGGTACCAGATGGCGTGCGGCTCGAGATGCCAGTCTTGTTTGCCGCGCGGCACCGCGAGATCCGACGGATCATCTTCAGCCCGCACCGCGATGGTGGCGCGGGTGCCATCGAGCATGCCGGTGATGTCGAGCGAGAAGGGCGTGTAGCCGCCCCGATGCGCCCCCGCGAAGACCCCGTTCACCCAGACGCGCGCCGAATAGTCGACCGCGCCGAAGTGCAGAATGACGCGCTGATCTTCGCCGTGCGGCCGCACCTCGATCACGCGCCGGTACCAGCAGACGGGATGAAAGCTGGTGTCGCCGATGCCGCTGGCGCGCGTCTCGGGGGCAAACGGCACCAGGATCTGCCGTGGCCAGGTGACGTCGTCGGGGTGCCGCGCGCGAACATCCATCGCGAAGTCCCAGGGGCCGTCGAGGCTCTGCCACTGTTCGCGAACCAGTTGAGGCCGGGGGTAGCCACGCGCGTTCATCGGCGCTCCTTGCTGTAGGTCATGAACTGCCAGGCTGACGCGATGATTTCGTCGAGGCCCTGCCGTTGAGGGCTGAAGCCCAGCTCGTTGCGAAGGCGATCGGCGCTCGCGACCAACATCGCGGGGTCCCCTGCCCGGCGGGGCCCTCGTTCGAGCTTCACTTCCTTCCCGGTGACCCGCTTCACTGCGCTGACCACCTCTTTGACGCTGTGGCCCGTGGGTGAGCCGCCCGCGTTGTAGATGGAGCAGTTGAGCGCGCCGAGCTTCAACGCCTCGAGCGCGAGCACGTGCGCCTCGGCGAGATCGAGCACGTGGATGTAGTCGCGAATGCAGGTGCCGTCGGGCGTGGGGTAGTCGTCACCGAACAGCGTCACGCTGGGGCGATGACCTGCGGCCGCCTGCAGCAGCAGGGGAATGAGGTGCGTCTCGGGGTCGTGGCGCTCTCCGCACCACTTGCTGGCGCCCGCGGCGTTGAAGTAGCGCAGGCACACCGAGCGCAGGCCGTAGGCCCCGTGGCACCACTTGAGCATCCGCTCGAGGGCGAGCTTCGACTCGCCGTAGGGGTTGGTGGGGTTGGTGGGGTCGGTCTCGCGAATGGGCTGCTTCTGCGGCTCGCCGTAAACTGCCGCGCTCGAAGAGAAGACGAGAATCTCCACCGCGGCCTGCTGCATGGCGTCGAGCAGCACCAGCGAGGCGGCCACGTTGTTGTCGAAGTACTTGAGCGGGGCCGTCATCGACTCACCCACCAGCGAGTGCGCGGCCATGTGCACCACCGCTTCGATTTTTTTGACCTTCAAGAGCGCGAGCACCGCGTCGTGATTCTCGAGGTCGCCTGTCACCAGCTCGGCGCCGGGCCGCACCGCGTCGGCGTGACCCTTCACCAAATTGTCGAGCACGGTCACCTCGTGCCCCCGATCGAGCAGCACCTCGGTGATGACGCTGCCGATGTACCCCGCACCACCCGTGACGAGTGTTCGCATCAGGCTCTCCCTTCGATCTCTTCGACGTAGCGTTCGACTGCGGTCTCGAGGCTGGGCATCAACGTCGCGCGCTCGCTGGACAGCGCCAGGCAGCGCGGCCGCGGCGGGGTGATCCACGGCGTGTCTTCCACCACCAGGTGCGCCGAGAGCGAGAGCCGTTTCGCGAGGTGTTTGCCGAAGTCGCTCCAGCTCACCACCCCGACGTTGGCGAGGTGCCACACGCCCCAGGCCTGATCGAGCAGCAGGTCGAGCGTGGTGCGCACCAGGTCGGGCACGTAGGTGGGTGAGACGAGCTCGCCTGCGGTCACGTGAATCGAATGGCCCTTTCGCATCTGCTGGGCGGCGCGCATCACGAAGTTCTCGGCGTCCCACGGGCCGAAGAAGGCGCTGGTGCGCACCACGAGGCTGCGTTCACAGGCCGCGAGCACGCAGCGTTCGGCCTCGGCCTTGGTCGCTCCGTAGACGGTCTCGGGTGAGACGGGGTCGCTTTCCACGTAGGGCCGGGCGCTGATGCCGTCGAACACCAGATCGCTCGAGAAGGTCACCAGCGGCAGCCCTCGTCGTTGGGCCGCGATGGCCAGCACCAGCGGCCCTTGCGTGTTCTCGCGGCGGCAGCGATGGGGCTCGAGCTCGGCGGCGCGCACCTTTACGAAGCTGGCGGTGTTGATGATCGCCCAGGGCTTGAGGTCCTCGAGCACGCGACAGACGGCGTCTTCGTCGGCGATGTCCATCTCGGCGCGGGCCACCAGCCGGTGACCCAGCCCGCGAATTTCACAGGCGTGCGCGAAGGCCTGCCCCAGGGTGCCGCCGGCGCCGGTGATCAGCAACGGTCGCCCGACGCGGTTGGCGTACGAAGAGCTCCCGCGCAGGCGCGCAGCGTGACCGCGGCGGTTGTGTGAGCTGCGCTCGTCGCGTTGCCACCAGCCGGGTTCGTCGAGCACGGGATGTTGAAAGGCGCCTTCGGTGGCCAGGCCCCTCACCATTCGCGCCAGCGCGGTCGGCCGCGGTGTGCGGGAGCGCAGGTCGAAGACACCCGACTCGTAGTACCGCTCGTCACGGGTCAGCAGCGAGTTCCAGTCGAAGGCGCCGAGCAGGGCCCACACCGTCACCGCCTGAACGTCGACGCCCTCTTTGCGAAGGTGCTGCGCGCCCGACCAGGCCTGGGCGAGCCAGCGCAGTTGCTCTTCACGCGTGGAGTCGAGGTGCACCTCGGTGATCGCCAACGGCAGCCCGTACCGATCCCACGCCTGACGCAAGATGCCCTCGTGCCCTGTGATGCCGACCTCGGTGCGCACCGATTCGATGTCGGCGTAGCGGCGATGCGCGTTGCCGCCGTGATACTCGACCGGGTACTTTTCGAGCCGCTCGTCGAGCGTTCGATCGCTGGTGATGTAGTAGTTGATGCCCATCACGTCGGGCGGGCAGGGGTTCTCGAGGAAGAACTGCAGCTCGGCCTCGGTGACGCCCTTCTGCAGCCACTTCCAGAAAGAGTGCGTTCGGTCGACCCGGCCGCACAGCAGATCGAAGCTGAGCCAGCGGCGCTGATTCTCGAAGGCGCCCGATTCAGCCAGCGCAGGCGTGGTGGTGACGAAGCCCAGGTCTTCGGTCTGAATGAGGCGGGACTTTGGGTTGACTTTCCGAATCTGCTGCATGGCCAGCACCGTGGCCCGGCACTGATTGACGACGGCCCGGCTGAACAACGCGTCGTCTTTGGCGTGCGGGTACCAGGCACCGTAGAGCGCGCTGAACCGCGCCGTCGTCAGCGGTTCGTTGATCGGGGTCCACGCGTCGATCCACGGGTAGCGCTCTGCGCAGGCGCGCGCGAAGTTGGCCACGCCGGGCGCGAAGGTGTCTGAGACGAGGCTGGTGTGGCGCGGCCCGCTGCCGTGGTGAACCAGCCCCGCGATGGGTTTGATGCCCAGTGACTGGAGCCTCGCGAACCGTTCGTCGAACCAGGTCCAGTCGGCCTCCTCGAGCCCGTTGGGCGCGATCAACTCCCAGAGCAGCGGGTACCTCAGCGTTCGCAGCCCCAACGCCGCGAACCGGTCGAGGTCTTCCGGGTGCTCCCAGTGATGCGAGCGCTGCATCTGATTGTGGAACGAATCGCCGATGCGATTGACGGTCGCTTCAACCCCGCCCCACACCTCGAGAGGGCGCATCGGTCAGACCTGTTCCTGCGCGTGGCCGAGCAGTTGAGCGCGGCGAACCCCCATGAGCTTCGAGGCGAGGGTCAGCGCCTGGGCCACGCACTGATCCATGTTGTAGTAGCGGTAGGTGGCGAGCCTGCCCACGAAGTGCACGCCCGCGGTGCGCTGCGCCAGGGTCTGGTACTTCTTGTAGAGCGCGGCGTTCTCGGGCCGAGGCACCGGGTAGTACGGATCGCCGTGGGCGGTGGGGTACTCGTAGACCAGCGTCGTCTTGGCCGACTGCTGACCGCTCATGTGTTTGAACTCGGTCACGCGCGTGTAGTCGTGCTGGTTTGGGTGGTTGATCACCGCGACCGGCTGATGCAGCGGCTTGTTCAGCGTCTCGAAGCGAAAGTCGATCGAGCGGTAGGGCAACGCGCCGAAGCACGAGCCGAAGTACTCGTCGACGGGGCCCGTGTAGACGAGCTCGGTGGCGATCACCCGTTTGGCGGCCTCGCGGTAGTCGGTGCCCACCTCGACCGTGATGTTGCGGTGGTCGAGCATGCGTTTGAACAACGCGGTGTAGCCCTGCGCCGGCATGGCCTGGTGGGTGTCGGTGAAGTAGCGATCGTCGCGGTTGGTGCGCACGGGAATGCGAGCGATCACCGTCTGGTCGAGCTGCGAGGGGTAGAGGCCCCATTGTTTGAAGGTGTAGTTGCGAAAGAATTTTTCGTAGAGCTCGCGGCCGACCTTGCTGATGATCACGTCTTCCGAAGTGCGGATGTCGGCGATCGGCACCGCGATGCGCGCGAAGTACTCGGCGAGCTGCTCGGGGCTCAAGTCCCAGCCGTAGAGCTTGTTGACCGTGTCGAGGTTGATCGGCATCGGCAGCAACTGATCGTCGACGTGCGCCAGCACCCGGTGTTCGTACGGCCGCCACTCAGTGAAGCGCGAGAGGTAGTCGAAGACGTCGTCTGAGTTGGTGTGAAAGATGTGCGGGCCGTATTTGTGAACCAGCACGCCCGCGGCGTCGAGGTGATCGTAGGCATTGCCGCCCACGTGAGGGCGCTTGTCGACGAGGAGCACCTTCTTGCCGTGCTCTGCCAGGCGCTCGGCCATGACGGCGCCAGAGAAGCCGGCCCCCGCGATGAGGTAGTCGAAGCGGGGTTTGCGGCGAAAGGGAACCTCGATGGGCGCGCAGGCCTTCATGACCTCGGCCTTCATCTGAGCCCACGTGCGATCCCACGAGAGATCCGCGAGGTACGCATCGGCCTCGAGCTGACGCGGCCCGCGATCCTCCGCGAGGCACTGCACCACCGCGGCCTCGAACTCCGTGGCCGTGCGGGCGATGTGCACCAGCTCGAGATCGCCATACGGGTGCACCACGTCGTGAATCGGCGTGGAGACCACCGGCAGCCCACCCGCCAGGTACTCGGGCGTCTTGGTGGGGCTGATGAAACGCGTGGCGTCGTTGATCGCGAACGGCAACAGCGCCACATCCCAGCCAGACAGATAGTCGGGCAACGAGGCGTAACTCTTCTGACCGAGGTAATGGAGGTTCTGCCCGCGAGGCAACCGGGCGGTGTCGATCTTCACCACCGGCCCCAGCAAGATGATCTGCCACCCGGGCCTGCGGGCCGCGAGCTCTCCCACCAGGTCGATGTCGAACCGTTCGTCGATGACTCCGTAGAAGCCGAGCCGCGGGTGGGGAATGTGTTCTTGATCTTCAGGATCGGCGTGAATGCCGCGCGCCTTGGCGAAGTGCGGCACGTCGACGCTGCTGGGAAAGGGGTGCACGTTCGGGTGCTGTGAACGTTTGGCCTCGTAGAGATGATGGCCCCCCGTGAAGACGACGTCGGCGCGGCGGAGCAGCTCTCGCTCGAGCTCCTGCAGCTCGGGCGGCGCGCCCTTGAAGAGCGTCAGCTCATCCATGCAGTCGTAGACGATCGCGCGCGGCGTCAGCTGCCGCGACCAGGCCAGCGCCATCGGCGTGTAGTACCAACTGACGAAGTCGTTCAGGTTCTGGTCGCGCACCATCGCGTCGAGCAGGCCCCTCACGATGGTGAGCTCATCTTTCGACCTGCCCGGCAGGTGAGGGGTGACCACGCGAACGCCCGAGGGATCGTTGGTGATCACCAACCCTGGATCGTCGGAGTCGTAGATGGGCTCTTCGAAGAAGAAGACGCGGTGTTCACGCGCCCAACGCGTCATCAGGTGCTGGGGCCGTTGGAAGACGAAGTTCCAACGAAGGTGACTGAAACAGAGGATGTCAGCGGGTCGTTTCATCGCAGCTCCAGGCGGAAAACCTCGGTGTGAATGAGGAGGTCCGTTGCAGTGGATGTGCCGAAGCGGCCTACGTGCCTGATTCTTCTGCTGGGAACGGTCTGCGTGGCGTGCCGGCTCCGATGCTGAGCACGAGGGGCGGCGGGCGTGGGCAGCACGACGACTCGGGCTCGCAGCGCCGAGGGTTTCGTTCGAGAAAGTCGGGGGTTTGCGCGCAGGGACCGCAGTGGATGCAGCGAGCCGTCAGCGCCTTGGCACAACGGGCTGTGACGAGGCGCTCACTGCATGCCGGCCAGCGGCACGCCGTATTCGCGCAGAATGCCGTCGATCTCGTTGCGCCGGCGCTCGAGTGCACGTTCGAGCGCAGCCTTGAGGTCGGCCTGGCCCGTCTGCATGCCAATGCACACGTCGGAAGAAAAGACCTGACCTTCGCTGCCCGAGTTGATGAGCGAGATCCGCAAGGCTGAGTCTTCACCGCGCGCGAAGGCCCCGGCGAGCGGACCCCAGACGAGACCGACGTCCACTTCTCCGTGTTCGACCGCGGAGATCATCTTGGTCGGCGAGCCGTGCAGCACGGTCTTGCAGCCTCGCTGCGTCAGCGCCTTCATGAGCGGGGTGTTGTCTTCGAGGCCCAGCCGCAAGGGCCGCAAGCGCGGATCATCGAGTGACTGAAAGTAGAGCTGGCGATCGGCGCGGGTGATGAAGACGTAGCTCGAGCGATAATACGGCCGGGTGGTGTCGGTGCCCGCGGGCGCGCCGATCACCACGTCGCAGTTGTGCTGTGCGAGCGATGCGCCCCAGTTGAATTGAACACGTGCACCCAGCTCGTCGCCCAGCGCGTGAGCGATGCGGTTCTCGAAGCCGGTCTCGGCGCGGTTCGAGAAAGGGAGGTTGTCGGGGTCGGCGCAAACTCTCAGCAGTCGCTGCGCAGACCCGGGAGGACAGGACACCATCGCCAGGGCCAGGAGGATGACGATTCTGCGCATCAGCCAGACGGGTTGCATTGCTCGTACCGGGTGGGCCGGGCGCAAGCGATGCAGCGTGAGGGTGACGATCACGGTCTCCCCGAGACGGTTGGCGGAAATAGGAATCGGGTTCCATCACCGGTCTCCCCGAGCGCAGTCGAGGGGGCACTTGCCGCTCGAAGGCGAGGTAATCCCTCGACTCCGC
>JAYVFP010000074.1:0-16721 GCA_043773025.1 Archangium sp.
CGGGCGATGCGGGCGATGCGGGCGATGCGGGCGATGCGGGCGATGCGGGCGATGCGGGCGATGCGGGCGATGCGGGCGATGCGGGCGATGCGGGGTTCGTGCAGCCACCTCGCTCGCTGGGAGTGGGCTGTGGCTGCTCCACGAGCAGTGAGCCCTCGCTGGGCCTCCTCCTGCTGGCCCTGGGTGCCTGGCGAAGGCGCGCACACCCCACGAGGCGTTGAGTCGCGAGATTCGTTCGCGAGCTCGCGCAATCGGGGCAGTGCAGTCCTCATTGTTGCTCCTCGCCACGCTGGGTTGTGCCACCACGACGCGCCTGCCGCGATCACCAGATGGCCGGTGAAGACCGCGTTGAGCAAGAGCGCTCCATCACCCGGCGCAAGCAGGGTCGCGTCGACCACGAGCGCATCGGGGTCAGCCCGCATCGCCTGCCGCAGCGAGGTGGCGAGCACCGGGCCCTCACAGTGGAAGGCGCGAAAGTCACGGAGCAGGCCTGCGAGCTCTTCGAGGGCGTTGACGCGGATCACCGCGGGGAACGGCATCGCAAACACGCCGAGCTGCGAACGGGGTTCGTTTCGAGCATCGCGCCTCAGACGCGGTTCTCGGTGCGCTTGAAGAGGCGCTCGAGATTTCCGCGGTGGGTCCACAACATCGCCAGCAGCAGGCCGACGCCGAGAAGTGAGTACTCCAGGGGCCGGCCCAGGAAGAAGCTGCTGACGATGGCCAGCAGTGCACCGAGCAGCGAGCCGATCGAGCTGATGCGGGTGGTCGCGAGGATGATGACCCAGGTGACGAAGCCGATGAGCGCGGAGAGGGGCAACAGCACGAGCAACACGCCCAGCGCCGTGGCCACGCCCTTCCCTCCTTTGAACTCGAGCCAGACCGGGAAGACATGCCCCACGAACGCAGCGGCACCGATGGCCACGTGCAGCAACACGTTCTGCGGCGCGAGCCAGAGCCCAAGCAACACCGGCAGTGAGCCTTTCGCGGCGTCGAGCAGCAGCACCAGCGCGCCCAATTTCTTCCCCGCCACCCGTGCGACGTTGGTCGCTCCGATGTTGCCGCTGCCGGCCGCGCGCACGTCTTTGCCGGCGACGAGCGAGGTGACGATGACTCCGAACGGAATGGAGCCCGCGAGGTAACCGAGCGCGACGAGAAGCCAGAGCATGTCAGCGCAGGCCCAGCATGCTGTACGCGAAGACCACCCACACGTAGTTGAGCGCGAAGAGGGTCACCATGCCCCAGCGCACGCGGCGCCATTCCTTTTGATCAAGCACGAACTCCGGCACCGGCACGCGGAAGATCAAGTGCAGCGCGCTGTAGATGATGGCGAGCGCGAACAACGAAGCAGCCACGGTGCCCAGCGGGTTGGCCTCGAGTGCGCCGAGCACGTTGAAGTGCGCGAACCGGTCGGCCACGCGGGTCAGCCCACAACCGGGGCACGGGATGCCGGTCATCTTGCGAAAGCCGCAACCCCAGAAGGGAATCCAACGAGCCACCGGGATCCAGCGGGCGATCGCGAAACCCACCACGCCGATCAAGGCCAGGGCGTCGAGCGCGCCGAACGAACGATTCCTGGCAGGCATGATGAGCTGCAAAGCGAAGGGTACCGTACACCGGTGCGCGCGTGCCGGGGGACTCCGACTTGCGGGTCGACCTGCCGCTGTTGTGGAGCCAACGCTGAGGGTAGAGACGCGGCAGCGATGCAGCAGTTGAGGAAGTGACTCCCCTCACCCCAACCCTCTCCCCCGAGGGGAGAGGGAGTTCACGTGCTTGCGGCAGGGGCAGCCCTTCGGCTACGGAAGCGTCATGAACGCCCTGCTCGTCGCGCTGCTGCTGACCGCCGCCCCTGAAGTGACTGCTCCCACGATGACCCGCGGCGAGAAACTCAAGGGCGCCGAAGCAGTCGAGCTGAGCAAGCTGCTCGCCACCCCCACCGATTACGAAGGCAAGACGGTCGCGGTCGAAGCGAAGATCCGCAAGGCCTGCGAGAAGAAGGGCTGCTGGATGGAGCTGGCCGGCACCGAGAAGGGCCCGGGCGTGCGCGTCACGTTCAAGGACTACGGCTTCTTCGTGCCCCTCGACTCGGCTGGCAGCACCGCCAAGGTCGAAGGCGTGGTGAAGGTCGCGCTGCTCGACGAGGCGCGCGCCAAACACTACGAGGCCGAAGGCGCGACCGTGCCCAAGGGCAAAGATGGCAAGTACCGCGAGGTGCAGCTCGTCGCCGTCGGTGTCGAGCTCCGCAAGTAATTGAGCCGCGCCTATTCGATGCGCGGCGTGATGGGCGCAGCCGACCGCGCCGTGTCGCTCGCGCGCGAAGTGATGATGAGCCAGGCGCCCAGCAGCCTCGTGCATGACGTGCAGAACGATCCGCGCTTCCAGCACCGCGGCGTCGACCTCCTCTGGGAGCGACCGGGCCAGCAGGTGCTCGGCGTCGAGGTGAAGGGCGATCGCCAGGGCTTTCGGCGTGGCACCTACTTTTTCGAGCTGATCAGCAACGCCGAGAAAGATTCGCCGGGCTGCTTTCTGTATTCGATCGCAGATCTGCTCGTGTACGTCTTCGTCGACGTGCAGGAGGTGCACGTGCTCGAGCTCAAGCCCGTGCGTGAGTGGTTCGTCGCCCGCGCCAAAGAGTTCCCGCTGAAGACGGCGAAGACGCGCACGGGCGCAAATCTGTACACGACCGTCGGCGCCAGCGTGCCCTTCCGCGTGGTGCGCAAGGCGGTGCCCAGCGCGGTGGCCGTTCACCGGCCGGCAGAGCGCTGAAGTGCCGCGCGCCCTTTTCTTTCTGCTGCTCACCGGCTGCGCTCTGGCAGCGCCCACGTCGGGCAAACCCGTCAGCGAAGGCGTGAGCCGCGCCGAGTTCGAGGTGCGCACCAACGGCGCTGATCTCGTGAAGATGACCGTGCTCTTTCCTTCGACGGCGGCCGGCAGTCCGCTGGGCACGTCGCTCCCCGGTGTGGTCTTCATTCAAGGCGGGTTCGTCGCCACCAAGCGCTACGAATGGCAGGCCGAGGCGCTCGCGCGTGCGGGCTACGTGGTGGTGCTGCCCGCAAATCAACTGGAGCTGGCCTTCTTCTCCATCGACTACGGCCAGGCGGCACGTGCCCTGCTCACCTCACCACCACGCGGCTCATTGCTCGAGGACCTCGTGAACCCCGATCGCATCGCGGCGGCGGGGCACTCGCTGGGCAGTGTGGTCGCCTTGAAGCTCGCGCTGGGTGGAGGGTTCGCTGCCGTGGTGCTCGAGGCAGGCTTCCCTGACACCGCGGACATTTCGGCGGCGATGGCGTTCACCAAGCCGTCGCTGAGTTTGGCAGGAGAGCTCGACTGCTCGGCGAAGCTCGACCGGGTGCGGGCAGGTTGGAACTCGCTGGGCGCACCCACCGCGCTCACGGTGCTCGAGGGTGTCACGCACTACCAATTCACCGACGCAGATACGGAAGATCGAGAACGAGGCTGCGCTCCCGCGGCCGAGCTGAACGACGCGCACGAACGCATCGAGCAGGCGTTGATCACCTTCCTCGAGGCGGCGATGCGTGATGGCTCTGTCGGCGAAGCGGGCCTGCGACTCATTCCACGCGCGACGGTGGAGGTGCGATGAAGCGCGCGCTCTTCTTCGTCCTCTCGTTGAGCGCCACCTTCGCGGGTGCCGAGGGCGGTTGGCTCAGCGCGCGTGGCCGACTGCAACCTGACCTTCGTCTCGAGGCCTGGGCTGGCTCTCGCACCGCGGGCCTCGGCGTCGTCTTTCCCGACGCACCCGGCGCGATGGCTGGCATCGGCGCTGAGGTGCTCTACGCCTTCTTCGATCGCACCCTCGAGCTGCGCGGCGCGCGCGTGTGGCAGCTCACGAAGAACCGGCTCGCGACGGCCTCCACCACCGTCGGCGCTTCCGCCCATCTCGTGCCTTCAGCGTTCGACGTCGGACTGGGTCCTCACGCGGGGCTCAATCTCGCGCTCGGGGGCGAGAGGTTCACCTTCGACTTCGGGCTGCAGACAGGCGTCGAGGTCTTCGTCACCTCGCAGCGGACGCGGCTTCCTCAGCGGTTGTTGCTGGGCGCTGATCTGCGCCTGGGTCAATTCGGAGTGGGCGTGCACCTGCGCGGTGGCGTGGACCTCGTGCCCGGTCACGGCTTCGTGGGGCGCGGTGAAGCCACCGTCTCCTTCGCGTGGTTTGTGACTCGCTGACGGCGCTGATCAGGTTGTCAGGGTACACACTGGCCGAGCACCAGGTCGCACCTGGGCGCCGCGCCCGTGCAGTGCTGGTTCGAGCCACACTGCACGCAGACGCCGCGCCCCGCGGCGCACACCGGGCTCGCCCCCACACAGTCTTCCGGCTCTCTGCAGTTGGTGCACCGCGGAGCGCCCACACCCTCGCGGCAGCCACGACGGTAGATCGAGAGGTCACAGGTATCGGCCGCACGATCGCAACTCACGGCGCACCGGCCCGTCGTGGAATCGCACAACAGGCCGGGGCAATCAGCGTCGACCAGGCACTCCACGCAGAGGCCGTCGTCTCGACACTGGGTGAAGGGAGCGAGGCAGCCGCAGCCTCCATCGGTGGTGACGGCCGCGTCGAGCGCGAAACGAAAGTCTGCAGCGCAGGCGCCGAAGGCCAGCGCCACGAGGGCGCCACGACACAGTGCGCTCACGGGGCTGCGAGCCTCTCGGCGATGTCGTCCGCGTACCCGTCGGGGTAGTCGAGCAGGTACTTCTTCGCGGCCGCGCGCGCGGCGGGAGGGTCGACTTGCTCGAGCAGGCGCAGTTCTTCCACCGCGGCGGCCTCGTCGAGCGGGCCCATCGGGAAGGCCTCTCGCATGGCCCGCAAGGCCTTCGCCGCCGACGAGAGCCGGCCTTCTCGTTTGAGAGCCATGGCGCGCGCGTATTGAGCGTTCATTCTCGCCAGCGACGAGGCCGCGGGGGGTGGGCTGCGGCGCTTTTTCATGACGGGGGGCGCGCCGGCATCGGGCTCGACCTCGACGACCTGCGGGCAGCCCAGCGCGTGCCGCTCGCCCGCCCTGACCAGCACCTCGACGCCCTCGGAGCGCACCGCCACCACCCCTTCGGTGACCGACACCACCGTCTCACCCGAGGGGCAGCCGTCAGTCGCGGCCCGCGCGTCGACCTGAAACTGAGTGCCCTTGACCTCGACCTGAGCGCGCGCCGTTTCGATCACGAAGCGCTCACCCGCCTTGAGCTTGATCACCGAGGCCGAGAGCCGGCCCTCGACGAGCGCGAAGCGGCGCTCGAGCCCCAGCGCGGCGACCCGAACATCGGTCTTCTCGCCCAGCCAGACTTGCGTGCCTTCAGCGAAGCCGAGCCGCAGGTGCCCCTCGGGCGGCGTCTTGAGCCGCTCTCCTTCGCGAAGCGGCTCGCCGTCGGCGATCACCCGGGTGCTCGTCGCCGTGCTCGCCGTGGCCAGCCCTGCGTCGAGTACCCGAGCGCCCGGGGCCCCGGTTTGACCTCGAGCGAGCACGAACGCCGCGACCAGCCCACCCAGCATCACGGCCGCGGCCAGGGCGCCCCACAGAACGCGCGCGCGCCTGACGGGAACGCGGGCGGGCGCCTCGGGTGCGATGGGTTGACGGGCGGCGAGCGCGGCGGCCACCAGGTCGATCGCCAGCTCGGTCTCGGCGGCCGTGAGAGGCACTTCTTCAGGCGGCGGTGAGGGCGACAAGGCTCGCACCACACGTTCGTCGACGGGTCGGTTCATGGCGCTGCCTCCCAGGAAGAGAGCACATCCTCGAGCTCGACGTCGTCACTCAGGCACGCCCTCACCTCGCGCCGGGCTCGTGACGCGCGGCTCTGCGCGGCCGCCACCGAGACCTCCAGCGCGCTGGCCAGCTCTTCGATCGTCAAGCCGTACACGTCGACCATGAGCCAGGCCGTCACGTTTTCCTCTTCGAGGTGGGCGACGCGCGCCTGCACGCGTTCGAGCACGCTCCTCGTCAGGGCGCTGCGCTCAGCCGAGGCTGCAGAGGCGACCTCGCAGGTCGAGTCATCGAGGCCCTCGAAGAGCCGCCTCTCCAACTTCTGCCGACGCAGGCGCTTGTAGACGACGTGAGCGGCGATGCGGTCGATCCACGTGTTGAGGCTGCAATCGCCGCGATACGCGTCGATGGTCGTCACCAGCTCGATCAACACCGACTGAAGCAAATCGTCGTCGTCTGCCGTGCGCTGGCGCAGGAGCCGCCGCACCTGCGCCTTGGCTCGGGGACCCGCGCGGCGCACCAGGGCGTTGGCCATCGCGCTCTCGCCCGCCTTGACTCGCGCGACCAGGGCCGCATCGTCGAGCGGCTCGTTTCGCGGAACGACGGTGAGGAGCGGCCTGCCCAGCAATGCCATGAAGCAGCTGTACCTCAGACCCCCGCAAGGCAGGCGGAGCTCACCATTTCAGCGCCATTTCCACCCGAGCCACGGCCATCAAGGTTGGAAGTTCAGTCACTTGGGCTGAGCCCACCCAGAGGGTGGTCGGGCCTGAAGCGAGGGCGCCCCCCGTCAGAGCCAACTCGAACCAGCCGAGCCGAAGGAGCGGCCCCACCTCGGCCATGCCCGCCCCCACCCAGCGCGAATGCCGCTCGCCCTGACGGGTGACGGCGTGAAACACGGCGCCGCCCCCGAGCCGGGAGGCGACCCCGAGGCGGCCTTGCCACCACGGGGTCGTGCGAAACGCGACGGTCGCGAGCACGCGAACCTCGAGGCGCGAGGCCTGCGCCTCGATCAAGTCGCCAGCGCCCACCACCCCTGCGACGCCCCAACACCAGCTGAGCCGGCACAACGCCAGGTCCACGCCCGCTCCTGCCAGAGGGGCCACCAGCGTCACGACCGCAGACGCGGCCAAGAACCCTTGCAGCGTGACGGGCTCAGCGGGGGCCGTGACCACCGCGGCGACCGGCTCGGGCTCGGGCCCCGCGTCGACCTCCCGCTGCACCTCCGGTGCGCCCGCATCGCCCGCTGACGCTTCTTCTTGCGGCATCGTCACTCCCGCGTCGGGCGCTTGCGAGCCTGCGTCTGCTTCGAACGAAGGCTCGAAGTCGCGCGGGGAGAGCGGGACGACCTCGAGCGGCTGGGCCACCGACGGTTTTCCGGGGCGCCACTGAGGCATCATCGCGGCCACTGCGTAAGCGATGGATCTGGCCCGCTCGATGACGGGGTCCTTCTTGGAGAACGAGAGGGTCCGGCTCGTCCACTCCCGGGGGCGGAGCGCGACGCGGATCTCAGCGCGCGAAGGCGACAGCCATTCCACCTGGGCCACCGGGTGCCGCTCTGAAAGAGTCTCGAGCACGGCGGGCCTCGCGGCTCCGAGCACCCTGGGTTTGATCGACACGAGGCTGGGGTCGAGCGACGCCGACAGCGCGTTGAGCATCGCCGGGCGCCCAGCGGCGGTTCCATCCGACAGGCTCAAGACGAGGACCAGCGACACCAGCTCCACTGAGAAATTCTCCTTCGTTGAGAAAAGATAAAGACGGCCTGCGCGCCTGCGTTTTATTCGTGAGGGGACTGTACCCACGACACCGGGCGAGCTTGCCCCCTTACCGCATTGGAGCCTCACATGACTCGACTCCTCATCGCCGTGATGCTGTGCCTCTCGACCCTCTCGCTGGCGGATCTCGGCGTCGTCAAGGTCAACGACGTCAGCTTCCTCGCCTCTGGCCCGGCGGGGCTGAAGATCAAAGGCCAGACCAACTCCCTCGAGGTGAAGAGCGAGGGCGAGGTCGTGGT
The DNA here is from genome assembly GCA_043773025.1 of Archangium sp. Classification (GTDB taxonomy): domain Bacteria; phylum Myxococcota; class Myxococcia; order Myxococcales; family Myxococcaceae; genus Archangium_A. Next base: position 7,720 of record JAYVFP010000074.1, read on the forward strand.
CATCAAGGTGGCGCTCGACTCCGTCGACACGGGCATCAGCCTGCGCAATCAGCACATGAAAGAAAAGTACCTCCAGACCGGCACGTTCCCCACGGCCGAGCTGAAGGTCGCGCGCTCGATGCTCAAGGAAGGCCCCGGGCAGACGGGCACGGCCCTCTTCTCCGTGCACGGCGTCTCGAAAGAGGTGACGGTGACCTACGACGTGGTGAAGGTCGGGGACCAACTCGAGGTGAAGGGGAACTTCGACATCAACATCAAGTCGCACGGCATCGAGGTGCCCAGCTACCTGGGCGTCACGGTCAAGCCCGAGGTGAAGGTCACTGCTGCGTTCATGGTGAAGCCGTGAGCTTCGGGAACGCCGCGCTGTGCAGGGCAGGCTTGATCGCGTTGGCGTTGACCGGGTGCTACCTGCCCGAAGGCGCCTCGGAGGACGCGGGGCGTCAAGACGACGCACCGAGCTCGCCGGCCGACTCAGGCACCTCCGCACCCAGCGGCGTTCCCTGTGACGTCGAACAGGTGTTGGCGGCGCGGTGCCAGGGTTGCCACGGAATACGGCCGTCGGCACCGATGCCGCTGGTGAGCCGGGACGACTTCAGCCGCCCCGCCCCCTCGGCCCCGTCGAGTTCGGTCGCCGCGGTCGTCTCGCAGCGAATGAATGACGCGATGCGGCCCATGCCCCCCTCTGGGCTGTTGCCGGCCGCCGAGCGCGAGGTCGTCGAGCGGTGGCTCGCGGCGGGTCTGCCCAGTGGCGACTGCGCGCCAGGCTCGGGCGGCGGGGCCGATGCGGGGCCAGACCCCTTCGCAGCGCCCCCCACGTGCACCAGTCAGGTTCAGTGGACACTCGGAAATCTGAAGTCACCCTTGATGAACCCGGGCATGGCTTGCCTCACCTGCCACCGGCCCAAGAACCTCGATGAGGGCCGCGAAGACGCCCCCGAAGGCATCGCAGGCACCGTCTTCCCCACGGCCCACGAGCCCGACCTCTGCAACGGCCTGCCGGCAGGCGCCACGGTGGTCATCACCGGAAGAGACGGGGCCCAGTTCCGTCTGCCGGTGAACGCGTCGGGCAACTTCTTCATGTACAGCTCGCCGCTGCTGCTCAAGCCCTACCGCGCGCGGGTGGAACATCAGGGCCGGGTGCGCCACATGGGCGCGGCTCAGACCTCGGGTGACTGCAACTCGTGCCACACCCAGGCAGGTTCGAACGGTGCGCCAGGGCGGATTCTCGCGCCATGAGGGCGACGAGCTTCAGCGCGGCCCTGTGCGCGCTCGCGCTCACCGTGAGCGGCACCGCGCAGGCGTACGGCTTCATGCTGCGCCACGACTACACCACGTGCGCGCAATGCCACGTCGACCCGTCGGGTGGTTCGGCGCTCACTGCGTACGGACGCGCGCAGGGTGAGCTGCTCCTGCGAACCCGGTACGGCGTGGCCGCCGACGAGCCTGGCAAGGTGGCGGGCTTTCTGTTCGGGCTCTTCGAGCTCCCCGAAGAGCTGCTGCTGGGTGGCGACGTGCGGGTGGCGCTCATCGGAGGCTCCAACATTCCCCGGCCCCGGGCGTTTCCCATGCAAGCCGACCTGGTCACCGCGGTGAAGAGCGGCAAGTTGAGCTTCAGCGGCAGCCTCGGGTTGGGGAGCGCCGCCACCACGCCCGCGAAGCTTTTTGGCGACAAGGTACAGCTCATCTCGCGCCATCACTGGGTGGGCTACTCACCCGACGAAGACCAGTCGGTCATGGTGCGGCTGGGGAGGATGACGCTCCCCTTCGGGCTGCGCTTGCCCGAGCACACGGCCTGGGCGCGCGCGGTGACCCGCACCGATACCAACACCTCGCAGCAGCACGGGGTTTCCGTCTCGTATTCAGGCGAGCGGCTGCGAGGCGAGCTGATGGGCGTGGTGGGAAACCTCCAACTGTCCCCAGCGGAGTACCGCGAGCGGGGGTATTCCGGTTTTCTCGAGGTCAGCCCCAACACCTGGGCCACGTTCGGCGTGTCGAGCCTCGTGACGCACGCCGATCGAGATCTCCTCGACCCGGAGCGCTCGGTCTTTCGCCACGCGCACGGAGTCTTCGGGCGGCTCGCGCCCTGGCGCCCGCTGGTGCTGTCGCTGGAGGCCGACGTCACGCACGTCTCTCGCTCGGGCCTCGGGGGTGAGCTGGGCTTTGTCGGGCTGCTTCAGGCAGACCTCGAGCTGACGCAAGGTCTCCACCTGGTGGCGCTGGGCGAGCTGTCCGTGCCTGCATTTCGGCAGGTGAACTCAGGGCAGGGCCTCGGCGTGGGCGGGTGGGCAGGGGCCTGGTGGTTCTTCGCGCCTCACAGCGATGTCCGGGTCGACTTCATCACACGCCGAGAACCTGACGGCGCGCTCCACCTCTCCTTGCTGGCGCAGCTCCACTTCTATCTATGATCCACTTCATGCTCACCGCGGCGATCCTCGCGACCCCCAATTTTCCCGCGGCCGTCGGCACGTGGTCGAGCGGTCCTCCACCCGACTGCACGGTGTGCCATCGCGGCCAGCCCGCGCGGGGCACGGTGACGACTCCGTTCGGAGCCGCGATGCGGCAGCGGGGGTTGGTGGCTGCTGATGAAGGCACCCTCGTAAGTGCGCTGGAGAACCTGCAAGGGGTCGACAGCGATGGCGACGCAGTCAGCGACGTCGAAGAACTCAGAGCCGGGGGCGACCCGAACAAGGCGGCCACGAGCTCAGGGCCGCCAGAGCCCCAATATGGCTGCTCTGCCGCGCCGGGGCTGGGGCTGTGGTCGCTCCTGGGCCTGCGTTTGCTGGCCGGACGTCGCCTCAGGAGGCAGAGGTGATTCCTCGTTTCGGGTGGCTGCTGGTGTGGGTCGCCTGCCGACTGCCCTGACTTGTTCAGTGCGCGGGCACCACCCTCGCCATCGCCTTCTTCACCTGCGCGAGGAAGGTGGTCAGCCCCTTGGGCGCCTTCTTCACCCCGACCTTCAGCTCGTAACGCCCGCCCGCCAGCGGCTCGCCGTTGGTGGACCGCATCACCGTCACCACCACCTTGCTCTTCGTCAAGGAGAGCTCCTCGGCGTCGAGGGTGACGATCGCCAGCGCGCCCTTCTGCCGTGCGGCGACGCCCAGACAGGGCCCCAGCCGGCACCCTTCCGGCGGCAGCTCCGACTCGTCGATGCGCACGGCGGTGACGCCTTCTTTCGTCAGCGCTTCGACCAGCGACTCCGCGTAACGCCTCGAGGTGTCCTCGTAGATCGCGTCTTCCGACGAGATGTCAATCACCGCCACCATCGGCGCAGACTGACCAAGCAGCGTGGCGAGGGCGAGCGCGAGCACCGAGACCGCAGGAGAACCGGCCACGAACCCATCGTCAACAGGCCTGTTTCACCTATCCGAACAGTGTGCGGGGGCACGCACAGCCAGGGTGCAACCCGCAAATCGTCTGTTACCTTCAGGCCGCCATGGCAACCAAACATCGCCCCAGCAAGGACGACGGCGATACGGGCGTAGCCACTGCTACCCGGAAGAAGGAACAGCTCAAGAAGCCGCCGCTCTTCAAGGTGCTGTTTCACAACGACAACTACACGACCATGGAGTTCGTGGTCTTCGTGCTCCAGTCGGTGTTCCACAAGACGGAAACGGACGCGATGTTGGTCATGCTCAACGTGCACCGGTCGGGCTTCGGTGTCGCGGGTGTGTACACGAAAGAGATCGCCGAGATGAAGGTCAACAAGACGCACCAGCTGGCGAAGGAAAACGACTTCCCGCTCAAGCTGTCAATCGAGCCAGAGGAAACCTGACAGATGGCCTCCCCGATCATCGCCAAGGAACTGCAGGCATCCATTCGCTTCGCGCTCGCTGAGGCCAAACGAATGCGGCACGAGTACCTCACGCTCGAACACCTGCTGCTGGGGCTCTTGCGAGATCCCCGCACCATCGAGGTGCTCAAGGCCTGCGGGGGTAAAGCAGACCGCCTCAAAGGCCGCCTCGACACCTTTCTCGACGAGACGGTCGAGCGCTTGCCCGAAGGCGCCGAGGCCGAGCCACAGCAGACCATCGGCGTCGAGCGGGTGCTCCAGCGCGCCGCCTTCCATGCGCTGTCGGCTGAACAAAAGGTGATGGATTCGGCCGACGTGCTCATCGCGCTGTTCCGCGAAACAGACAGCCAGGCGCTCTTCTTCCTGAAGGAAGAAGGCATCACCCGCTACGACCTCCTCAACTACGTCAGCCACGGCATCAAGAAAGAGAACGACGGCGAGAGCACAGGCTCAGGCGGCGGAGAACGTGAAGGCGTGGGCAGCATGGGGGCCGACGACGACGAAGGCGCGCCCGCGGCGAAGAACCCGCTCGACGCGTACTGCACCGAGTTGAACGCCGAAGCCGCCAAGGGTCACATCGACCCGTTGATCGGCCGCAAGTTGGAGCTCGAGCGCACCGTTCAAGTGCTCTGCCGCCGCCGGAAGAACAACCCGCTCTACGTCGGTGACGCAGGCGTCGGGAAGACGGCGATCGCCGAAGGCCTCGCGCTGGCGATCTTCGAGAAGAAGGTGCCCGCGCCGCTGGCGAACTCGAAGGTGTTCTCGCTCGACATGGGCGCGCTGCTGGCCGGCACCAAGTTCCGCGGCCAGTTCGAAGAGCGCCTCAAGGCCGTGCTCAAGGCGCTGCAGCAGCACGACGACGCCATCCTCTTCATCGACGAGATCCACACCATCGTGGGCGCTGGCGCCACGTCGGGCGGCTCGATGGATGCGTCGAACCTGCTCAAGCCCGCGCTCGCTTCCGGAAAGCTGCGTTGCATCGGCTCGACCACGCACCAGGAGTACAAGAGCTCGTTCGAGCGTGATCGCGCGCTGTCACGCCGCTTTCAGCGCATCGACGTGGGCGAGCCGACGGTCGAAGAGACCGTGTTGATCCTCAAGGGGCTCGCGCCGAAGTACGAAGAGCACCACAAGGTGAAGTACGACGACGACGCGCTGCGCACCGCCGCCGAGATGGCGCACAAGTACGTGAACGAGAAGTTCCTGCCCGACAAGGCCATCGACGTCATCGACGAGTCGGGCGCCATCGATCGCCTGCGCGAGAAGCCGACCGGCAAGGTCACCGTGGCCGACGTCGAAGCGGTGGTCGCGCGCATGGCCCGTATCCCGCCCAAGAGCGTGGCGAAAGACGAACGCGAGCAACTGCGCAACCTCGAGAAAGAGCTGCGCGCCGTCATCTTCGGCCAGGACAAGGCCATCGACGAGCTGGGCGCGGCCATCAAGCTGGCGCGTTCAGGCCTGCGTTCACCCGAGAAGCCGGTCGGCAACTTCCTCTTCGCGGGGCCGACCGGCGTCGGAAAGACCGAGCTCGCCAAGCAGTTGGCCAAGGTGCTCGGCGTCGAGTTCTTGCGCTTCGACATGTCGGAGTACTCCGAGCGGCACACCGTCTCGCGGCTCATCGGCGCGCCCCCGGGCTACGTCGGCTTCGATCAGGGCGGCCTGCTGACGGACGCCGTCAGGAAGGCGCCGCACGCGGTGGTGCTGCTCGATGAGATCGAGAAGGCGCACCCCGAGCTCTTCAACATCCTGCTCCAGGTGATGGACCACGCGACGTTGACGGACAACAACGGCCGCAAGGCCGACTTCCGCAACATCATCTTGATCATGACCACCAACGCCGGCGCGCGCGACATGAAGGCCAAGTCGCTGGGCTTCGGTGAACGGCCGACCATCGACATGGGCAAGTCGAAAGAAGCGCTCGAGCGCACCTTCAGCCCCGAGTTCCGCAACCGCCTCGACGCGACCGTGCAGTTCAGCGCCCTGCCCAGGGACATCATCTTGATGGTGGTCGACAAAGAAGTGCGCGCGCTCCAGGCCCTGCTCACCGAGAAGAAGGTCACCATCGCGTTGTCGGAGAAGGCGCGCGAGTGGCTCGGCGAGAAGGGCTACGACCCCGAGTTCGGCGCGCGCCCGCTCGGCCGCATGGTCGATCAGCAGCTCAAGAAGGGCATGGCCGAGGCGCTGCTGTTCGGCGAGCTCAGGAACGGCGGCAAGGCGTTCGCCGACGTGAAGGCCGATGGCTCTGGCCTCGAGCTCACCTTCACCACCGTCGAGGCCTGACGTGTTCCGGGCGGCGTGCTAGAGCGCCGCCCGTGAAGCACGCGCCCCCCCAGGATCACACCTCCAAGCCCACCGGCAAGGCGGCTTTCTTCGACATCGACGGCACGTTGATCAGCACCAACGTGGTGCACGCGTACGGCTACTACGCGATGAACGAAGGCAGCCTGCCCGGCATCTTGAAGCGCACGCTCGCCACGGTGGCGCAGATTCCCCTCTTCGGCGCGCTCAACCTGGTCGACCGGAAGATCTTCAACGAGTACTTCTATCGCCAGTACGAAGGCCTCACCGAAGACCGGCTGCTCACGCTGACGGAAGATCTCTTCGAAGACGTGGTGAAGCCAGCCATCTTCCCGAAGGCGAAAGACCTCATCGACGAAGCGCGGCGGGCAGGCTGCCGCATCGTGCTGGTGACCGGCGCGCTCGACTTCACCATGCGCCCCCTGGCGCGGCACCTGGGCGCCGACGACCTCATCGCCAACCGCATGCAGTTCGTCGGGGGCATCGCGACCGGCAAAATCATCCCGCCGATCATCGAAGGCGCCAACAAGGCCAACGTCATCCGCGAGTACTGCGAGACGCACCACATCTCGTTGATGAAGAGCTTCGCGTACACCGACAGCGCCTCTGACTACGCGATGCTCACCGTGGTGGGCCGGCCGACCGCGGTGAACCCCGACATCCGCCTGCGGGCGCTGGCGCGCAGCTACAACTGGCCCATCTTGGACGTGCGCTAGAAGTTGCAAAGTCGCAGGGTGCGATCGTCGATCACCCAGCGCTGATTCGAGAAACACAAGTCGATGGCGGGCAGCACGCAATCTCTGCCGAACTCGTCGGCGATCAGCGCATCGGAGGTGTCGCACTGCACCCTCACGGTGATTTGCTCGCCTGGAAACAGCACGTCACTGAGCAGGTTCGGGCCCCAGGTGGAGCTGTGCATCGGGGTGATCAACAGCTCGGTGATCACGAAACGGGAGGCGTTCTGAATGGTGAGCGCTCCGTCGTCGTTGAAGTGCCCCTGCGACGGGCCGCAGAAACAGCCCGAAGCGACGGCGACGAGGAGCAGCCCCGGCAAAATGGGTGAGCGGCGCATGAGCCCACTCGTCGCAACTTCGAGGCCAGCCCAGCGCGCAGGTCGAGAAGGGATGACTTTGCCTTGATTCCAAGGCGCTGGACGGCGAGAAGCGACCGCGATGCGCCCCCTGAAGACGCTGAAGAAGCTGTACGACGAAGAATCCCACATCGTGATCACCGAGAAGGGTTCCCCCCCTCGCGTGATGTTCTACGGCGAGGACTTCTGGGTCGAAGATCTGCCCGTCGGCACCCGCGTCATCTTTCCCCGGCCCCCGCTGGAAGGCGTGCCCAACGTCAAGGCGGCCATCCGCTACGCCCTCAATCACCCCGAAGGCATGGACCCTCTCCACGCGCTGCTCAAGCCGGGCATGAAGGTGACCATCGCCGTCGACGACATCTCGTTGCCGTTGCCGCCGATGAAGACGCCCGACGTGCGTCAGACCGTGTGCGAGATCGTGCTCGAGCTGCTGGCTGACTCGGGCGTCGACGACGTGCACATCATCATCGCCAACGCGCTCCACCGTCGCATGACCGACGCCGAGATGAAGCGCATGATGGGCGAGAAGATCTACGACGCCTTCGCGCCCGACCGTTACTACAACCACGACGCCGAAGACCCCGAGGGCATCACCGAGCTCGAGCGCACCTCTTCGAACGAAGTGGTGGCGATCAACCGCCGCGCCGCCGAGTCAGACCTCGTCATCTACGTGAACATCAACCTCGTGCCGATGGACGGCGGCCACAAGTCGGTGGGCACGGGCCTGACCAACTACGAGTCGCTGCGCGCGCATCACAACCCGCAGACCATTCGTGACTCGCCGTCTTACATGGAGCCCAAGAAGAGCCAGCTCCACAGCTCGGTCGATCGCATCGGCCGGGTGATCGACAAGACCATCAAGGTCTTCCACATCGAGACCACCATCAACAACCGGATGTTCGAAGAGCCGGTGGGCTTCTTGATGAAGAAAGAGGAAGACTTCACCGAGTTCGACCGGCTCAAGCTGCAGGGCATGAAGTACGCGCTCTCGAAGATGCCGCGCCCGATGAAGCGCAAGATGTTCTTCAACATCTACGCGCCGTACGAGGTGACGGGCGTGTTCGCCGGCAGCACCGAGCCCACCCACGAGAAGACGCTCGAGATGAGCTGGAAGCAGTACTCGGTGCCGGTGCAGGGCCAGAGCGACATCGTCATCTTCGGCATGCCGTACGTCTCGCCCTACAACGTGAACAGCATCTTGAACCCGTTGCTCGTGCAGGTGATGGCGCTGGGCTACCTGTTCAATTTGAACCGCGGCGTGCCGCTGGTGAAGAAGGGCGGGGTCATCATCATCACCCACCCCTGCTACGACGAGTTCGACCCCGACCACCACGCGCCCTACATCGAGTTCTTCAACCGGTGCCTCACCGAGACGCGTGACGCTCACGTGCTCTCACACAAGTACGAGCGCGAGTTCGCGAAGAACCCCAGCTACGTGCACCTGTACCGCAAGGGCCACAGCTACCACGGCGCTCACCCCTTCTACATGTGGTACTGGGGCGAGAACGGGCGTCAGCACGTCGGCAAGGTCATCGCCGCGGGCGCCGAGAACAATCACGTACCGGCGATCATGGGCTGGGATCGCGCTGACACGTTGTCGGAGGCGATCGAAGACGCGCGCGGCTTCATGGGGCGCTCGGCGAGCATCTCGTTCGTGAAGATTCCGCCGATCTTCCAGGTCGACGTGCGGCTGTAACGAAGGGAGTGCCCCACCGTTCTCCCCGAGAGGGTTGGCCGAAATAGAAATCACTCCAATCACCGGTCTCCCCGAGCGTAGTCGAGGGGGCACTTACCGCCCGAAGGCGAGGTAATCCCTCGACTCCG
>JAYVFP010000075.1:0-16678 GCA_043773025.1 Archangium sp.
CGGCGAACTGATCACGCTTCGTAGCCGCTGTGGATCCCCATCAAAGATGTGCGCGATCATGAGCCGCTCGGGATGAACGGTGGGCGCTCCTTATTTCGAAAAAAACCTGTCGATGCGAACGGTAGGTAATCGAAGGTGACGCCGGCTCCTGCTCAGGTCTTGAGGGAGAAGGGCGTGAAGTTGGTGTCGCGGTCGAAGTAGTCCTCGTGCTCCTTGCGCTTCAAGAAGGCGACGACCCGGTAGGTGACGGGCGTCATGAAGACCTCCCACAGCACCTTGACGACGTAGTTCGCGCCCATCACCTTGAGCAGCAGCTCGTCGCTCCACACGCCGTAGAACGCGAGTGGGTAGAAGACGACCGTGTCGATCGCCTCGCCCACGATGGTCGAGCCGATGGTGCGCACGAAGAGCAGCTTGCCGCCGGTGCGGACCTTGAGCTTCGCCAACGTGTACGAGTTCCCGAACTCGCCACACGCGTAGCCGGCCAACGAGGCCATCGCGGTGCGCCAGGTCGAGCCGAAGACGGCTGCGAGGTGTTCTTGACCCTCCCACCCCGCGGCCGGCGGCAGGTTCACCACGATGAACGCGATCACCGAGGCGTAGGCCAGCGCGGCAAAACCTGCCCAGACCACCCGTCGGGAGCGCGCGTAGCCGTAGACCTCCGTGAGCACGTCTCCGAAGAGGTAGCTGATGGGGAAGAAGATGTTGCCGGCGCCGAAGGTGAAGCCGCCGACCGTGGTCACCTTGCTGACGCCGATGAGATTGGCGCACAGCAGCACGGCCACGAAGGCGGCCATGATCAGGTCGAAGTACTTGTAGGTCCTACCGGTGCCGGGGGCGGCCTCGGTCGGGGGAGCAATCAGATTTGTCATGCGAGGCGATCGGGGCTAGCCAACGAATGAAAGGTGGTCGACGTCACGATGGATGGTACCGGTTCAAGACAGGTTTCACTCGAGGAGGGGGCCGACTGCCTGCCGATGGTCGATGTCTACCTCCCCATGATGAAAAGTGCCGCGCTGATTTCAGCAGGCCAATTGGGGCTCTTCGAAGCGCTCTCGAAGGGCCCGCTGGATGTCAGCGGGCTCGTGAAGGCACTCGACTGCTCGCCAGAAGGGGTGCTGCGGCTGGCCGACTTCCTCACGACCGTGGGCTACCTCGAGCGTGACGGCGATCGTTTCAAGAACACGCCCCACGCGGCGCGGTGGTTCACCCGTGCGGGCGAGGTCGATTACACGGCCGGCCTCAAGTGGACCGGGGAAGCCTGGAGCTTGATGTCGACGCTCGCCGAGTGTGTTCGCACCGGCGCGCCCAAGGCGACCCTGTGGGACCTGATGAGCGAGCGCGCTTCGTGGGGGCCGACGTTCTCGAAGTACATGCACGCGTTCGCGCAGCACCTGGGGCCCGATCTGCTCAAGCACGTGCGGCCGCCTCACGGTGCGCGGCGGTTGCTCGACCTGGGTGGCTCGCATGGTGAGCACTCGATCGCGTTCTGCCGGCTGTACCCGGAGTTCGAGGCGGTACTGGTCGATCAGGCCAGCGCGTTGAGCGCGACACAGACCACGTTGCGTGAAGCCGGCATGGAGCACCGCATCACGCTGACCGCGGGCGATCTGCGGGAGGCGGCGTGGGGCGAAGGCTTCGACGTGGTGCTGTTCTTGTCGGTGGTGCACAACCAGACCGCCGAAGACAACCGCATCACCGTCGAGCGCATCGCGAAGGCGCTCAACCCGGGCGGGCTGCTGGTGATCCACGAGTACCCCGATGATCACCCGACCTCTGCGTACGACGCGGCGTTCCGGCTGACGCTCTTGACCGAGACCGGAACGTCCACCGCGTCATCGGCCGCGATCGCCGGTTGGATCGCGCAGGCCGGGCTTTCCCCGCCCCAACGCATCGTCTTGAACCCGAGAGAAAAGGGAGCGCTCTTCATCTCTGAAAAGGCGCGCTGAAAGTTCCCAGGGGAAACACCCGTTCCCCCCGAGAGGGTTGGCGGAAATAGGAATCGGGTTCCATCACCGGTCTCCCCGAGCCCAGTCGAGGGGGCACCTGCGCCACGGAAGAGCCCACACCGTTCCCCCCGAGCGGAGTCGAGGGGTCACTTGCTGCGCGAAGCACAGTGGCATCTCGACTGCGCTCGATGCGAACGGTGCGGTGCGGTGCCCCTGCGCGGCACGAACGGTCAATCGATCAACACCCCGGGATTGAGCAAACCCGCGGGATCCAATTCCCGCTTCACCGCCCGCAACGAAGTCGCGAACAGGTTGGGCCGCTCCGAGTCGTACCACGGCCGATGCGTACGCCCGACCGCGTGGTGATGCGTGATCGTTCCGCCGGCCTTCGCGAGCGCATCACCTGCAATCCTCTTCAACTCACCCCACTGCTCCAACTCGGCGCCCTTCTTCGCGCGCCCGAGGAACGTGAAATACGGGGCAGGCCCATCCGGATACACGTGAGTGAAGCGGCAGGTCACCACACCCCCACCACAAACCCGCTCGAGCCCGTTCCGCATCGCCTCGGTCACTGACGCATAGAGCGTGGGGAACGCGGTCCACGTGCACGCGGTCTCAAAGGTGTCAGCCACGATGCCCAGCCGAATCATCGCGTCCTGCAGGTACGGCCCTTTCAAGAACGACGCACGCCAGCTCTCGCCCGCATCACCCGGCCGCGCGCCCGAGGTCTTCCCCTTCGGGCACGTGCCACCAAACGACTCTGCCAGGGCGACAGCGCGATCGATCCACGCGTCGAGCGGGTGATCAGCCGACTCGAACCCCAGCACCAGCACCGAGGTGCCATCGAAGGTGACGCCGTTGATCATCGCCTCCTGCGAATCGAGCAGCCGGCAGTTCGACGGCGACAGCCCCGACTGCGCGATCGCCCGCGTCGCATCGACCGCACGCTCGTAGTTCTCGAAGTGAATCGAAGCACCCGCCCGGAACGTCGGCCGCGGTCGAACCCGCATCCACGCCTCGGTGATCACACCGAGCGTGCCTTCACTCCCGATCACCAGCCGGTTCGGATCGATCCCCGCCCCGCTGGCAGGAAACCGCTTCGTCTCGAACAGCCCGCGCGGAGTCACCATGCGCACCGACTCGACGAAGTCATCGATGTGCGTGAGCACGGTGGCGAAGTGGCCACCCGCGCGCGTGGCGATCCACCCGCCGAGGGTGGAGAACTCGAACGACTGTGGATAGTGCCGCAGCGTGAAGCCCCGCGCGAAGAGCTGCTGCTCAAGTGCAGGCCCGAAGATGCCGGCCTCGAGCCGAGCCACTTGCGACACGTCATCGAGTTCGAGCAACCGGCCGAGCTTCGCGAGATTCAGACTCAACGAGCCGCGGTGATGGGCGCCGAGCTTCGGCTCCACGCCGCCAACGACCGAAGACCCGCCACCGAACGGCGTGACCGAGAGCCGCTCGCGCTCGGCGATCTCCAGCGTCAACGTGAGCTCGCGTTCACTGGTCGGCGTGACCACCAGATCGGGCGCTGCCGAGAAATCCCCGCGCAGCCCACGAACCCGATCGGGGTAGGCCTTGCCCATCGCGTGCGCCGCGCGCTCGAGGTCGTTCGTCGAAGCGAACGCCTTCAACTCGGAGGGAACATCGACCTTCGAGCGCGGCACCCGGGGCGCTGAGGCCGACTCGACCTCACTGGGCCCGAAGAACGGCTCCACCCGGGCCTGCGTCTGGTCGAGACTGACTGCCGCTTCGAGGTCGCCCCAGCCCCATAGATTTCGAGTCGTCACCCGTGCAGCCTGCCAAACATCGAGATTGACGGGGAGTTGGGGTGGGGTCTTGTTTGCCACACCCGAAGCCGGTTACCACTGGGTTGCGCCATGTACGAAGAGCCCATCCAGCTGTCGGTCTCGCGGTTCCGGGTTCACTCTGAGGATCCGTCGTTCAATGTGACCTGGCGCGGCGGCTCGCGTTTCGTGCTGACCGGCGAAGTGAGCCTCGACCCTTCCGCTGAGCTCGACGTCTCGACGCCCAACGACGTGGTCGAAGTATCGCTCGCGCGCCGCAGCACGCCTGAGCACGCCGTCGCGATGTTGCGCCGCGCCCTGCCCCGCTCGATCTCGATGCGGCACCACCCCGTGGAAGACGGCGTCGAGATCGTCTTTCAAGAAGCGCTCGTGCCCGCGGCGAAGACGCCTCGTTTCCGCATCTTCTCCACCGATGCGCAGGTCCGCGTGAAGCAGCTCGACGAGAACAAGATCGAGTTCCTCGGTGGCGTCGGTGAAGACTGTCTCGTCACCGTGCTCTGCGACTCGCGCCGGGTGACCATCTCGCTGCCGCGCGGCTCGTCTGCGCTCGCCATCGCGGCCCGGATCGGCTCGAACGTGCCGCACGGCTTCCGAGCGCTGGTCGATGGACCGGTCGTCAGTGTCTGGAAAGACGCCGACTTCTTCTCTGCGGTCGCCTGAAGGTTTCGCCCGTGCTCTGTAAAGCCTGTTGACGACGCTCGCCTGGGTTCTTACCCACGCGCGGCCGACAACCAATGCATGTGGGCCGCTGAGAAGACCTTTCCCATGACGCTGGTGCACCCCCGTTCCGCGAACGTCGCGGTGCTCTCGGCGGGTCAAGGGCTGAGCGTGACCGAGATCACCACCGGCACGTTGCACTTCCGCTTCGAGCCCACCGAGACGCACCAGCCGTTCGCTTCGTTTTCCCTGCGCGTCGATGGTTCGTTCGTCACGCTCACCGTGCCTCGCGTGCTGGGCACCGAGTATTTGCGCGAAGCGCTCCACGGCGCGTTGCCTGAGGGCTACCTCGTGCTCGCCCACCCCAGCGATGACGCGTTGATCGTCACCATCGCCCGCGCGTGTGAGGTCGAGCCCACGCCCCATCTCTTCTGCACCTCGTACGACACCACCCTGCGCGCGCGGAAAGTCGGCACCAACCGACTGCTGCTCAGGGGCGTCGCGCGCGGCAAGGGCGACCTCCAGGTGCGCATCAATGAGCGTGAGTTCAGGCTGAGGCCGACGCGTGGTGAGACGCCGATGGCGCTGTCGATTCGCCTGCGTGAGCTGCTCAAGGAGACTCACATCACCTTGTTGAGCGTGCCCGACACCGAGGACGGTGACGTGGTGCTCACGGTGCTGCCGCGCCGCTGATATTCGGTGGGCGTGTACTCGAAGGAACTCGAAGTCGCGGGCAAGTTGGCGCGCGAGGCTGCGGCGGTCATTCGTGAGGTCTACGAGACGCCGTTCTCCGTGGTGCAGAAGGCCTTCGGCCAGGGTCCCGTCACCGAGGCCGACAAACGCGCCAATGAGCTGATCGTCAAAGGGCTGCAGGCAGCGTTCCCCGGCGATGACATCGTGGCCGAGGAGTCTGCGCATCTGGCTCCGAAGACCAACCGGGTCTGGTTCGTCGATCCACTCGATGGCACGCGCGAGTTCGTGGATCGCAATGGCATGTTCGCGGTGCACATCGGGTTGGCGATCGATGGGGCTCCGGTCGCGGGGGTGGTGCTGGCCCCGATGCAGGGCGCGTTGTGGAGCGGCGCGGTGGGCTCGCCTTGCGTACTGGAGCTCGGGGATCAGCGGCGCGAATTGAAGATGCAGCCGGTGTCGCAGACGAAGGATCTGCGGCTGCTGGTGTCGCGGTCGCACAAGTCGAAGAAGACGGCGGCGATTCGCGATGCGCTGGGGATCACCCAGGTGCGTGAGCAGGGCAGCGTGGGGCTGAAGTGCGCGCTGCTCGCGATGGGTGAGGCAGAGCTGTACCTGCACCCCAGCGATCGCAGCTCACGGTGGGATTCGTGCGCGCCTCAGGCGGTCATCGAGGCTGCGGGCGGGGTGCTGGTCGACTTCGGTGGCCAGAAGTACGGCTACGACGGCCGGGAAATCGTGAACTCTCGCGGGCTGGTGGCTTGTGCGCGTGAGACGTGGCCGATGATTCAGGAGACGGTGATTCGCGTCGCGAGAGAGACGAAGATCATCGCGTGACGAGAGGCGACGCCTACTTCATGTGTTCAGCGACCAACTGCTCGATTCGGCTCAAGGCGAGCTCCATCGTCGCCATCGACGGGCCGAAGCTGAAGCGCACGTACTGACGAAAGCGCGACGCACGTGAAGACCGCCGCTTGCCCGGGTTCACGTCGAAGAACTCTCCGGGCACCACGATCACCTTCTTCTGAAGCGCGGCCCTGAAGAAGCCCATGCCTTCATTGAGCGGCGCCGGCAACTGCGCCACGTTGCCCCAGACGTAAAAGGTGCCATCGGGCACGCGGTCCACTCGCACACCCAGCCGCTGCAACCCTGACAGCAGGCGATCCCGTTTCGCGCGGAACACCGTGTGGATCGCGTTGGTCTCTTGAATCACGTGCGACTCCTCGAGCAGCGGAATCGCAGCGCGCTGAATCGGCTTGCTGCCACCACCATCGAGAAAGCTGCCCGCTGAAGCGACCGCGTCGATCACCTTCTTCGGGCCGATAGTCCACGTGGTGCGCCAACCCGGATAGCGCCAGTTCTTGGTGAGCCCATCGAAGAGCACGACCGGATCGCGGTTGACGTCTTCCACGTACCGCGCCGCGCTCTCGATCGGCAGCCGGCCCGGCGGCGCGTTCCAGATGTAGTGCGAATAGAACTCGTCGACGAGCAACGCGCAGTCGAGCTCGCGCGAGATGGCCACCCACTTCTCCAGCTCTTCGCCCTGAATCACCTTGCCGGTCGGGTTGCACGGGTTCGAGAGCAGCAGCGCAGACAGCCCGCGCCCCATGATCTCCTTGCGCAGCTCCTCGGGCGTGAACGCGTACCCGCGATCACCATCGAGCAGGATCGGGATCGGCGTGAACGCCTTGAAGATGTCGAGCAGCTCTTCATACGCCGTGTAGTCCGGCAGGAAGTGCCCGAGGTTCACGTGACCCAGCGCCGCCGCAGCCCGCGTCAACGAAGCGCGGCCACCGCCCGAGATCGACACGTTCTCAGCCGCGTACTGCGACTTCTTCCCCTTGCGGTAGAGCCGGTTGTACAGCCCGGCGATCGCCTCGCGCAGCTCCCACAAGCCGGCGACCGGCGCGTACTCCTGATCATCGACGTCGATTTCCACGCGCGAGATGCGGGGCGGCGCACCCGCGATGTCACCGGTCTCAGGCTGCCCCTGGCCCAAATTGCACCAGTCGGTGTCGCGGGGACTGAAGCCGAGTCGCGTGGCTTCCCCCGTGACGTAGATGACACCTGTTCTCGGAACCTGTCGGAAGGCAGCAATCTGAAAATCGTCACTCACGTCGTGGCACCTTCGAGACGAGCAGCGCCGCCTCGAGCTCCTGATGGTCGAACCTCAAGCGAAGCCGCTCGATTCCGTCGATGACTACCACCGGCACGTCGTAACGGTACTTCTCGAAGGCAAGGGGGTCCTCGAGAATGTTGTGCCGGATCACCTCGAAGCTGAAACGTGCGCTGGTGTCGTCCAGCACCTCGAGGGCCTCCTCGCACAACGAGCAGCCAGGCTTTCCGTAGACGTGGATCTCAGTAGGCATGACAATGAACCCAATGCGCGGGCTGGCCGGCGACTTCGCGACGATGCCCCTCAAGGACCTCGTCGTCTACCTGTGGAATCGCCAGGCCACAGGTCAGCTGGTCCTCGAGTACCGCGGCGTACACAAGGAAGTGCTGATCGAGAACGGCGCCATCTACAACGCCTCCTCGAACCTGCCCCGCGAGTACGTGGGCCAGTACCTCATCAACCTGGGCCACATCACCGAAGAGCAATTTCACCGCGCCTATGCAACGCAGAAGGAGACCAAGGTCTTCCTGGGGCGCATCCTCGAGATGATCGGCGCCGTCTCGCGCGAGACGCTCGAGGTGGTGCTCAGCACCAAGTTCCGCGAGACCGTCCTCGACGCGTTCAACTGGGTCGAGGGCAGCTTTCGTTTCGAGCAGGGCAAGAAGCCGCCGCAGCCTGACGGCATTCGCGTCGACGTGCCGCTCATCGAAGTGCACAAAGAGAGCGACTTCCGCGTGCAGGCCTGGAACCTGATGCGCCAGACCTTTCCTTCCGGTGCGTGCACCCTCTCGCTACTCGAGCACAACCTGGTCGAGCCCCCGAAGCCGGGCAGCATCGACGAGAAGATGTTCGCGTCGATCGGCGCAGGTCAGACCATCGACGAGATGGCGCTCAAGCTGCACGCCACCGACTACTTTCTCTACAACCGGCTCTACGCGTACTTCCACATGGGCGCGCTGGAGGTGCACCAGCCGTCGGGCCCGCAGCTCGACATCGGGGTCGACCTGGGCCTGGGTGACAGCCCCACCGCCGAACAACTGCTCGAGAACGCCCGCGCCTTCTTCGAGAAGACCAACTTCCGCGACGCGTGGACGCTCGCCAGACGCAGCAACGAAGTGACCCCCACGCTCGACGCTGCCCTGTTGATGCGGGAGATCGACGTCGCCTGGCTGCCCACCCTGCGCGCCGACGTCGTCTCGTCAGGCAAGGTGCCCGGCATGCTCATCGGCCCCGAACAACTGGCCAAGCTCACCCTCACCGCGCCCGAGCGCTACCTGCTGTCGCGCGTCGACGGAAAGCGCGACGTAGAGAACATCTTGCGCATCGCCCCGCTCCGGGAGTTCGAGGCGCTGGTGGCCTTCGATCGTTTCCTCACGCAGAAGTGGATCCGGCTTCAGTAGTCCTCGCGTGCGTTCCGATTAACGATTAACTCCGGGGCCGCATGGAGGACTTTCACGAAATCGGGGCCATCTGGAGAGGCGAAACACGTCGCGCGCTGAGAAGTGGGCGCGTGCTGGTGCTCCTCATCTTGTTCCTGCTGTTCGTCGGCCTTGCGCTGACGGTGGTGGGCTTCTTCAACCACCAGCTCAACGCGAAGTTCGAGCAGCAGGTGGCGATGGCCGGCGCCGACATGAGCCAGGCCCGGGAGCAGCTCATTGCGGGGAAGAAGCAGTTCCTCCAGACCTTCGTCACGGAAGACGAAGCGATGCTCGATTCGCTCTCCGCGATCCCCATCGTGCTGCTGGTGGTCTTCAAGCTGACCTTGCGGTTCTTGCCCCTGTTCATCGCGCTCATGGGCTTCGATCAGCTCGCGGGTGAAGTCGGCCCCAAGTCGATTCGGTACCTGGTGGTGCGCGTCAAACGCAGCTCGATCATCATGGGCAAGCTGCTGTCGCAGGTGACGCTCTTCGCGCTCCTGATGAGCATCTGCACGCTGATGATGGTGCTGGTGGCCAAGGTGCTCAACGCCGAGTTCGCCGCCGCCGACGTCGCGTTGTGGACGGGCAAGCTCATCATCTCGTCGATGGTGCTCTCGCTGGCGTACCTCTCGCTGACCGCGCTGTTCAGCTCGCTGGTGAAGCAGGGCGGCATCAGCCTGGTGCTCAACGTGATCGCGCTGTTCGTGATCTGGTTCATCGCGCTCATCGGCGGCGCCGTGCGGTTCCAAGGTGAAGAGGCGGCGCAAGGCTCGCTGGCGATGCTCAAGGCAGAGTCGTCGATGGCCTACCTGCGCTACGCGTCGGTCTGGCAGTACGGCGACGATCTGCTCCACCCGCATTGGGGGCGGTTCCTCACCGCGGCGCTGGTGCACGTGGGCTTCGGGCTCGTCTTCCTGGGCCTGGCGCAGCTCGCACTGCGAAAGAGAGACCTGTGAGCGCAGCGATCGAGATCAAGGGGCTGAGCAAACACTTCGGCGCCAAGGTGGCGGTCAACGAGGTCACCTTCAACGTCGAAGAAGGTCACTGCTACGGGCTCATCGGCCCCAACGGTGCGGGCAAGACCACCACCTTCTCCATGATGTGCGGGTTCTTGTTCCCCACCAGCGGCACCATCCGCGTGTTGGGCCTCGACCCGACCGAACCCGGCGTGCTCAAGCGCAAGGTCGGCGTGCTTCCGCAAGACGCGATCCTCCCGCCCATGTGGCCGGTCGGTGAGCTGCTGACCTATTACGGCGAGCTCTCGGGTCTGCCCAACGCCGAATCGGAAGCGAAGGCGGCGCTCGAGCGCGTGCAACTGCCCGAGACCTGGAACGTGCAGGCCGGAGCGCTCTCGCACGGCATGCACAAGCGCGTCTCGATGGCGCAGGCGCTGATGGGCTCGCCCCCGGTGATCTTCCTCGACGAGCCGACGGCGGGCCTCGATCCGAAGATCGCAGCCTCGGTGCGCGGCATCATTCGTGACTTGAAGGGCAAACACACGGTGGTGGTCTCCAGCCACAACCTGCAGGAGCTCGAGGAGCTCTGCGATGCCTCGGCGATCCTCGACAAGGGCAAGCTCGTCAGCGCCTCCAGCATGGCTGAGCTCACCGGGCAGATGGCTGAGTTCCGCGTGCAGATCGCGAAGGGCCAGGTGCCGCTGGATGAGCTGAAAGCCCTGCTCGGCGTGAAGGACGCGAAGCTCGAGGCCAACAACGTGTTGTGCGTCTCGTACGACAGCGTGACCGTACAGCCCGAAGAGATCATCACCCGCGCGGTGGGTCTGCTCGCGACGAAGAATGTTTTGTTTCTGACGGTGTGGCGCGGCAAGCGGCTCGAAGAGCGTGTGTTGCAGTTGACCTGACAGACCGGTCCTCCCGAGAGCAGTCGAGGGAGTACCTCTGCCTCGCGCAGCAAGTGGCCCCTCGACTGCTCTCGGGGCGAACGGTGTGGGCTGTTCCTTAGAAGCGGAGTCGAGGGGTTACCTCTCCTTCGCGCTGCAAGTGCCCCCTCGACTGGGCTCGGGGAGACCGGTGATGGAACCCGATTCCTGTTTCCGCCGACCCGCTCGGAACCGGCCGAACCAGTTACATCGACCACTGAAGGCTGGCCGCCGCGGTGATGTACTGATCCGAAGCGCTCTTCGCGAAGAACGTCGACGTCTCTGCCGCGTTGAGCGTCACGAAGTAGCGCTGCCACTCCACACCCGCGCGAAGCCGCAGGTGCTCGGCCAGACCCACCGAGATCCCACCGCCGACATCGACCGCCAGCGCCGTCGCCGCAGGAAAGAACCGCTCACTCCCCAGCTCACCCTTGCCCGCGATGACCTGAAACCCGCCGAGGCCATCCAGCTCCACCGTGCTGAACACCCGCACCCGGAAACCCAGCCCACCGCGGAAGCCATTGAAGAGCACGTCGGGAATGTTGGGGCGCGCGCTGCCGTCATTGACGGCCACCGCCGAAGTGGTCAGCTCATGCCGCGAGTACCCGAGGTGCGCGTGGAGCGCGAAACGATCTCCCAGCGGCAACCGGATCAACCCGCCGAAACGAAGGCGGGTGGCGGAGTGCGCGAAGCGTGACTCTTGAACCCGCGAGACCATGCCCACGCCGAAGTCGCCGGTGACGAACACGCCCAGGTTGCCCAGGAAGTTCGAGGTGAAGTGCGCGCACGGGTACCAGCTGGCGTCCACCGAGATGTCGCCTGAGAACGGCTGACTCGCGGTGGCCAGCGATGGGCTCGGGTTGCCCGCCCAGTTGAAGCTGCGATTGAAGCCACCAAACCCCACCGACGCGCGCAACGCCGGGTGCGCCGAAGGCGTCGACGGGCTCGCCCCTTCTTCGGCCACCTCCGCTGCAGGCTCGGGCGCCGGCTCGGGCGCCGGCTCTTCTTTTTTCTTCTTCGACGCGAGCTCCTTCTTCGGCTCTTCGGCAGGCGGGCCCTTCACTTTGGTTACTTCGGGTGAGGTCTTCTCGGCCACCGGCTCAGGCGCTTCTTTGCCCGGTGCCTTGCCGCTGCCGATGGCGAACATCAGCGCGGCGAGCTGCGGCTTGGGCATCGCCCGGGGCAACTTCTTCATGGTGGCCTTGAGCGAGACCGTGTCGAGAGGCGTGCCGTCAGCCCCGTTGAGCACCTGCAGGGTGATGAACTGGCCCGAGGCCTGGCAGATGATCAGCGCGACCGCCTTTGCGGGCGCGGTGACGTCGCGCACCTCTTTGGCCGTGGGCATGGGCGAGACCGCCGACTTGAGGACCTTCGGCGTGTAGCGCTTCGAGAGCTCCTTGCTGACCCACTTGGTGACCGGCGCGGGGCCGGTGATCACCACGGGAGGCTTCGGGGCAGCGACAGCAACGGAAGCGAGGAGGGCGGACATCACCAGCCAGATGCGCATGGGGGCGCATTTGACCCTAATCAGGCCTCACTTCGCACTCTGTCTTTCTGATTGGGGAGGATCCTTACAGCGCGATTGTGTGCATCTCGGGGAAGCGCTCACGCAGGGTCGGCTCGGAGAGGCCGCCGCTCCCGGGTGCCCACACCACCTCGGCGCCGAGCAACGCCGCCGCCTCGAGCCTGACGCGGTCATTGAGCAGCTCGTTGATTTGCTGCCGGGCGTCCAGCCGCTCCACTCCAAGACGACGGCCGCGCGTGCAGAGGATCAACGTCAGCACGCTCAACGAGCCACCATCACCCGGCAGCCCCGAGCGCGTGCGGAAGTCGGTCAGCGCGCTTGCGTAGCTCTGCTGCGCGGCGGTGAGATCATTCAGATCCTTCTCGCCGTACCCGAAGACCCGCCACTGCGCGTTGAGCCCCAGCAACGCGCGCGCGGTGCGTTGAACCAACTCGACCCGCGCGCCGACGGGGTCGCCCACGGTGCTGGGCGCCGAAATCAGCTGCTCGACCTGCGTGCGAAAAAAACCGTCGAAGGCGAGCGCGATGACCGAGAGATGAAACTCGGCACCTGAGGCGAAGGGCGCACCGGGCGGAGGCGGCTGGCGCACCAAAATGGCCGGGGCTTCCTTGTTGCGCATCAGCCAGATCACCACGCCGATGAGCCCTCCGACGGCGATGAGGCAGCAGCACAGGCCCGAGAACCCCGCGGCGAGCAGTTGATCCGGCGATGGATCTTCGTTCATGTGAGCGCAGCCTCGATGGACGCGACGGTCGCGTCGGTGATGATGGTGAAGAGCCGTTCGCCTTCTTCCGCCGTCGCCTCGGCGGGCGCGCCGAAGTACGCGTCAGGTCCGCCGCACTCGAGGAAGTTCTTCGCCCCGCCCTTGATGACGCCGGGCAGATCGACCTCCAGCGTGGGCAGGGCCTTCATAGCGGCCACGTTCACCAGCGCGGGCGCAGCGGCGAGCATGAGCGAGGTCTCGTACCGCCCCGCGTGACTGCCCCCGTGCATGAACTCATGACCCAGCAGTGGGCCCGTCGGCGCGCGGCGATGATCCGGCACCAGCACGCGGGCCGTTCCCCCCTGCACCGCCTTCGCCGCTTCGTGCACCACCCGAAAGTGTGCAGGCTCGAGGTGATGGTTCACCACCGCGATGGTGCGAAACCCACCCGACACGATGCCCCTCAAGATGCCCTCGAGCATCTGGCGGGCGACCTCGGCGTTGAGCGTCACGGTGCCCGCGAAAGGCGCAGCAAAATCAGTCAGCGCGTACGCCACGGGGGGAAAGACCACCACGTCACGGGAAAGGCGCGCCGCGACCCGACGGCAGACCTCTTCGGCGATCACCACGTCGACGGAAAGCGGGAGATGAGGGCCATGCGCCTCGGTACTTCCCACCGGAAGCAGCGCGACCGAGCCGGCTTCGGCCAGCGTACGGGTTTGGGGCCAGGTCAGCTTGCGGGCGTCGAAGTGCGTCATGCGCGCAGCTCGGTCTTGAGCACCTTGCCGCGATCACTGCGGGGCAGCGCATCGAGGAAGCGCACCTGGCGCGGCGCCTTGAAGGGCTCCAGCGTCGAGCGCACGTGGGCCTTGATGGCCTCTCCCAATTCTTCAGAAGCGGTGTGCCCTTCGTTCAACGCCACGAAGGCGCGCGGCTTGTCGAGCCCGTCGGCGTCTTTGAACGCCACCACCGCCGCTTCCCGCACGGCCGGGTGTTGCAGCAGCACGTTCTCAACCTCGACGGGTGAGAGCCACTTGCCTCCGACCTTGAGCATGTCGTCGCCGCGGCCACAGAAATAGAAGTAGCCGTCTTCGCTGCGCTGAAACGTGTCGGCCGAGACACACCAATCACCGCGAAAGGTGCTCTTCGAATTTTCGTGCTGCTGCCAGTACTCGAGCGCCATCGAGTCACCCCGCACCCACAAGGTACCGACGTCGCCGTGTGGCACCGGTTGGCCCTGGTCGTCGCACACCTTCGCTTCGTAGCCGTCGACCACCCGGCCCAAAGAACCCAGCTTCACGTCGCCCAGGCGGTTGGTGATGAAGATGTGGAACATCTCGGCGCTGCCGATGCCGTCGAGGATCTCCACGCCGGTGCGCTGCTTCCAGCGTTGGTACAGCTCGGCGGGCAACGCTTCACCCGCGCTGATGGCCACCCGAAGACTGGAGAAGTCAGCGTCTTTGAGCCCCGGCGCATTCAAGATGCCGTTGAGCGCGGTCGGCACCGCCGTGAGGATGGTCGGCCGGTGCCGCTTCAACATCGCGAAGAACTTCTCGGGCGTGGGCTTCTCTTTGAACAGCGCCGTGGCACCGCCCGCGAGCAGGGGGAAAAGCAGGTTGCTGCCCAGCGCGTACCCGAAGGCCAGCCGGGGAATCGAGACGCCGATGTCGGTAGGGCCGTACTTCAACACCGGCAGCCCGTAAGTCAGCGCGTTGAAGACGAAGTCGTGCTGCTTGTGCACCGCCGCTTTCGGAAAGCCGGTGGAGCCCGAGGTGTAGAGCCACACGCAGGGATCGTCGCGGTGCGTGTCGGCGATCGACGCGTCGGGCTTCGCGCGCGCGAGCTCGGCGTCGTAGTCGAGGTGTTTGCCTGCTTCTCCACCGGCCACCAGCACGTGCTTCAGGTGCGGGCACTGCGCGCGCACCGAGTCGATCACGGCCGCGGTCGCCGCGTCGGTGACCACCAGCTTCGCGCGGGTGTAGTTGAGGTAGTAGCTCACCTCGTCGGCCTTGAGCCCCGGGTTGACCGCGCTCACCACGCCGCCGGCCTGCACTGCCGCGAACCAGGCCGAGGCGAACTGGGGCACGTCGGGGAGCATGAGCAGCACGCGCTGCTCCCACTCGAGCCCCAGGCCTTTGTAGACGGCGTTGGCGCGGTGGGTGGCGTCGGCGAGCTGGCCGTAGCTGATCACCTCATCTTCGAAATAGATCGCGGGGCGGCTGGGCTGCTGGGCCGCACGGGCGTGGAGGAAGACCTGCGCGAGGTTCAAGCGTTCAGGCAGTGCGTTGGGATTCATGAGAATCATTTCCGGCGCAGCGCCAGGAAGAGCCCGCCGCCGATCAACACGCAGCCGAACGCCGCGTAAGATTGCAGGCGGCTGACCTCCTGGGCGTTGGTCAGCTCGAAGTTGCACTCCTCGGTGTCGGGGAAAGAACAGTCGGTGGTGGCGTGGGTCCACGCGCTGTAGGTGAAGATCATCGCAGCGCCCAGCAGCCCGAGGACGAGGCCAGCAAGAGCTGCACGAGAGACTGAACGGAGCGGGTGAGCCATTTCGGGGGGCACGGTAGTAGCGTCCACCGCCATGCGCATCCTCTACGGAGTCGTCGGTGAAGGCATGGGCCACGCCACCCGCTCTCGCGTCGTGCTGGAGCACCTCACGAAGAACCACGACGTGCACATCGTCGTCTCAGGCCGCGCGAGGGACTACCTCTCCAAGCGCTTCGAAAACGTGCACAACATCTGGGGCTTCACCCTCAACTACGAGGGGAACTCGGTCAAGAAGTGGCAGTCGGTGCTGCAGAACCTCAAGGGCGCGGTCACCGGCTTCCCGCAGAACGTGAAGAAGTACTTCGAGATCGTCGACGACTTCAGACCCGACGTGGTGATCAGCGACTTCGAGTCGTTCAGCTATCTCTTTGCCCGCAACCACTTCATCCCCTGCATCAGCGTCGACAACATGCAGATCATCAACCGGTGCAAACACGAGCCAGAGTTGATCGGGCCCCATGAAGACCAATTCGAGCTCACCCGCAGCCTGGTGAAGGCGAAGCTGCCGGGTGCGTTTCACTACCTCATCACCACGTTCTTCCACCCGAAGGTCCGCAAGGAGCGCACCACGCTGGTGCCTTCGATTCTCCGGCCAGAGATCATCGCCGCGAAGTCAGAGCCGGGCGCACACCTGCTGGTGTACCAGACGATGACCAGCAACACGGCGCTCATCGAGGAGCTGCGCAAGAGCGGCATCGAGTGCCGCATCTACGGCTTCAAACGCGACATCACGAGTGACGTGCGTGAAGGCAATCTGGTGTTCAAGCCGTTCAGCGAAGCGGGCTTCATCGACGATCTACGCACCGCGCGCGGGGTGGTGGGCGGCGGTGGGTACACGCTGATGAGCGAGGCGGTGTATTTGCGCAAGCCGATGCTCTCGGTGCCGATCGGCGGCCAGTTCGAGCAGGTGCTCAACGCGCTGTATCTCGAGAAGCTCAACTACGGCACGCACGCGAAGGCGCTCGACGGTCAGGTGCTGGGGCAGTTTTTGGAGCGGGTCGACGGGTGCGCGAAGTCGCTGGAGAGCTTCAAGCAGGAGGGCAACGGCGTGTTGCTCTCGAAGCTCGACGCCTTGCTGAGAGACGCGGCTTCGCTGGGCAAGTGGGACGAGACGACCGTGTCTTGAGGTCGGCTGACCTGGTTGCCACCGCGGCCGCTCGGCACCGGCCGAAATAGGAATCGGGTTCCATCACCAGTCTCCCCCGAGCCCAGTCGAGGGGGCACTTGCAGTGCGAAGAAAAGGCAATCCCTCGACACCTCTCCTAAGGAACAGCGAACCACCGTTCGCCCCGACAGGGTTGGCCGAAATAGAAGTCACTCCAATCACCGGTCTCCCCGAGCGCAGTCGAGGGGGCACTTACCGCCCGAAGGCGAGGTAATCCCTCG
>JAYVFP010000076.1:0-5249 GCA_043773025.1 Archangium sp.
GTCGAGGGATTGCCTCTCCTTCGCACTGCAAGTGCCCCCTCGACTGGGCTCGGGGAGACCGGTGATGGAACCCGATTCCTATTTCCGCCGACCCTCTCGGGAGGACCGGTTCGGTGTAGGACCGCAGCGTGTCGCGGCGCTGGCTTTTCTCCCCAGTCCTGGATGGCCTGGCCTTCGCGGGCACCGCGTTGCTCTCGTTCGCGCTCGTGCTGACCTTGCCCTTCCTGGGCGTGAGCACTGAGACGCCTCCGTGGGTGTTCCTCGTGTTCGTGGTGTTCATCGACGTGGCGCACGTCTGGTCCACGCTCTTTCGCGTCTATCTCGACACCGACGAGCTGCGCCGCCGCCCGCTGCTCTACACCGCCGCGCCTCTGCTCGCGTACGGCCTGGGCGTCGCTGCACACGCGGGGTCGGCCGAATTGTTCTGGCGCGTGCTGGCCTACGTCGCTGCATGGCACTTCATCCGCCAGCAGGTGGGGTGGATGGTGCTCTACGGCCGACGCTCCGGCAGCAGCGAGCAGGAGCTGCGCTGGGATCGCGCGGCCATCTTCGCGGCGACGCTGGGGCCGGTGGTGTGGTGGCACGCGCACCTGCCGCGCGCGTTCTGGTGGTTTCGCGAAGGCGATTTCATCAGCGGCTTGCCGACGTGGATGGGCACGGCAGCGCTGGCCGTTCACGCGGTGGTGCTGCTCGGCTGGCTCGTACAGGCGCTGGTCTTTCGCCGGCTCCACGTGGGGAAAGCGCTGCTGCTCTTCGCCACGTGGCTCAGCTGGTTTGGCGGCATCGTGCTGGCGCAGAGCGACCTCGCGTTCACGGTGATGAACGTGGCGCTGCATGGGGTGCCGTACCTGGTGCTGCTGCATCGGTACGCGAAGCACCGCAATGAAGAGGGTGGGTACGGGCGCCTCTCGTGGCTGCTGCGCGCGGGCGTGCCGGGCTTCCTGGTGCTGCTCTGGGTGCTCGCGTTCTTCGAGGAGCTCGCCTGGGACAAGCTCGTCTGGCACGAACACCCGATGCTCTTCGGCGTCGGCGGCTTCGAGGTCGACGGCGCGCTGCTCGCGTTGCTGGTACCGCTGCTCTCGTTGCCGCAGACCACGCACTACCTGCTCGATGGTTTCATCTGGAAGACGAAGGCGGATCCGCGGCTGACCCCAAGACTGGGGTGGGCGCCCGTCGTGCGCAGTGCTCCTCAGGCCGCTAAGGTGACCACGCCGTGAGCCCGCGTGAACCCAACGCCAAACCGACCGTGTTGTACGTCGAGGACGACGCGGACACGTTCAAGCTCGCGCAGCTCCGGTTGCAGGCGCGGTACGAGCTGATCAGCGCGACCAGCGATCGCCAGGCGTGCGAGGTGCTCAGCAAGCAGGGCCCCGAGCTGTTCGCCGTGCTGATGGACATCGAGCTGCAGGGCAGCCAGTTGGATGGCCTCGCGCTGGTGAAGGTGATTCGGGGCATGACCGCGAAGAGCTTGTTGCCGTCGTGGGCGCAGTCGGTGCCGCCGCTGCCGCACCTGCCCATCATCGTGATGACCGCGTACGTGACGCGCTACTCCGAGGCGGAGGTGAAGGCCGTGGGGGCGAACCATTTTCTGACCAAGCCCATCGACTTCATGCGGCTCAACCTGGCGTTGGCGCAGGTGAACATTCAGTCGGTGATGGCGCAGCTGGCCAGAAAGTGACCTCGCGCATCGGGGGCCACTTGACCCTCTCCCAAAGGGTGAGGGAGACACGTTTCACCAGACATCACTCCCTCCATCGGGTGCACAGTAACGGCCATGAGCTCCATCGAAGTGCGCGACTTTCGCTTTCCACTCTTCAGCTCGCCGCGCGACTGGCACAGGCAGGGCCGCGCGGTCAGCGCGTACTTCGATCAACTCTCCGTGTTCTTCCCGCTGGGTGAACGCTTCTTCGTGCGCAGCGTGAAACACTTCCAGCCGCAGCTGACCGACCCGCGCTTGAAGGAAGAGGTCACCGCCTTCTGCGCCCAGGAAGGTCACCACGGCCGCGAACACGTGGCCTACAACGAGCGCCTCACCGCGCAGGGCCTTCCCATCGCGGGGCTCGAGCGCATCGTGCGGTTCCTGCTCGGCATCTCGATGCGCTTCTTCTCACCGCGCCGCCAGCTCGCCGTCACCTGCGCGCTCGAACACTTCACCTCGCTCATGGGCGAGTTCATTCTCTCGAAGCCCGAGGTCCTCGACGGGAGCGACCCCACCATGCGCTCGCTCTGGCGCTGGCACGCGGCCGAAGAGAACGAACATCGCAGCGTCGCCTTCGACGTCTACCAGGCCGTCGGCGGCACGTTCTTCGAGCGCTGCCGGGTGATGTTGGTGGTCTCATTTTTTTTCTGGAGCCTGGTGGTGCTGCAGCAGCTCGTGTTCATGGCCCAGCGCGGCTTCCTGTTCTCGGTGCGTGAGCATTGGCGGCTCTTCAAGTTCTGCTTCGTCAACCCCGGCGCGCTCAGCTCGTTGGTGCGGCCGTATCTCTCGTACTTCCGGCGCGACTTTCATCCCGCCACGCGCGGAGGGTTCGAGCTCATCGAAGAGTGGAAGCGCTCGCTCCCGACATGACCCTCGCCCCACCGATCCTCCCGAGCGGAGTCGAGGGAGCACCTCTCGTCCGCACGGCTGCTGACCCTTCGACTTCGCTCAGGGGGAACGGGGGGCTCGCTCCCGACATGCCCCTCGCCCCACCGATCCTCCCGAGCGGAGTCGAGGGAGCACCTCTCGTCTGCACGGCTGCTGACCCTTCGACTTCGCTCAGAGGGAACGGGGGGCAGACCGACGTCATCATTCTGGGCTCGGGCTTCTCTGGCCTGGGCATGGCCATCGCGCTCCAGCAGGAAGGCAAACGCAGCTACGTCGTGCTCGAGAAGGGCTCAGGCGTCGGCGGCACCTGGCGGGAGAACCGCTACCCCGGCTGCGCGTGTGACGTGCCTTCGCACCTCTATTCTTTCTCCTTCGCGCAGAACGCCGACTGGACGCGGCACTTCGCGCCCCAGAAAGAGATCCTCGACTACCTGGAACGCACCGCTGATCAATTCGGGGTGCGCGCCCACTGCCGCTTCGGCGTGGAAGCTGCAGCGTGCGCGTACGACGAAGCGACCAGCTCGTGGCAGGTCACCACCAGGACAGGCGAAGTCTTCCGCGCGCCGCAGTTGGTGCTCGGCGTCGGCGCCCTGCACCACCCGAAGTTCCCCGAAGTGCCGGGCCGCGAGAAGTTCAAGGGGCCGCAGCTCCACTCAGCAGCGTGGGACGAGTCGGTCTCGCTCGAGGGCAAACGCATCGCCGTGGTGGGAACGGGTGCATCGGCGATTCAGTTGGTGCCCGCGCTCGCCCCGCACGTGAAGCAGCTCACCTTGTTCCAGCGCACGCCGGCGTGGGTGGTGCCGCGCGCGGATGCCCCGATTTCGCGGCTGGCCCGGTGGCTGTACCGCGTGGCGCCGGGGTTGATGAAGCTCACCCGCGCTCGCATCTATTGGAAGCTCGAGAGCCGCGCGCTCGGCTTCACCCGCTGGCCCCGCGTGCTGCTCGCCGCTGAGTGGTTGGCCAAACGGCACCTCCGCAAGCAGGTGAAAGACGCCGCGCTGCAGCAGCGCCTCACGCCGAAGTACGCAGCGGGCTGCAAACGCATCCTGCTCTCCGACGACTACTACCCTGCGTTCAACCGACCCAACGTCACGCTCGAGAGCAGCGCGGTGAAAGAAGTCACCGAGACCGGCGTGGTGACTCCGGATGGGCGGCAGGTGGAGTGTGACGCGATCGCCTGGTGCACCGGCTTCGACGTCGCGGCGCCGCTCTCGCGGTTGAAGGTGCTGGGCCGCGCAGGCAAGGACCTCGGCGCGACGTGGAGTGAAGGTCTCCACGCTTACCGGGGCACCACGGTGCCGGGCTTTCCGAACATGTACGTGCTGATGGGGCCGAACACCGGGCTCGGGCACAACTCGATGGTCTACATGATCGAGTCGCAGATCCGATTCGCGATGGCGCACTTGAAGGTGCTCGACGTGGCGGGTGCGAAGAGCGTGGAGGTCACCGAAGAAGCCGAGCGCGAGTTCAACGCAGGCCTGAAGGCCCGACTGCCGGGGACCGTGTGGGCGTCGGGCTGCAACAGCTGGTACCTCGACACTCACGGGCGCAACGTGATGCTCTGGCCGGGCGCGACGTTCTCGTTTCGCAAGCTCACGAGCGAGGTCGAGCTGGGCCACGTGAAGCTCAAATAAATACGCCCTCGACTTCGCTCGGGCTGAACGGATTTCGGCTGGTTCCGTTCGTGCCCAGAGGGTCGGCGGAAATAGGAATCGGGTTCCATCACCGGTCTCCCCGAGCCCAGTCGAGGGGGCGCCTGCAAGCTAGGCCGACCAGCTCACGGAGAACACCGTCGAGCCAGTAGCCTGCTTCTTGAACTCGACCTTCGGGTCCTTCGCTCGCAACATCACCAGCGTCTCCTCCATCAGCCCGCTGACGTACGTGGGCATGTTGAAGTCTGAGCTGAACTCGAGCTCGATCGCCGTCGGGCTCAGCTCCGTGCTCTTCACCTCGGTCACGCTGTCGGCCGTGCGGTAGTTCTCCATCATCCGCAACATCGTGCGCCGCGGGCCGATCAGCCGCAGCAACGTCGACAGCGCGCGACCCACCAGCCCTTCCGTGTAGCCCCGCAGTTGCTCACGACCCAGGTCGTTCAGCGCGTCGGCCTCAGTCTTCTGCGGGCTCAGGCGCTTCGCACTGCGCCGCATCAACGTTTCCCACATGTCGAGGGTCACTTCTGTCGGGCGGCTCGCGTCGAACCCCAGCGCCTTGAGCTCACGATCGAACTCCAGGCTCAACAAACCGCGGCGCAACAGCACGCGCTGCACGAACGCTTCGACGGTGTGACGGTAGATGACGCCGGCCATGTGAGAGCAGCATACGCGTGCTAGACGACGGCGATGGCCAACACGCTCGCCCTCTCAGACGCGCAGTTCAAAGCCGAAGTAATCGACTCCAAGCTCCCCGTGCTGGTCGACTTCTGGGCCACCTGGTGCGCGCCGTGTATCGCCATGGAGCCCACCCTCGAGGAGCTCGCCACCACCCACCAGGGCAAGCTCAAGGTGGTGAAGGTGAACATCGAAGAGAACCAGGTCAGCGCGCAGGCCTACGGCGTGCGTTCGCTCCCGAACTTTCTGATCTTCAACGGCGGCAAGGTGGTCGGGCAAATCGCCGGAGCGGTCTCGAAACAGAAGCTGGGCGAAGCGATTCAAAAAGTTCTCTA
>JAYVFP010000077.1:0-16463 GCA_043773025.1 Archangium sp.
TTACCTCGCCTTCGGGCGGTAAGTGCCCCCTCGACTGCGCTCGGGGAGACCGGTGATTGGAGTCATTTCTATTTCGGCCAACCCTGTCGGGATGACCGGTTGGTTGATCCTTCGAGTGGATTTGCCGGTGCTGTCCTGAAATTCGGCTTGCGCGGGTGAATCGGAGGTTTACGGTTCGCGCCCATGACGCGATTGCTCTTCGGTTTGGCCCTCGTTTCGACCTCTGTGCTGGCAGCTGACGGCAAGTTCATGACCGCGGCCAACAAAGGCAAAGATCTCTACGCCACCATTTCCACCCCGCAGGGCGACATCGTCATCAAGCTCTTCCCGAAAGAAGCGCCCAAGACGGTCGCGAACTTCGTGGGCCTCGCAGCAGGTGAGAAGGAGTTCACCGACGCCACCACCTCTAAACCCGCGAAGAAGGCGTTCTACGACGGCCTCGTCTTCCACCGCGTGATCGAAGGCTTCATGATCCAGGGCGGCGATCCCGCTGGCACCGGCAGCGGCGGCCCGGGCTACAGCTTCGAAGACGAGTTCCAGTCGGGCAGGGGGTTCGACAAGGTCGGCCTGCTGGCGATGGCCAACCGCGGCCCGGCCACCAACGGTTCGCAGTTCTTCATCACCACCTCGACCCCCGCGCACCTCAACGGCAAGCACACCATCTTCGGCGAGGTGATCTCTGGCTACGAGGTGGTGGCCACCATCTCGACCCTGAAGAACGAGCGGGTGGTGATGAAGAAGGTCACCATCTCGAACAAGGCGCCCAGGGCGGCGGTGGCCAAGTGAAGCAGGCCCTCGTGTTGATGGCCGTGCTCGCGCTGGGCGGCTGCAAGAAAGAAGAAGCAGCGACCGGGAGCGGCACCTGGACGGACAAGGTCTCGGCGGGCGGCGAGCTCTTCGCCACCATCAAGACCAACCTGGGCAGCATCACCGTGAAGCTGTTTTCCAGGGACGCGCCCAAGACGGTGAAGAACTTCGTCGGGCTGTCGACCGGCGAGCGCGAGTGGCGCAACCCCGCGACCGGCGAACCGAAGAAGGGCGTGCCCCTCTACACGGGCACCGTCTTCCACCGCGTGATCGAAGGCTTCATGATCCAGGGCGGCGATCCACTCGGGACCGGCACCGGCAACCCCGGTTACCAGTTCGAAGACGAAGTGGCCTCGGGCCGCACCTTCGATCGGGTCGTCCTGCTGGCGATGGCCAACGCAGTCCCCGTCACCAACGGCTCGCAGTTCTTCATCACCACTTCCTTGCCCACCTACCTCAACGGAAAACACACCATCTTCGGTGAGGTGATCCGCGGCTTCGAGGTGGTCGAGGCGATCTCGAAGGTGCCGAAGGGGCGGGGTGACCGCCCGCTCGAGCCGGTGGTCATTCAGGGCATCACCATTTCTGAAACGCAGTAACGCCAAGTTCACCTCAGGAGAGATTCGATCATGGGAATGATGGATGAGGCCCTCGCGGGCACCGATTTGTTTGCGAAGTTCGAGACCACCGAAGGCACGATCACCGTGCGCCTGTTTGCGAAGGACGCGCCCAAGACGGTCGAGAACTTCGTGGGCCTGGCCACCGGCGAGAAGCCGTGGACGCACCCCGGCACCGGCGAGGCGATGAAGAACGTGCCTCTCTACGACGGCACGATCTTCCACCGCTGCATCAAGGAGTTCATGGTGCAGGGCGGTGACCCGCTCGGCCGTGGCACCGGCGGCCCCGGCTTCAGGTTCGAAGACGAGTTCCACTCGGGCCGCAAGTTCGACAAGCCGGGCCTGCTCGCCTGCGCCAACTCGGGCCCCAACACCAACGGCTCGCAGTTCTTCATCACCGTCATCCCCACCACCTGGCTCAACAACAAGCACACCATCTTCGGTGAGGTGATCGCCGGGCAGGACGTGATCGACCGCGTGGCCAACGTGGTGCCGAAGAACCCGGGTGACCGCCCCAAGACCGACGTGGTCATCAAGAAGCTCAGCATTACGACCAGCGCCTGACCGACCGTCCCCCCCTCAGAGGGTCGACGGAAATAGGAATCGGGTTCCATCACCGGTCTCCCCGAGCCCAGTCGAGGGGGGCACTTGCAGTGCGTAGCCGAGGTCATCCCTCGACTGCTCTCGGGATGAACGGTAAGGGGACCGGGACTGAAACGGGACGCGCCCCTCGAGGCGTCCTCGGACCACCTCCTGGAGCACCCTATGCGCAGCGGATACGCCGCGTTGATCGGCCGGCCGAACGTCGGCAAAAGCACGCTTCTCAATCGCCTCCTGGGTGAAAAAGTCGCGATCGTCTCGCCCAAACCACAGACCACGCGCACCCGCATTCTCGGGGTGATCACCAAAGATTCCGGGCAGGTGGCGCTGTTCGACACCCCCGGCATCCACCAGGCGAAGGGGGCCCTCAACAAGTTCATGGTCGACGCCGCCCTGCACGCGGCCGACGACGCCGACGTGGTGCTCTTTCTGGTCGATTCTGAAGGCATCACCGAAGAACGCGCGCCCACCGTCTCACCCGGCAACCGGCTGGTGCTGGAGCGCCTCAAACAAATCGGCAAGCCCGTCATCCTGGTGCTGACCAAGATCGACACCATCAAGAAGGTGCTGCTGCTCCCGCTCATCGATCTGTACCGCCAGGAGTTCCCCTTCGCCGAAGTCATCCCCGTGAGCGCGCGGCACAGCGAGGGTATGGATCAGCTCTTCGAGAACGTGCTCAAGCATCTCCCCGAAGCTGAGCCCATCTTCCCCGTCGACACGCTGACCGACCAGGCCGAGAAGACGCTGGTCGAAGAGTTCGTGCGCGAGCAGGTGCTGCGTCACTGCCATCAAGAGGTGCCGTACTCGGTGGCCGTGGTCGTCGAAGAGTTCGACGAATCGGAGCGCGACAAGCCGCCCCCGAAACCCAGGAAAGACGCACAGAAGAACGCCAAGAAGAAGGTCACGCCGCCCAAGCCGGGTGACAAGCCGAAGCCCAAGCTGGAAGGCCTCGTGCGGATCCTCGCCAACATCTACGTCGAGCGCGATTCGCAGAAGGCGATCGTGATCGGGAAGCGGGGCGAGATGTTGAAGACCATCGGAACCGACGCGCGCATGAGCATTCAGCGCTTGCTGGGAAATCACGTGTACCTCTCGCTGCAGGTGAAGGTCGAACCGCGTTGGACAGAGCGGCAAGACGGTCTGCGCAAGCTCGGGTACGTGCAGGGGAGAACGTCATGAGACGCGGCCGCCCGCTGATCGCCATCGTTGGCCGACCCAACGTCGGTAAGTCGACCATGTTCAACCGGATGATCCGCAGCAAGCGCGCGATCGTCGAAGACCAGCCCGGCGTCACGCGCGATCGGCACTATGCCGACTGCGAGCTCAACAACGTGCCGGTGACCCTGGTCGACACCGGCGGCTTCGTGCCCGACAACAAGGAAAGCCCGCTCGCCCGCTACATCCGCCAGCAGGCCCAGGCCGCCGTCGAAGAGTGCGACGTGGTGCTCTTCGTGGTCGACGCCCGCACCGGCCCGACCTCAGAAGATCAAGACGTGGCCAACTACCTGCGCAAGTCGAGCAAGCCCGTGCTGCTGCTGGTCAACAAGACCGACGGCCGCCGCGACGCAGAAGAGATGGTGGCCGACTTCCACCGCTTCGGCCTGGGCACGCCGTTCCCCGTCTCGGCTGAACACAACGAGGGCATGATCGAGGTGCTCGAGGCGCTGATCCCCAAGCTGCCTGAGTCTGCGCCCATCGAAGAGAAGATCGAAGACGCGCCCGACGCCGACCGCCCGGTGCGCATCGCCATCGTGGGCCGCCCCAACGTGGGCAAGTCGACCCTGGTCAATTCATTGCTGGGTGAAGAGCGGGTGATCTCCAGCCCCATCGCGGGCACCACGCGCGACGCCATCGACTCGGATCTCGAGTTCAAGGGCCGCAAGTTCATCCTCACCGACACCGCCGGTATTCGCCGCAAGTCGACC
This sequence comes from Archangium sp., assembly GCA_043773025.1. GTDB lineage: Bacteria > Myxococcota > Myxococcia > Myxococcales > Myxococcaceae > Archangium_A. Next base: position 3,950 of record JAYVFP010000077.1, read on the forward strand.
ATCACCCAGCGCGTCGAGGGCTTCTCGGTGATGGGCGCCCTGCGCGCCGCGGAAGATGCCGACGTGGTGGTGTTGATGATCGACGCCACCGAACCCGCGGTCGAGCAGGACCGCAAGATCGCCCACCTGGCCGAGAGCAAGGGCCGTGGCCTGGTGATCGTGGTCAACAAGTGGGACCTCGTCAAAGCCACCAATAAGGAAGAGAACTTCCGCGCAGGGGTGAAGTGGATCCTCGACTGGGTCGACTGGGCGCCGATGGTCTTCGTCTCGGCCCACACCGGCGAGAAGGTCACCAAGGTGCTCGAGATCGCCCTCGAGGTGTTCGAGCAGCAGTACTTCCGCGCCTCGACCCCCAAGCTCAACAAGATCGTCGAGCACGTCACCACCGAACACTCGCTGCCCATCATCGCGGGCAAGCAGCTGAAGATTTATTACGCCGCCCAGGTGGCCACCGCGCCGCTGGCCTTCACCATGATGGTGAACAACCCCAAGAACGTTCCCGACCGCTACGAGCGCTACGTCATCAATTACCTGCGCAAGGTCTTCCGCCTGAAGGTGCCCATTCGGGTCTTCTGGAGACCTCGCCCGGGGCAGAAGAAACGCGCCGAAGCCGCCCAGCGCTTCAGGGCTCGCGAGAAGAGTAAGCAACGCGCGCGTTGACAGTGGTGTTACCGACACTTAGACAGCCCGCGCGATGGCCTACAAAGACGAGCAACAAGAGCTGAAGCAGCCCGATGAGTTCCAGAAGCTCGGCGCCGAGGCGCTGCCCTTTCTGGAAAAGCACGGCAAGCAGGTCGTGATGGTGGTCGGCGGTGTTCTCGCCGTCGGCCTGGTGATCGCCATCGGTGCCAGCATGAGCGGCCGCGGTGAAGAGACCGCCTCGCGCGATTTCGGCGCGGCCCTCAAGGTGCTCGAGCGCACCGTCAATGCAACCGAAACTGCCACCGCGCCCGCCGAGGTGAAGCCCGGCGAAGAGCCGCCTTTCAAGACCGAGGCTGAGAAAGACGAAGCCATCGCGAAGGCGCTCTCTGATTTCCGCGCCAAACACGCCGGCACCAAGGCCGCAATCTCGGCTGCGCTGCCTCTGGGCCAGGCCTACCTGCGCCAGAACAAGCCCGACCAGGCGCTGCCGCTCATCGAGGAGTACATCTCCAAGGCCGAGCAGAACGACCCGCTGCGTCCCGCGGCGTACGAGGCGCGTGGTTACGCCCTCGAGGCGCAGAAGAAGTACGACGAGGCGCTCAACGCGTTCGATCTGCTCGCCAAGGAAAACAAGACCGACTTCATGAAGGGCATGGGGCTCTACCACCGCGCGCGCATGCTGCTCATCAAGGGCGACACGGCGGCGGCGGCCAAGACCCTCTCCGAGATCGAGAACGCAGCGCCCGGTTCGGCCGCGGCGCGCCTCGCGAAGGATCGCATCACCATGCTGACCGCGCAGGGCATCGACGTGCCCAGGCCCGCTCCGGTCGTTCAGGCAATCGACGCAGGCAAGTGACGTTCACGCCTTCATGATCTGGGACGCTCCGCCTCGGCCAGCCCTCCGCTTCGGTCTGCCTCGCGCAGCGTTCCGCTGCTATCGGCTCCGCTTCATGAACCTGCGAATTCTCACGCTGCTGTGCTTCGCAGGCTGCAAGGCGATCCCGCTCAACGACGATCCCACGATCCCGTTTCGCGAGTCGCACGTCTCGCACCCGGCCATCTACGAGGTCGCGTGGACCAACCCGCTCGTCAAGCTGGGGCTGCTGGAATACCAGCCGACCGAGCCCGCTTCACCGGCTGTCGACCCCGACACCGAGCGTGTCTTCGTCACCACGCGTGATGGCTTCGTGCGCAGCCTCTCGCCGGTCGATGGCCACGTGGAATGGGAGTTCAAGACGGCGGGGCGCTTCCTCTCGGGGCCCACCGTTCACCGCGGCATCCTCTACGTGGCAGGCGGCGACGGCGTGCTCTACGCCTTCCGTGCGCTGACCGGCGAGCAAGTCTGGGCCTTCAAGGCGAACGAAGAGCTCGTCTCATCGCCGACCATCTCGGACAACAAGGTCCTGGTGGCCTCGCAGTCGGAGACCGTCTTTGCGGTCAACCTCGAGACCGGCGCGTGGATCTGGCAGTATCGCCGCGATGCGCCGTCGGGCTTCACGGTGCGCGGCACGTCGCGGCCGATCGTCGCCGATGGCATGGCGTACATGGGCTTTGCCGACGGATTCCTCGTCGCGCTCAACCTCGAGTCGGGGGTCGCCATGTGGGAAAAGAAGCTGTCGACCTCGGGCGGCAATCAGTTCCTCGACGTCGATACCGCCCCGGTGCTCGCTGAAGGTCGGCTCTTCGTGGCCAGCTATGCCGACGGCGTCTCTGCGCTCGACGCGAAGACGGGCAACCTCATCTGGACCACGCCGCGCAATGGGCTCACGGCGCTGCTACCTCGGGGCAACACCTTGTTTGCCACGGGCGACGGCTCGCTGACCGCCTTCGACATGGTGAAGGGCCGCATGTTGTGGTCGCTCAACCTGAGTGATCCGACCAACAAGGGGAAGGGCGTCAACGCGGGCCGTTCCCTGGCCTTCGCGCGCGGGTATGTGGTGGTGCCGACCTCGACGGCGCTGGCCTTCGTCGAGCCGACCTCTGGCAAGGTGCGCGCGATGTGGAACCCGGGGCGCGGCGTCACCGCGTCGCCTGCGGGCTTCTCGTCGATGCGCTTCGGTTCGCGGCTGTACGTGATGTCGAACCTCGGCACGGTGTTCGCGCTGCAGATGGTCAGCACGGGCGGATGAAGACCATCAGGGTCGTCGCTGCGTTGATCGCCGACCCAACCGATCCGTCGCGCTTCCTGGTGCAGCAACGCCTGCCCGACAAGAGCAGGCCCCATCTCTGGGAGTTCCCTGGCGGCAAGGTCGAGCCCGGAGAGACCGATGAAGCTGCGCTGACCCGCGAGTGCCAGGAAGAGCTGGCCGTCGAGTTGAAGGTGGGCCGCCGGCTGTGGAGCACCGCGCACGAGTACGACGATCTGACCGTGCAGCTCGAGCTGTTCGCAGCCGACATCGAGTCGGGTGAGCCGCAGTGTCTGGGCGCACAGGAGCTTCGGTTCTGCACCCCTGCCGAGATGCAGAAGCTCCCGTTCTGCGAAGCCGACATTCCGTTGCTCGAGTTGCTCATGTCTCCCTCTCCCTTCGGGAAAGGGTCGGGGTGAGGGGCAAGACGTCCCTCCCAGAGCTCGCGTTTCTGTTCCTCCGCCTGGGCACCACCGCCTTCGGAGGCCCGGCCGCGCACGTGGCGATGATGCAGGACGAAGTGGTCAAACGCCGCAGCTGGATGACCGACGAACACTTCCTCGATCTGGTCAGCGCCACCAACCTCATCCCCGGGCCCAACTCGACCGAGCTGGCCATCCACATCGGCTTCGAACGGCGCCGCTGGGCCGGGCTTTGGGTCGCTGGCGTCTGCTTCGTCGTGCCGGCGACGGTGATCACCGCGCTCTTCGGTTGGGCGTACGTGAAATACGGCCAACTGCCTGCGGTGGGCTGGGTGCTCTACGGCATCAAGCCGGTGATCCTCGCCGTGGTGGTGCAAGCGATCTGGGCGCTGATCCCCAAAGCCGCCCGTGACGGCTGGCTGAGTTTCCTGGGCACGGTGGCCGCGGGGCTCGCTGCCATCGGGGTCAACGAGCTGCTCGTGCTCTTCGGCGCCGGCCTCATCTCCGTGATCGGCGCGAAGAACGCCCTGCGCCGGCGGGGAGCGGCTGGGGGTGAGGGGCCACTAGAACCACCCCAAGCAGCCTCGCACTTGTTGACCCTCGCACCCGCGGCCGTCGGTGCCGCCGCCGCAACCCAAATCACCTTGCCCTCGCTGTTCTTCGTCTTCCTGAAGACCGGCTCCGTCTTGTTCGGCAGCGGCTACGTCTTGCTCGCCTTCCTCCGAGCGGATCTCGTGGAGCGCCTGGGCTGGCTGACGGAATCACAGCTGATCGACGCGATCGCCGTGGGGCAGATCACGCCCGGGCCGGTCTTCTCCACGGCGACCTTCATCGGCTACCTGCTGGCAGGGCCGGGTGGGGCGCTTGCCGCGACCGTGGGCATCTTTCTACCCGCCTTCGTGTTCGTGGCGCTGAGCGGGCCGCTGGTTCCGAAGATCCGCCGATCGCCCTGGGCCTCGGCCTTCCTTGATGGAGTGAACGTTGCTTCGCTCGCGTTGATGGCGGTGGTCACGGCCCAACTCGGAAAGTCTGCATTGATCGACGTCGCCACGATCATGCTCTGCGCGGTGAGCGCCATTCTGATGCTGCGCTTCAAACTCAACTCGACCTGGTTGGTGCTGGGCGGCGCGGCGGCTGGTGGGGTCTTGCACCTGGCAGGATTGGCGGCCTGATGAAGTTCCTCGAGCGTACCTTTCAGCTCACCAAAGGGGTCGGCTCGTGGCGAGAGCGCGATCTCTGGGCGCGTGAAGTCGCGACCTGGGCTGACTTCGAGAAGGCAGCCTCCACCGGCGTGGTGATGAACGAGCGGCTCGATGGGGAGCTGCTCGAGGCGATCGTGAAGACCCGCGACGCGTTGACCCGGCGCTCTCTGGTGGAGCTCGCGGCCCTGGTGCCGGTGAAGGAACACTGGCGGCTGTACGGCGACTTTCTCGAGGAGGCCGCGTTCTTCGACATCGAGGCCGACGCCGATCACGCGCCGACCATCGCAGGCGTGATGGATCGGGAAGGCGTGGCCACCTTCCGCCGCGATCACAGCCTGCACCTGCTCCCGGATCGGCTGGCGAAGAGTCGCATCTGGGTGACCTTCAACGGCTCGGTGTTCGACGTACCCGCGCTGGAAAACGCCTTCGACGACTTTCCCAAACCCGTGGTGCATCTCGATCTGCGCTTCCTGATCCGCCACGCCAAATTGAAGGGTGGCCTGAAGGGCGTGGAAGAGTCCATCGGCCTGGCCCGGCCGCAGCACCTGCGCGGCGTGAAGGGCCTCGACGCGATTCGCCTGTGGCGCGAGTGGATCTTCAATAAGGAGCTGGGCGCGCTGCGGTTGCTCGTCGAATACAACCTGTACGACGCGATCAACCTGCGTTCGGTGCTCGAATGGACGCTCTGGCGCGCGGCCGATCTCAACGCCTGGAACGTGACCCGCGAGCCCAGCTTTCAGCGCGGCGACATTCTCTACGACGTCAGCCGGCTGGTCCTGGCGCAGGAAAGGTGACGGGTCAGGGCCACACGGCACGCGGCGAACTTCGATCCAGATTTGGTCTTCAGCCGATCCGAGGCCCGGCCGGTTGAGATGCCGTCATTTGGCAAGGTATTGAACCGGGTTGGCGTGTTGGTCGACGCCGAAGAGCCCGGACGGCCTCAAGTCACTTCTTCTTCCTTTTCGGGTTCTTCTTGGCGTTGGGTTCCGGCTGAACATCGCCGGCGATTCGAAATGCGAGCTCCCAGTCGTTCCAGGTGCCGCCCGAATCGTCGGTGACGATCGGCCCGAGTTCGGCATCGAGCGTCAGGGTGTAGCCGCGGCCGGTCTTGAGCGGCTCAGGCAAGGTGATCACGTAGGTGCGCCCATCAGCCATCAGCTCGTCATCCGACGCGACGACTTGTTCGCGGAAGTCGATGAGTCTGATTCGAAAATCCTTCAACTTGATCGGCAGGGACACCGTCAGCGCAGTCGCCGCGTCGATTGTCGAACTCGCCGTCAAAGGTGAACTCCCGCCATCCTGAAACGCGGCCACCACGGTGGGCTCGAGACTCGAAGGCACCGGTGGTCCGGCATCGATCGGAGTTCCCGCATCGATCTCGATCATCACCACGCCGGCGTCGATTACGGGCTTCGGCAACTCCACAGGACAGGCCGCCAGCAGCAGCCCGACAACCAGCCAGACTGAACGCATGATGCGGTGCCTGATACAGCCATTCCCCTCAGAAAACCCCACAAGCCGACGTCGCATAATGAGCGTTATGTAAACTAACCGGGCAATCCGCCCACGGGTTCTTGGCTGGTGTTTTCGGGTGCTGGAGGCGATTTCTCGGGGCTCAGAGGTCGCCGACTTCCTCTCGGATTCGCTTGAGCCGCTTGACCAGGGCCGACGCGCGCTGCTGTTGTTCGACGCTCTGCCCTGCGCGCTTCTGCGCCCAGAGGATGATGTCGCGGAGCGCCTCGTCAGGACGTGGCCCATCATCCGCTGGCGGATCGGCAGACTGACGCCGGCGCGCGCCATGTCGGCGCCGAACGTGTGGCGGAATCGGTGCGCGTTTGCGTTGCTCAGCTCGTCGTCGCGACGGCTGTAGCGGAACAGACTTCGCAGTCCCGCCGTCGTCATCGGCTGCCCTCGGTGCTGTCCCTTGAGGACGACGAAGAGCTGCTGCGTCGTGGACGCCTCAGGGCGCTCGAGGTCCAGGTACCGTCCCAGCAATCGGCGGAGCAACTCGAGAATCGGCATCGCCCTCTCCTTCCCGCCCTTGCCTCGGACCCGCAGCCGGAGCTCGTCGAGCGACACGTCTCCGCACTCGAGGAGCAGGACCTCGAGCGAGCGCAGGCCGCAGAGCAGCAGCAGGTAGACGATCGCCAGATCGCGGTACCGACGGATGCCGCGAACAAACTGCCGGACCTGCCTTCGCGTGAGCGGCTCGATCAGCGTGCGAGGAAGTTTCACACGCAGCGCCACGCGTCGTTGCGACCGAAGTGAATGAAGGCCGAGGTTCTTGTCGCGACCAGGACCACGGTAGTGCGCCGCGGAGTTGGCTCGCTCGGGCTCTCTGCCGCTCACAAACCGGATGAGGAGCTTGCAGCTCGACAGCCTTCGGTTGATCGACCGGGGCTGTGCGTCCTCCTGCCGCTGCACGCCGACGTACACGAGTGAGCCCGCGCTCGACGACGTCGGCGAGCTGGTAGGGCGTCGTGGAGAGCCAGCGGAAGAAGACGACGAGATCGTGCGCGTAGGCTCGAACCGTCCGCGGCGAGAAGGCGCGCTGCGTGACGGTCGCGAGGAACGCGTTCGCGTGGCGGAGGCGCGCCGATGACGCGCATCAGGCGAAGCCCTTCAGCGTCTGCCCCCTACTCTGCACAGCAAGAGAGCTTCGCCGGGTCCTTGAACCTGGAGATGGCGACGATCTTAAGAGCTTCGGACATCGTCGGGTAGACGTGCAGAAGCCCGATGAAGTCCTCGAGCTTGGCCCGAAAGTGAAGCCCCATTGCCGCCTCGTGGATGACCTCTGCGGCTCCGTGGCCGAGCATGGTGACCCCAAGCACCTCGTTCGTCACCGCGTCAGCGACCATTTTCACGAAGCCACGTGTGTCGCGAATAGCACCGGCTCGTGGCACCAGAGACATCGGCACCGCACGGCACCAGCAGGCGTAGCCGGCGGCGACCGCTTCCTCTTCGGTCATCCCCACCACAGCAAGCGGTGGGTCGATGAAGATGGCGCGGGGGATTACGCGGTGATCCACCCTGCGCGGTAGTTCACCAGACAGGGCGTTGTGGGCGACGATGCCGCCGTCCTGACTGCCCACGGGGGTCGCCATCTGGCTGCGCTGCTCCCTCCCGATGACATCGCCGGCGGCGAAGATGTATGGCACCCGTGTTCGGAGATGCTCGTCGACGAGGACCTCGCCCAGTTCTCCGAGCGCCACGCCTGCCTTCTCGACCCCGATGTGGTCCGTGTTCGGCGTCCGTCCGGTCGCAACAAGGATGCGGGCGGCGCGGATCTCGCGGGGTGATCCGTCGACGAGGACCGAGGCGATCACCTGGTTGCCCTCCGCGCGCACTTCGCTGACGACAGCGCTCGTCAGCACTTCGACACCCTCCTCTAAAAGGAACTTCCGGACGGCGGGCCCGACCTCCGGCTCGTAGCCGTGCGCGAACAGCTCGGCGCTGCGCTCAAGAATGGTGACGGACGAGCCCAACCGGCGGAACATCTGGCCAAGCTCGAGCGCGATGTAGCCGCCACCGACGATGAGCAGGGACTGGGGCAACTCCTTGAGTTCCACCGCCTCGCCGCTCGTTAGGAGATCGCTCGTCAGGTACGGCACCTCCGACAGCCCTTTGATGTTGGGCAGCACTGGCCGAGAGCCCGTGGCGATAAGGATGGCGTCACCGGTGAGCCGCTTGCCGTTCACCTCGACGGTGTGAGCGTCGATGAACTCGGCGTGTCCCTCCTCCAGCCGAAACTTTCCTCCGAGCAGGCTCTCGTACTTCTTCTTCCGGTAGCCCGAGATGACCTCGTCCTTCTGCTGGACGAGGCCCCCGAAGTCGACCTCGAGCTTGACAGGCAGGAGGCCCGGATAGCGGGGGTGGGCGGCGTCGTGGACGAGCCTTGCGGCCTCGATGAGGTTCTTGGACGGGAGACAGCCGCGGTTGACGCAGGTGCCGCCAACGAGACGCTCTTCGGTCATGACCGCCGTCTTGCCCATCTCCTGTGCGCGAAGCGCGGCGGCAAAGGCTGTGGAGCCCGCGCCCAGGATGACCAAATCGAAGCGCTCGGCGTTCATGAGTGTTCCTCCGCGGCAGGAGTGGGCAAATCGCGAGGGGCAGACATGGCTTCCTTCACCGCCTTGTTGACCTCGCCCAGACAGCACACGCCAGAGGGGTTTCGGGTCTCGCACGCGCAGCGACCGGCGCGGACCTCGGCGGTGATCTGCGCCGGGATGCTGCAGGCTCCAGTCGCCGCGACTTCTCGCCGGACATCTGCACGAGCAAAGTTGAAGCAGTAGCAGAGCGGGATCGGGTCTGCGGTCTCCTTCAGACCGACCCGGACGACCGCTGCGGTCTTGCCCGCGAATCGGCCGTCGGCGCCGTAGTAGAGGACGTCGCAGGTCGGCGTCTTGCAGAACCGTCGCTCGACGGACAGAAGCGAACTGGCCTGGCCAGGGCCCAGCAATGCCTGAATGGTCGCGTCGCCGACGGCTCTTCCGGTTGCTCCACATCGCGGGCACAGCGCGTGACTCGCCGCATTCTCGTTCTGAGCCTCGCGCTTCGGTTCGTCGCAGCAGTTACCCATGCGGCCTCCTCACGGGCCCTTGGGCAAGCTCGCGCGATAGCCGAGCCTGTCGACGGTCTCGACCATCTGTTGCGGCGTGACCCTCGCTGGCTCGTAGTCCACGACCGCCCGCCCGTCCGCGACACTCACCTTCGCCTCTTTGACGCCGTCCAACTTCTTGAGCGCCATGCGCACGGCGACGGAGCACGATGCGCAGGTCATCCCCTCCACCGTGAAACTGACCGTCTTCGCCGAAGTCACTGCCCCCGGTGGCTCTGCGCGTGAAGCCGTCGAACAGCAGGGACACAGCGCGACAACCGCGCTGAGGCCAAGTGCTGCGAGAAGTTTTGAGAATGCGTTCATAGATAGTTGTCTCTTTTGCGCCTAACCGAAGAGGTACGGCGCGATGTACGGGAAGCTCAGAAACCCGACGACGAAGATGGTGGCGATCCAAAGCATCACCTTGCCGGCGCGGTTCGCCCTCGGAGCGGAGCAGTCGCACTCTGGGCCACCCTCGAAGGCGCCAGCAGTCTTGGGCTTACGGTACGTGAAGTAGAAGCCAGCACCGAGCAGGGCGAAGGTCGCGGCAATGAAGTGGGGACGGTACGGCTCGAACTTCACCAGTAGTCCCGCGCCGCCGATTCCGAGCAACGCGAACACCAGCGGGCCGATACAGCAGGCAGACGCGATGAACGCCGAAACTATCGAACTGGCGCTCGCGGCAATCGACCAGCGACGCGACCTGTCAGGAGTCGACCGAACTGTTCCGCTCATGAGCTGCTCCTCTTCGTAGTCGCCGCCTCTGCGACGTACCTGCCGCGGAGCCACTCGATGCCGTAGCCGCTTGCGGTTCCGCCGATGACCGTCGCGAGGATCCACCGCCAGTCGATCGCCATCACGCCGGAAGCGTCGACGAGCGTCGCTACCGCGCCGAGTAGGAAACCTGGGCCCGTCACGAAGCAGTGAAGCCGGCCACATCGCGACGCGTTGGCGAGGCAGGCGGTCCCGGCAACGAGAAGGCAGGGAACCCAGAGCAAGGCGCGCGCTTCGTCCCACGCGATCCCCGTGAAGAAAAGGACGACGGGAAGTCCCCAAAGGACCCATCCGAGCGGACTGCCGACCAGGTCGGTGGCGTTGCGTTCGGCCTGGCATGCCTGCGCGTTCATCGCTTTCGCTCTCTTCCGTCGTCGAGCGCTTCGAGGATCGGGCAGTGTCGCGGGGAGCCCTCGCTCGCGCACGAGGCGACGAGCACGACGAGCGCTCGCTTCATCGCTCGTAGGTGCCGAAGCTTCTGCTCGATGTCTTCGATCTTTGCCTCGGCGGCGGTCCGTACTTCAGAGCAGGCCGTCTCTTGGTCACCTCGAAGCCGGAGCAGGTCCTCGACCTCCGTCAACGTGAAGCCGAGTTCCTGCGCGCGCTTGATGAAGCGGATCAGCTGGACGGCATCGGGTGAATACTCGCGGTAGCCGGATGCGCGACGCGCGGGCACCTCAAGTAGACCTCGGCGCTCGTAGTAGCGGAGGGTCTGCACATTGACGCCAGCCAGCGCGGCGACCTCGCCGGTTCGTAACGTCTCGCGATCCACGTCGGCCTCCATGGTGAGAAGATGCACTCGGTACCATGGTACCGAGTCAAGTAGATGAGGCGGCCCTCGCCACCCGAATAGGGGAGCGCCAACGATCCCGTGCTCAACGCACCTGGAACTCGCCGCAGACATCCTCATGGGCGCATTTTTGCCCCCCCCCTTCTTCGAGAGTGGGCAGGTCGCCGCGCGACTGCTCGGTGGAACTCTCTACGAGCGCTACTACGGGATTCCCCCCCTTCGCCGATGCGTCACGAGGAGCGCGACCGATGAGGTGCCGCCGAGGCGCTGCAGGTAGTAGCGAGAACTCAGGCCACCCATGCTGTGGGCGACGATGGCGATGCGCGTGGCCCCGCGGCCCGAGAGCTCCTGCACCCACCCCGAGAGCTGGTTGGCGTTGGTGCCGTTACAGCCCCATCTCGGGTCGGAGTACGCGCGGGCGATCAGCTGGTCTGCAGGCCACCCGTCGTTTCGGAAACGATCGACCATCGTGTTCCAGTCGCCGGCCGAGCCGTTGATGCCGTGCACGAAGACGATGCCGTCGATGCCCAGCCCGGCGTCCAGGGACATCGAGCCTGCGTCGAACCCGGCGTCGAGCCGGCGTCGAACCCGGCGTCGATTCCCGCATCGCCCCCTGCGTCGCCGGCGGTGCCTCCGTCCCGCTCCAGCGCGATGCCGGCGTCAGCTTGTTCCGCGCCCGCGTCTGCTTCGGTACTGACGGGCTCGCGACCACAGGCCGCGACGAGGAGCAGGAGGCTCAGCCATGTAGACGATGGGGCGCGCAACGCCGCCCCATAGCCCACAGCGCCCCCTCGATGACAGTCACGCCCTGTGCTGGCCGGCGACATCGTGAGGGCGCGGGTCGACGGAGCGAGCGCCCAGTACACGCCCAAGAAGGGCATCACCTTCATCGGGCTGGTTGGTGCCTCCGCCCCGCCGCCCTTGACCGCCGACACCGTGACAGCAAGGGTACGCCTTCCGTTCATCACCCGTCACCGACTCTGCAGAGGTACGCGTTGACCGACGAGCAAGCAGCACTGATCCCCTCGAAGTTGGCAGCCAGTCGCCGTTTTGCGATCGCAGGCTTGAGTCTTGGTCTCATTGCCCTCGTGGTCGGGGCCCTCGATTCGTCGGAGAGCCTGCGAACACCGATGTTGATCGCCTGGGCGGCAGCGTTCGTATTGCTCCTCTGGGCAGGCGTTCGCTCCGTCGTGGTGTCGAGCAACGCGGAAGTCAGCGAGAGAGGTCTCCTCCTTGCGCTGCTCTTCACGTTCCTGGGCGTGTTCATGGCGCTCTTCACGCTCGTGCTCTTCTCTCGCGGTCGGCAGCTGCGGCGCGGACTCAAGGTGTTGCTGCCTTCGCTCGCCGCCAGCGAGCGGTGGACACAGCTCGACGTCGTCGCCCAGCCGGTGGTCGCCGACCTCGAGGCCATCGCAGCGCAGTGGCGCGAGAACGGCCGCAACGAGCACGCTTCGGTCGCGGCCTTTGCGCAGCTCACGCTGGACTTGATGAGCCTCGGGGCCCCCCCTGCTTTGCTCGCGAGCACGCAGAGAGATGCGCTCGACGAGGTTCGCCACGCCGAGCTGTGCTTCTCCCTGGCGAAGGCTCTCGACGGAAAGTCGCAAGGGCCCGCACCGTTTCGCGAGGCGAAGCACACGCGCGCGTTGCTGCCGGGTCGGGCGCTCGCGCTCGCGCAGGTGGGCGTCGACGCGCTCCTCGAAGGTGCGCTGCTCGAGGGCTACTCGGCCCGGTTGATCTCGAAGGTGAGCGCGCGCTGTCTCGACGCGGGCATCGCCGGCGTCTTGAATGAGCTGGGCGCTGACGAAGGGCGCCACTCGCGCCACGGCTGGGACGTGGTCGACTGGTGTGTCTCGGAAGGCGGCGAGCCCGTGGTCATCGCGCTGCAGGGGGCGGTGCGGGCGCTTCCGACGAAGTCGAAGCCCTCGGCCTCAGCGCGCTCAGCCTCGGGCGCGTGGGAGCGC
>JAYVFP010000078.1:0-16424 GCA_043773025.1 Archangium sp.
GTCGGGTGCAGCGTGACTTCGCAGCCGGTTTCTTCGCGGGCCTCGCGGAGGGCAGTGGTTGCCATCGAGCCTGCGTCGATTGCGTCGGCGTGACCGCCGGGTTGCAGCCAGCGTTTGAGCTTCGCGTGGAGGACGAGACAGACCTTTTCGCCGTCGTGGGTGATCACGACCGCGCTTCCCGTGAAGTGGGCGGGGAATTGATCGCGCGAGAATGGGTCTTCGAGGGAAGTGGCTGACTCGAGCATTGTCTGCAGGTCCGCAGCTTCTTTCTCGTCGGTTGGTTGATGGGCGGTGAGCAGCTCGCGCAACGTCATGCGAGTTGAGTAGCACGCGCGGCCCTCTCACCGCTTCGCAAGGAGAGGGAGTATAGGGTGCGCAATGGCTCGCATTCTCGTCATCGATGACAACGACACCATGCGCGAAGGCATGGCGGTCACCCTGAAGAAGGCCGGTCACGACGTCTTCGCCTTCCGCAACGGCGTCGAAGGCGTGGCAGCGTTCACCAGCAAGGGCGCAGACCTCGTCGTCACTGATCTCAAGATGGATGTGATGGACGGCATCGAGGTGGTCAAGCGCCTCAAGGCGCACGACCCCAACGTGGTCGCGCTGGTGGTGAGCGCGCACGGCAGCATCAGCACCGCCGTCGATGCGATGCAGCACGGCGCGGTCGACTTCATCGAGAAGCCGTTCCCGCCCGACGTGCTGCGCGCCAAGGTCGATCAAGCGCTCGAGCTGAGCCGCACCCGCGCGCGCGTGGTGAAGCTCGAGGCGACCACCGAGGCGCTTTCCCGCGATCTCAACAGCAAGGTCGGCATCTCGATGGTGGGCGACAGCCAGCCCGTGCAGAAGCTGCTCGCCCAGGTGCGCCGCGCCGCCGCGACTGATGCCACGGTGCTGGTGCACGGCGAGTCGGGCACCGGCAAGGAACTGGTCGCGCGCATGCTGCACGATCTTTCCCCACGCGCGGCGGGGCCCTTCATCGTCACGCACTGCGCAGCGCTCGCCGAGACGTTGCTCGAGTCAGAGCTCTTCGGCCACGAGCGCGGCTCGTTCACGGGCGCGGTGAAGAAGAAGCTCGGCCGCTTCGAGCTGGCTGACGGCGGCACCATCTTCCTCGACGAGCTGGGTGAGATCAGCGCGACCGTGCAGACCAAGCTGCTGCGCGTGCTGCAGGAGCGCGAGATTCAGCGCGTCGGTGGCGAAGAGACGGTGAAGGTCGACGTGCGCGTGGTGTGCGCGACGCACCGTGACCTCAAGGCCGAGGTCGCTGCCGGCCGCTTCCGCGAAGATCTCTACTACCGCCTGCACGTGGTGCCCCTCGAGCTGCCCGCCCTGCGCGAACGCCCCGAAGACATCGGCCAGCTCGCCCGGCACTTCGTCGCCAAACACGCGCCCCGCATCAACGCCGCGGTGAAGGGGCTGACCCCCGGCGCCGTGGCGGGCCTGTGCCGCTACGCGTGGCCTGGCAACGTGCGCGAGCTGGAGAACGCCATCGAGCAGTCGCTCGTCTTCGCGGAAGGAAAGGAGCTCGACGAGAAGGATCTCCCCGCGTTCCTCCAGTCGGCCGAAGCGCGGGCCTCGCACACGCAGGGCGCGCTCCCCGTGCCGCATGGCGATCGCCCGCTGCCCGACATCCTCGAAGATCTCGAGCGCCAGCTCATCGAGCGAGCCTATGAGAAGGCACGCAAGGTGAAGACCGAGACCGCGCGGCTGCTCGGCATCAAGACCTCGGCGCTGTATTACAAGCTCGAGAAATACGGCTTCATCCAGAAGGGCGAACGCCCCCCCGAAGAGGGCTGAGCCGATAACGACCACCGCGGCAGGACCCGCCGGGTGCCTCGCGACCCGCGCAGCCCACACTGTTTTCAGGCTGATCCGCGCGGCATCACCATTGCTTGGAGGGAGCCACAAGGAGTTCCCCCGATGTCGAATGGCCGAGTTCTGGTGGTGGATGATGACGATTTGTTTCTGCGGGTCTGCAGCAGCTTGCTTCGACGGTCAGGTCTCACGGTAGAGACCTGCAACAACCCCACGCACGCTCTCGCGCTGATCGAGAAGCGCCGCTACGACACGATCGTCTCTGACTTCTGCATGCCTGACCTGAGCGGGCTGGGCCTGCTTCGGGCGGCGCGCAGCTATGACGCCACCGTGCCGTTCGTGTTGATGACGGGTGCTCCTTCCATGGAGTCGGCCATCTCGGCGATCGACCTGGGCGTGCACAAGTACCTGCCCAAACCCTTCGACATCGACGTCTTCGTGAACACGGTCTCTGAAGCGGTGAAGCGGCGCGTGGGCTCGGATGACCTCGCGAGCCTGCACCGCCGGCTCGACCGCGCGCTCGAAGGCCTGTGGATGGCGTACCAGCCCATCGTAGAGGTCTCCAGGTCGCGGCCGCTCGCATACGAGGCGCTGCTGCGCACCACCGCGCCCGAGGTGAAGGGGCCGCCCGACGTGCTGGAGCTGGCCGAGAAGACCGGCCGCTTGTTCGACCTCGGCCGCGCCATTCGCAGCTCGGTGGCGCGCGAGCTGCCCATGCTCGCAGACGACGTCGACGTGTTCGTGAACCTGCACCCGGCCGATCTCGAAGACCCCGACCTGTATGAGCGCAGCTCACCACTGGCCGCCTTCGCCCGCCGGGTGGTGCTGGAGATCACCGAACGCGCTTCGGTCACGCACGACGAAGCACTGACGCGCCACATCGCTGCGCTGCGCGCGATGGGCTACCGCATCGCGGTGGATGATCTCGGCGCGGGCTACGCGGGGCTCACCACGTTGGCGCGCGTTCAGCCCGAGTTCGTGAAGCTCGACGGCTCGCTGGTGCGCAACATCGACACCTCGGGCGTCAACCAGCTGATCGTCGCGGCGGTGGTCGATCTCTCGAAACGCATGGGCCTGCGGGTGATCGCTGAATGCATCGAGACGGCATCAGAGCTCTCCACCTTGCGCGAGCTGGGTGTCGACCTGATGCAGGGCTACTACTTCGCCAAGCCCGGGAAGCCCTTCGTCAGCATCGACTACCACCTGGAGACCGCGGCCGCGGCGTAGTGAGTGAAGATGGCAGGTCGGCCGCGTTCACACCGGTCCTCCCGAGCGAAGTCGAAGGAGCACTTCTTCCTCGCGCAGCAAGTGGCATCTCGACTTCACTCGATGCGAACGGTGTGGGCTGTTCCTTGGGAGAGGCTTGGCGGAAATAGGAGTCGGGTTCCATCACCGGTCTCCCCGAGAGCAGTCGAGGGAGCACTCCCGCTTCTGAAAAAGGTCAGGTCGTCGGTCGGCCGTACAGCCACTGCTTGGTGCGCGAGAGGGCGAACATCGGCTGGTAGTGCACTTCGCCGCTCGAGTACTTCAGCTCTTCGTGGCGTTTCACGTCGCGGTTCTGGTTGTCGAGGATGTACGTGCCGTCGGGCATGTCGACCGCGAGCACCGCGTGGGCCTGCCGCGTCGCCGTGTCAGTCACGATGAGCATGCGCATGCGTGATTCATCGAAGCCCAGGCGCTCGAGGCTCGCGTACTTCGCGATGCAGTAGTCCTCGCAGTCACCCCTGCGCGCGAAGAACTCGAGCGGTGAAGACCACGTGTCGCCGGGGTCACTCAGGTACGCGTTGTCGTTGACCAGCCGGTTTGCGCCGAGCAGTTGCTCCATCTGCGGCTTCCCGCGCAGCGCATCGAGCCCGCGCAGCCAGGTGTTCGCAGCGGCCGAATTGCCCGCGGCACCTGCGACGTGGTTCTCGGAGTCCATGCGCGCCAGCACGCTCTTCCACTTCGCGTCGTACGGCGTGGTGTTGAGGGGCAGCGCGACGGAACCGAAGACGTTGAGCCGCTGCGGAACGTTCGTCGATGGCGTGGTGGGGAACACCTCGCCCTGCGGCGGCAGCTGCACCTGCGGGGTGGCACGAAGCAGCCCTTCGAGGGCCAGCGCCACTTCCTTCTTCAGCGGCAGCCGCGCGGAGGCGGGCACGAGATCAGCCCGGCCCGCGAGACGCAGCGCGGTGTCGAGCGCCTTCAGCGTGGTCTGCCCGAGGCTTCCATCGGCGCCCCACGGAAGCAGCATCAGCTCGGCCCTGGTGCGGCCTTGCGCGTGGTGCGCGCCGATCTTCATCAAGGCGCGCTGCACGACCTTGATGTCGGCCGCCGGCGAGGTGGCGCCGATGTTCTGCGTGCCCGCGAGCCACTTCTTTCCAGCGGGCAAATCGTTGAGCGACGAGAGCGGCGCGGGAATCGATTCACCGGCGAGCTTGGTCTTCAGGGCCTCGAGACCGGCGCGGCTCTCCACCGCGTCGATGGCCTGGGTCGCCACGGCGCGGGCTTCGGTGGTGCTCAGCGCGGTGACCTCCGAGGTCGCGATGCGGGACGACTGGGTGGAGGCGGGCTGCAGGCGGGAAATGACACGTTCCGGGAGGCGGGGCATCGGCCCGCGAGGATAGCCGAGAGGACTCCTGAGCCGGTATCCGTGCGCATCGCTTTCATCACGATCAGCCGGGGGCGTCGTCTCCGGATGGGTGGATGTGGTCGGCTCCATCACCGTTCGCCCCGAGCCCAGTCGAGGGGGCACTTGCAGTGCGAAGGCGAGGTAATCCCTCGACTCCGCTCGGGATGAACGGTGTCCGTTCGTTATTTCGATCAACCCTGCGAGCTCAGTCGAGGGGGCACTTGGTGTGCGAAGGAGGGGCAATGCCTCGACTCCACTCAGTCAGGATGAGTGGTCATTTCAAGCCCACAACCCGCGCTCCACCATCGTCCACGCCTGCACCCCGGGCACGAGTGGCAGAAACATCGCCACCTCATCGGTGCGCGCCACACGTCTCGCACCTGGCACCGAAGTCAGATCATCCGTCTCCCAGATGCGCACCGTCGACAGTCCACCCAGGTGTGCCGCATGAGACGCCGCGTGAACGAGCTGCTCGAGCTCGACAGGTGACTTCGCGTCGAGGCTGAGCACCTGCAGCTCGTTCGTCTTCCAGTACGCAGTCCAGGTGACGGTCGACTCGCCCACCCTCGCGCCGTGGTGAGGCAGGGGGCCGCGTTGGAATGCTGATCCGTAGATGCGTTCGCGCTCGAGGTGCCAGTCGAGGCGCGGCGCGGAGAGGCTCAGTCGCAGCGTGTTCGCGTCGGCGCCCGCGTGTTGGGGCGCAGGCAGGGTCTGCAGCCACTCGATGGAGGGTGCGTCTGCGCGCGGTGCGAAGAACGTGTCGAAGGCGGGCACCGGGCAGAAGCCGAGGCGCTGGTAGTAGTTCGTGCCGATCTCGGAGAAGAGCGTGACGGCGAGGCAGCTTTTGAGCTGCAGCATCAGGGACTGCAGCATCTTCGCGGCGTGACCTTGCGCTCGCAGGCGTGGCTCGGTGAAGACCGAGGCGATGGTGGCCGCGGTGCCGATTCTTTCGCCTGCTCTGGCTTCGTCGACGAAGACTTCGCAGGAGGAAAGGATGGCTCCGCTCGCGTCTTTCCACAGCCAGGTCGTGAGGGTGGCGGAGGCCCAGGGGTGGGCTCGCAGGCGGAGTTCTCGCTCGAGGAATTGGTCGGTGGTGAGCCCGGCGCCCCAGATTTCGACGGTGAGGTGATCTCGGGCTTGTTGCTCAGAGGATGAGGCGATCGTCAGCTTCGACACGTGTAAGCCCTCTCCCCGACCCTCTCCCCCGCGGGGGAGAGGGAGACTATTTCGCGAACAGCGTGGTCTTGCCGTCGTCGCTCGTGGTGAGCAGGAACAACGTGGTGCCACCGAGCGCAAGACCGCGCGGGCTGCCTGCGATGCTCATCACTTCCGTAGGCTCTGCTCCGCTCGTCACTTCCATCAACTTCGGCCCCGCACCCACCGTCGCGAAACGCACCAGGCCACTCGAGGCGACCAGGAAACCGACATCCGCCGTCGCGAGCGTCTGCATGTTTCCACCTGCGCGACCCACGCGGCGCAGCTCAGGACCCGTGCCCTGCGGTGAGCGGAAGAACACCCCGTCACCATCGAGGGCGATCGGCTCTTCCGCTTTGTCAGACAACTGCGAGCTGAACGCACCGTCGAGCGCGCCACGCATCAGGCTCGAAGGAAAGCCAGCGATCCAGAACGCATCTTTCCCGTCGGTCATTGCGGCCCGAGGGCGCACCTGGTCTTGCGCGATCAACGTCACTTCGCCTTCGCTGGAGATCGCCGCCACCGCGCCCACCGCATCGCTCGAGAGCGGATCAACGCCGTTCGGCATCAACGTGACGACCACCAAGTCACCTGACGAAGCGAGGCTGGTCACCACCGAGTTCTTGAAGCGCGCGCGCACCACCACGGGCTCTCCACCCCGCGCGTGCGTCGTGCCCACCATGCCGCCTTCAGAAAAGAAGACCGTGCTGCCATCGACCGCGAGCGCACCGATGGCGCCCCGGCGCGCGAACACCATCTTCGGCGGCTCACCCTGACTGGCCCGCACCAGCGCGCTCTTGCCGTTCACGTCCATCACGAACAGCGCCGCTCCAAAACCACCGCGCAGCTCACGCGCCGTGAACGCGCCACTGGCGATGGTTGCGAAACCTTCGACCGGCTCGGCCTTCGGTGCCGACAGCAGCTGCGCCAACTCAGGCGCATTGCCCGGCGTGTCCGTGCCGGCGGCGTCGGTCTCCAACAAGGCGGCGAGGGCCGCGGGGTACTTCGGCTTCTTCTTCTTCTTTCCATCGGGCGCAGCCTCAGGCTCGGTGGTCGTCGAGCCGGCCACCTTGCTGGGGTGGCGCCGCATGTATTCAGTCAGGCCGATGCCGAGGAGAAGGCACGCCAGGCCCGCGAGGAGGAAGCGCATGCGCGTGAGCTAGCACCAGTCACGCTCAAGGCTCAGGTCAAAACGGCGCAGGGGCCTTCAGCTCGAGGGTGGCCGACGTGACGGGGTGGCGGAAACGCAGCACCTCGGCGTGCAACATCAGGCGTGCGGCCGGTGTGCCGTAGAGGCGATCTCCGACGATGGGCGTGCCCAGGCCGAGCTGATGCGCGGCGTGCACGCGCAGTTGATGGGTGCGGCCGGTGAGGGGAAAGAAGGCCACCCGGGTTCGCCCACCTTCACGCGACAACACCTGGAAACGGGTGTGCGCGGCTTTGCCATGCTCGAAGTCGACCAGTTGACGAGGCCGTTGATCGAGATCGACGCGCAGCGGGAGCTCGATCTCTCCTTCGTCCTTCGACACGTTGCCCTCGACCACGGCGACGTACCGCTTGAACACTTCACGCGAAAGGAACTGCGCCTGGAGCAGCCGGTACATCTCTTCATCGAGCGCGACCAGCAGCAGGCCCGAGGTGTCGAGGTCGAGGCGGTGCACCGCCATCGCTTCGGGGAAACGGCGTTGCACGCGTGCTTCGAGCGAGTCGGTGACGGTCTCATCGCGCGCAGGCACGGAGAGCAGGCCTGTTGGTTTATGCAGCACGAGGAACCGCGCGTCTTCGTGCACGATGGTCAGCTCGTCTTCGGCGACCTCGCGCGGCTTCCAGGTCTGGCGCGGCGCGACGCTCAAGCCACCGAGAAAGAAGGGGAGCACCGGGCCGCACTTCTCGCGGCACGCCGGGAAGAACATGCCCTCGACGCGCCCGCCGCCGGGTGGGGGTGCGCCCCACCAGAACTCCGCCAACGCGAGCGGTCGCAGGCCCTGCACGCGCGCGGCGTTGAGCAGCTTGGGGGCAGCGCAGTCGGCGGCTCCTGAAGGGGGATCTCCCGCGGGGAACAACGCGCGCACGGTGGTGGTCTCGCCAGCGAAGTTGGTCAGCCGGTAGCTGTCCCAGATGCGGCGCATCGTCTCTTGCGAGACCACCCGGCGCAGGCGTTCGAGGGCGGCCAGCCGGCGCTCGAGGGGAAACAGGATGGCGAGGGCGCTCGCGCGTTCTTCTCGCGTGGTGGCCTCAGCGGTGCGGCGCTCGTGATCATCCTTGCGGCTGAGTTGATCGAGCGCGT
This sequence comes from Archangium sp., assembly GCA_043773025.1. Lineage (GTDB taxonomy): Bacteria > Myxococcota > Myxococcia > Myxococcales > Myxococcaceae > Archangium_A. The sequence goes on from JAYVFP010000078.1 coordinate 7,911, forward strand.
GCAGCGCGGTGGCATCAGTGGTGGCGGCGCGCGCGGCCTTTCGTTCCTGCTTGCGCAGGGTGTGCTGCGCCTTGAGGGCGAGCCGCCGTTCGGTGTGGCGTGCGTCGAGCTCTGCCAGCGCAGCGCGTGCAGCGAGCAGGGTGGGCTCGAGCCTCGCGGTGTCGACGCGCGCGGTCAGGCCTTTCACCATCACCTCTGCGGGTATTTCGGCTGCGACTCGCAGCTCGGCGTCGAAGACGGGTGGGGCGTAGCCCTCGAGCCGCCACGCGCGCTCCACCTGGCCCGAGACCGCGCGCAGAAAGCCGACGCGGCCTTCAGGTGATTCGACGACGAGCACTCCGAACATCTTTCCGCCCTCGGCGCGGGTGAGCACCGAGGTGGGGAAGCCGGGCGCGATGAGGCCGGTGCGGAGGTCTTGTTTCACCAGCTCTGCGCAGAGCTGGGCGAGCGGGTGCGGCGCGAGGTCATCGAAGGGGCTGGGGAAGACGCGCGGTCGCTCATCGCGAAGGGGCTGCGTCTCGAGCCAGGTGATCACGGGCAAGGCCTACCCTGAGTACCTCCCCCTGCGAAGCGGCGAGAGGTCGGCTGATTCGTTCTGGTGAAGAGGCAACTGGCGCAGATGCGCAAGGACCGTTAGGCGGGACTTCGCGCCATGCACAACATCGCCAAGCTCCTCGACTCGAACAAGGCCTGGGCCACCTCACGCGTCGCCGAGGACCCCGACTACTTCAATCGCCTCGCGCACCTGCAACAGCCGAAGTTCTTGTGGATCGGCTGCAGCGATTCAAGAGTCGCGGCCAACGTGATCACCGGCACCCAGCCAGGGGAGATCTTCGTGCATCGCAACATCGCCAACCTGGTGGTGCACACCGACCTGAATCTGCTGTCGGTGCTCGAGTATTCGGTCAACGTGCTGCACGTGAAGCACATCATCGTATGCGGCCACTACGGCTGCGGCGGCGTCCTGGCGGCGACCCAACGCAACAGCATCGGGGTCATCGACAACTGGCTGCGGAACATCGAAGACGTCTTTCGTTTCCACGAGGCCGAGTTGATGGCGATCGAGTCGGAGCAACAGCGCCTCGATCGGCTGATCGAGCTCAACGTCGAAGAGCAGGTGCTCAACCTCGCGAAGACCTCCATCGTCCAGAAGTCATGGAAACAACACCAGGCGCCCATGCTGCATGGGTGGGTCTACGGGCTCAACGACGGCATCATCAAGCCACTCAGCCGCTTCGACTCAGCCGACGCGCTGCACCCGGTCTACCGCTACGACAACCTCTGAGCAGCCGCGCCAGGGGCAATTGGCCGGCTTCTGACGTTCGAGGAGCTGTCGCTGAACCCGAGGATGCTGCTCGAAAGACGGAGCGCCAAGCCTGAGATCATGCCCCAGCTCGGGCATCTTCCTCGAGTGTTGGTCTTCAGCCGAAGACATCAGGGGCCAACTTCATGAGCCCCGAGTGCTCAGCCAGCGTGCGAGCCGACTTTCCTTCACGGGTGGTCACTTCCCTGTCTGCGCCGGCCTCGACCAGTGCACGAATGACGTTGAGTCTGTTTGCATAAAAAAGCGCGAGCTCTGCCGCCGGGAGACGCTGCAGCATCTGCTCGGTTGGAATCACGCAGGCCATCATCAGGACAGTGGTGTCCGCCAGAGGGCCCTTCGTGAGGCGCGCATTCGGGTCTGCGCCGGCCGCAATCAGGGCATTGACCGCGGCTACCCCCGAGGCACCCACCGCCACCATGAGCTCAGTGACTCCATGCGCCAACGCCGCGCCCAACCAGGCGCCCGCGTCGAGCAGCAGTGGCACCAAGGCGTCGTGCCCGTTCTGCAACGCGAACAGCAACGGTGTGAAGCCTTTGAGGTCACCGGGGAACGGCTCGACGACCATTGACCGCGGGAAGGTCGCGTTCACGTCTGCTCCATGCTCGAGCAGGGCCTCGGCCATCGGTTGGCGATTGAACTGACAGGCCAACATCAGCGGTGTGGCTCCGTTGGCGTTCTTGTCGACATCGGTCGCGCCCTCCAACAACGCTGCGCACATTGAAGTTGAAGCATCGAGCTGGGCCAAAGCATGCAGCGCGGTCGTGTCCTGGTCGACCATCACGTCAAGGGCGGCGCCTCGCGCACGCAGCAAACGAACGACGTCAAGGTGACCGTAGAATGCGGCCCCGAAAAGCGGAAAAACCCCTTCAGCGCGTGCGTCGGCCGAGACTCCGGCGTCGAGCAGTTGCTGCACCTTGGTGAGGTCGCCAGCCTTTGCGGCGCGAACCAGTGCGCGGGGCGTATTGCTGCCGAAGAGTGACTGGAGGAGCCCCATGATTTCGGAAGCTACCAGCCGCTCCACTCCACGAGGCAGTTTGAGTCACGGTTGCGGTCGAGCACACCCACGACCGATCCGAACGCTCGCCGGCACAACGAACACCCCTCAAACGCGGCTCTGAGGGGGTGGTGGGGCAGGTCTGTATCACCGCTCGACGCGAGCAGGCGGGTCTCATCGATGCGAACGGCAAGGCCTGGCACCCGCTGACCTACGCCGACAAAGACCAGTGGCTGATGGTCAGCGCGTTTCGTGAGGGGTCGACCGTCTCGTCGGGCATCGAAGGCAACCTCGACCCCGCGACCTCGCTGCTGTTTCGCGACCAGCAAATCACCGCGCAGATTCCCGCCGCACGAAAGGCGCGCGACTCGCTCACCGTCGAATCGGCAAAGCTCACCGGTTGGGTCAACAGCTCTGCCGCGAGCTTGACTGAAAGTCAGAAGCTCATCGGGCCCGCGTTGAGGGCCGGCTACGTCAAGATGACCACCGACACCGATGGCCGCGTGTCGCTCTCGCTGAATCGACCGTCGGGAATGCGCGACAGCGAATGGCAGAAGATTCAGACCGAGTTCGGGCCGAAGGTCGCCGCGCAGTCGAAGCGCCTCGGTGATGATCAGCAGTGGCTCGGCACCCAGATCGACATGCGCGATCGAGCCGCGTTCGGAGTGATCGGCACCTTCCGCTCAGCACCCTTCCAGAAATACCTCGCGGGTCTTTCCCCCACCGAGCGCGTCGCCGAGCTGATCCGCATGTCAGAATCGCTCAAGGGGAGTAGCGCAGGTCACCGCTTTGCCGCCGATCTCTTCGGGCCCTCGGCCCTTCCCGCGGCGATGGACCCGACGACTGCGCTCTCGAGATCAACCTCGGGCGCCCGCTGACTCCGAGCGAGCGCAAGGTCGCGGTGGCGATTCAGTCGGTCAAGTCGCCTGCCGATCTGCAGAAGCTCGCTGCAACCGATGCCAAAGCCGCGCCGGGCCCGCTCGACAAGGCCGGCGACTTCGCCGATCTCCTCAGCGAATTGGGGAGCGCGCCCGATGCCGAGAAGCTGGCGTTGAGCGTCACCAACCCGCTCCAGAAGACGAGCGTCGGCTTTAACCAGGGAGCCTCGTTCGTCGCCACCGCACAGGTGCTGCGTTCAGGCGCCGCGCTGTTCACCCAAGGCATCTCTGCCGACACCGGTCTGAGCTTTGCGGAAGATGCAACGCGCGCCCCTCGGTGGCTGTGTGGACGTTCGACCGCGAGTTCTCGACGGTCTGGCGGACCCTGGGAGGCAAAAAGGTGCGCCTCGCGTTTCGGTAAGGCAGCAGCTCACCTGCGGGGAACAACCGTGCCGTGGCTGGAAAAAGTCTGAGCGCGGGCAAAGCCGGAAACTGGCTTCAAACGGCCACCGTCTCTTCGGCCGCCTCGGTGCTCGACCGGCCGACTCCGCCACAGCCCCGGTACGCCGACGCTTCGAGGTGATGTTCGGTTCTCGAGCATCACGCTCGAGGCCGTGCAGTGAAGCGTCACACCTCGGCGGCGATCTTCTCTGAGACTTCCCAGAGCTTCTTGGCCATCGCCGTGTCATTCGCGTCGGCGCGCGGCTCGAGCTCGTTGCAGTCGGCGAAGTACTTGCCGCTGACTCCGCTCAGCGAGGGGTGGGTGGCCACGTAGACTTCGGTCGCCGCGCCCTGCGGCACGTCCTTGAGCGCCAGCGCGCCCGCGACCCCGAAGACGAAGCCCACCACCGGGTTCGTGTGCCGCCACAAGTTCGTCTTGATGACCCCGGGGTGCACCGCGTTGGCCGTCTTCCTGGTGCCGGCGAAGCGCCGCGCGAGCTCCTTGGCAAACAACAGGTTCGCCAGCTTCGACTGCCCGTAGTTCCCCCAGCTCGTGTACCCCTTTGTGCCCGAGAGGTTGTCGAACTGAATGCCTTCCTTCGGCGCCCGCATGTGAGCGGCGCTGCTGAGCATCACCACGCGGCCCGCTTCGGTGAGCTGGTCGAGCAGCCCCGTCACCAAAATGAAGTGGCCGATGTGGTTGGTGAAGAACTGCAAGTCGTAGCCGAACGCCTGCTCGAGCTTCGGCAGCGCCATGATGCCCGCGTTGCAGATGACGGCGTCGAGCTTCAGGTCCTGCGCCTTCACCTCGGCGATGCACGCTCGCACGCTCCTGGGGTCAGCCAGCTCACAGGCCATCGCGACGGTCTTGCCCTTCACCGAAGCGCAGGCGTCTTGCGCCTTCTTCAGGTCACGCGCCGTGCCCACCACGCGCGCGCCGCGCATGGCCAGTACCCGCATCGCCTCGAGCCCCAGCCCGGAGTTGCAGCCGGTCATCAAAATCGTCTTGCCTTCGAGGTTCAGACCTTCGGTCACCTGCTCAGCGGTCGTGCCGTACCCAAAGCCATTGGCGCCTTTTGAGGTGAACAGTTCGTAGAGAGACATGCGACTCGTCTACCCGCCCCGAGCTGGCCTCGCAGGTTTACTTCGACACATTTGAGAGCGGTGGCCACCACCAGCGCCGCCGCGGAGCGTGAGTGGGCGTTATTGGTACAACTCGCACCGAGCGACCCCCGCGTCTGTCAGAACTTCACGTTCTTCATCAGCATCTTGCCGACGACGTAGGAAGAACCGCTGCGGTCATCGGAGATGGTGGTCTTCCCCGAGCCCTGCTGCTTATTGGCGAACGCCGGGAACAGCGCCGCCACCTCATCGCTGGTCTGCACCACGACCTTCACCGGCAGCCACGAGTAGTCGGTGAGGTAGGCGGTGTTGATGCTGAGCTTCCAGTTGGTCTCATGGGTCCAGGCGGTTTCGAAGAAGCGAACGCCGAGGACCTTGTCCTTCGGGTAGCGGGCCTGCCAGTAGGCCAGGACGCTGGCCTTGAGCGCGGCCTTGTCACCTCCGGCGTAGACATCGACGGGCATCGCGCGCCCCGCGATCGCCGAAGCCTCCAATTGGTTGCCCAGCGCCCTGGCCTGCCCCTCGGCCTCGGTGAGGGCCCTGGTCAGTTGAATCACCTCCGCGTCCTGGTCGCCTTTGACCTTCGCCAGCGCGGCCAGGGCTGAGCGGGCGTGGCCAAGCCGCTGGTACACGCCGGAGCTCGGGCTGAAGTAGTTGGGGTTCTTCTCGTCGAAGCCCGTCTTTGCCTGGGTGAGGGCGGCGGCGGTCTCGATCCCCACCTCCTTGCTGAGCAACTTCGTGCCGAGGGTTTCCTGCCGAGCCAGCGTCTTCTCGTACTCTGAATGTTTGATCAGCCAGCCCTTCCAGCCGTTCTGATGATCTCTCGCGGTGCGGTACGCGTTCTGCGCGGCCGCGAAGTCGCTCGAGGCGAAGGCCTTGTCGGCCGCTTCGAGTTTCTCCCACCACTGTCGGAAGTAGCCTTCGCTGCCGTGGTCGATCGGCGTCGACGACTCGGGAACGACGGAGATCCCGAGGGCGTTGAGCTGCGCTCCGACGCTGTCCGCCTGCTTCCGCAGGTCAGCGATGTACGTAATCATCTTCTGACCTGCCGGGTCGTCGTCACCTCTCGCAGCGATGTACGTCTTGAGGATCTCGCTCGCCTTGGTCAGCCGTTCGAAGGCGCCACCGGGCTGGGTCAACAGCGTGCCGTTCTTCCGGTCGGCCGCGGTCTTCGCGTACAGGAACCCCATGTTCGCCTGCAGCTTCACCAGGCTGAGGCGAATCGCGAGCTGGTGCTCGAAGCCCTTCTCGTAGTCCGGGTGGCGCTTCAAGGGCTGGGCACGCTCGGAGAAGAAGGCCTCCGTGGCCTCGAGCGCCTTCAACATCTCATCTGCCGGCGCCTTCTTCGCGACCGAGGCATCGGCGGCGTCCATCAGTCGCTGCCACTCGTCCCAATTCTGAAGGGTGTACGGGTGAATGGCATCAGTCGCCACCGCGGCAGCGGAGATGAGGAGCAGGCAGGACACGCTGAGTGAGGTCAGGAGGCGCATTGACGCGGGGGGCTGCACCGCGCATGCCTCGCACACGCCTCGCACACCGTCAAACCTGTGGCGTGCGTTGGCGTCACCTGGCGCCGCTGACCGGCTCGCGCGCTGGGGTCATTTGACCTCAGGCGCGCCCCTCAGACCTCAGAAGTCCTGGGAGGTCGAGCAGCCCCCTCGTTCGTCCTGAGCGAGTCGAGGGATTACCTCGCCTTCGGGCGGTAAGTGCCCCCTCGACATCACCAAAAACGCGCCGTTCATCACCCGTCGACCCGCAGTGCGGATTCCGCACTCCCTGCTGCGGTTCCCGCATGACGCACCCCGCTCCTCGCACGACGAGTCAGAGGGAACGCGCCGTGCAACGCGTACACTGCAGAGGTCCCGTGACGTGCAGGCCTGGTTCTCAGTGGGTGGTGGCATTGCCCGGGCTCGGGGCGCTCGCGATGTTCGCGGTGATGCTCTTCGGCTGGGCGCAGACGCGTAGCTCGGCTGAGCTGTTGCTACGGGGTGAGGGCGATCAACTGCTCGAGCGCCTGCAACACACGCTGCGTGAGGGCGGCGAGTTCCTCTCGAACGAAGTGCTGCAACGGGCGCTCACGGACATCGACCCGGCCGGGGTTCGTTATCTCGCGATGGTCCTGCCCGATGGCGAGATCCTCGCGTCGGCTGGCACCCAGCCCACGGGGTTCTCAGACGCGCGTCTGCTCCGACCGGGCGAGCCTCTGCGCCGAGGCGCGCTGGCGTGGATCTTCTCGCGGCCGCTGCCGGGGCCGGGCTTCGGACCGCCGCCGGGAAAGTGAGCTCCGGGGCGGTCGCCTTCGAGCCGAAGCTGGTGGCGCAGCTCGATCGCGCCGCGCTGGCGACCCTGCTCGCGGGTGGGCTCGGCGCGCTGGGGCTGCTGGCGCTCAGTCTCTTCGCGCGGCGTCTGCTCGCGGGCCGCGATGAAGCGCTGCATCGCCTCGAGCATGAGCGGCGCCTGGCGAGCCTGGGCACGATGTCGGGCGTGGTGGCCCACGAGCTGCGCAACCCACTCGCCTCGCTCAAGGGACACGCCCAGCTGCTCGCAGAGTCGCTCGAAGAGCCACGGCAGAAGGCACAAGCGCAACACGTGGTCGACGCGGCGTGGCGGCTCGAAAAATTGAGCGAGAGCCTGCTCGAGCTCGCGCGCACCGGAGCCCTCACCCGCGAAGACACCGCCCCGCTGCCGCTGGTCCGCGCCGCGCTCGCTCACTTCGACGCGCAACGCACCCGCCTCGACGAAAGCGCGGCGCCATCGAAGTGGTCGCTCGACCCGGTGCGGTTTCAGCAGGTGGTGACCAACCTCGTGGGCAATGCGCTGCAGGCCTCACCGCCCGATGCGGTCGTGGAGGTGCGGGTGACCGAATCGAACGCGCGCCTGGTGATTGAAGTGAACGATCGCGGGCCCGGTGTCCCCGCCGCTGATCGCGAGCGCATCTTCGAACCCTTCTTCACCACCCGAATCAAAGGCGTGGGGCTCGGCCTCTCCATCGCGCGGCAGGTGGTGACGCTGCACGGAGGTTCGCTCACGGTGCATGACGCCGCGGGCGGCGGGGCGTGCTTCCGCGTCGAGGTGCCGCGCGCGAGCTCGTGACGCACGGCCCATCACGTGCACTGACCTCGAGCGGCCGGACCCACCAGGAGAACCACCCATGAAGACCCTTCGTCGCAACCTCGCTCTCGTGTTCGCCGTCTCGTACACCGCGCTCGCGCAGCCGCAGCCGCAGCCGGGCAGGGGCTGGCCGGCCTTGCCAGCCTGGGCATGGTGGAGGCGGAGCGCACAGAGAAGGGCGTCACCTCCCTCGACGAGCGCTCCTTCATCAGCAGCCTGCCAGGTGATGACGCGGAGAAATTCGGCACGGCTGTCCTTGGCCATTGAGGCATCGAGAACGGGCTCCACGAAGCAAAAGCGCGTCAGCATCCAGAGCCGCAGAAAGCTGGCTGGCTGGGACCATGAGTTTCTCGCCCAGCGGAGCGTCGACGCGCGAGCCAACCTTCGCTTTGTCATCAAAATCCCTGAGCCCGTGATCCCCCCCGGGGGGGGGCCGCCCCTCAGGGATTTTGATGACAAAGTGCGGGTTAGCTCGCGGCCTGCGCAGAAACTCACTTGCTCAAGGCCTGCTTCAGCGCGTGTCCGCAAGGTTGCGCGCCACGAGGCCAGTTCATTTCCGCACCGGAAGCTGGGCGACCAGACCTTCCGCCTTCCCCAGAGCAGGCCTGTCCCATCAGCTCGCCGCGCGGCCCACCTGCACCGTG
>JAYVFP010000079.1:0-16372 GCA_043773025.1 Archangium sp.
CGGAATTCCCGGCGCGACGCTCGAAGCCGAGACCTGGGCCGAGGCCCGCCGCTACGTCGTCGAGCGGGTGCAAGAGATGACGGTCGCGGCATGATCTCCACGTCGTTCGGCGCGCGACAGGGCTTCGAAGTACTCACGCCCTACCATCCGCAACGTGTTTCCCGCAGGGCGGTTCCCATTGCAGCTGCCGCGGCAGCACCCTGCCCTGCGGAAGCTGCACTTCGCCCCAGAGCTGTGCGGCCAACGTTTGCCGATGAGAGGTGCACGCTTGATTCTGGGCTGTAAGGTCCGCGCCGCCCGATGAGCCCTCGCGACGAAGCACCCCGTGCCTCGAGCCCGCTGCGTGAGATTCCAGCAGCGGTCTGGGCGCTCGGCTTTGTCAGCCTGTTGATGGATGTGTCTTCCGAGATGATTCACAGCCTGCTGCCGGTCTTCATGGTCACGACGTTGGGGGCGAGCGCGATCGCGGTCGGCGTGATCGAAGGGCTTGCCGAATCGACCGCGCTCATCGTCAAGGTGTTCTCTGGGACCCTCAGCGACTACCTCGGCAGGCGCAAGGGGCTTGCCGTCTTCGGCTACGCGCTGGGGGCGCTCACGAAGCCGCTCTTCGCTTTGGCCTCGTCGACGGGCATCGTGTTGACGGCACGGCTGGTCGATCGGATCGGCAAGGGGATGCGGGGGGCCCCTCGAGACGCCCTCGTCGCAGACCTGGCGCCGGCTCATGTGCGCGGCGCGGCTTTCGGGTTGCGTCAGTCGCTCGATACCGTGGGCGCCCTCCTCGGACCGCTGATGGCGGTCGGGTTGATGTTGCTGTGGTCAAACGACTTCAGGGCCGTCTTTTGGGTGGCCGTGGTTCCTGGGCTGATGGCGGTTGTCCTCCTCGTGTTCGGAGTGCACGAGCCGAAGCGTGAGCTCACCGCGAAGCCGACCAACCCCATACGCAGGGAGAATCTGCGCCGCTTGGGTGCCTCGTACTGGTGGGTGGTTGGGATCGGGGCGGTCTTCACCCTGGCGCGCTTCAGCGAGGCATTCCTGGTGCTGCGCGCGCAGGGAGGCGGGGTGCCCATCGCGCTCGTGCCGCTCGTGATGGTGGCGATGAACCTGCTCTATGCGCTCTCGGCGTATCCGTTCGGAAAGCTCTCGGACACGATGAGCCACCGAAAGCTGCTGGCGCTCGGGCTTCTCGTGCTGATCGCCGCCGATGTGATCCTCGCAATCAGCGACCACTGGGCTGTTGTGCTGGCAGGTGTCGCCGCGTGGGGCATTCACCTGGGAATCACTCAGGGCCTGCTCGCGAAGTTGGTCGCCGACACCGCGCCGGCTGACCTGAGGGGCACCGCGTTCGGCTTCTTCAACTTGATGAGCGGGCTCGCCATGCTTGTCGCCAGCGCGCTGGCCGGCGTGCTGTGGTCGCGACTGGGGCCCGAGTTCACCTTCTCTGCAGGAGCGGTCTTCTGCTTGGTCGCGCTCATGGTCCTGGCTGCGTCCGGCCAAGCGGAGACACGAGCTCGAGGGTGACCGCGTTCGCACCGCAAGTGCAATCGCGGGTTGGACTGCCGCGCCCATGCACCGAGGCCCCACTGCAGCGCACCCAGATGTCGGCGTTGCTCGACGGCTGCACGTGGCGCTCCGCCGCGAGCGCTCTGAGTGCGAGGACCGCGCCGCTCAGGCGCGCAGCACGACCTTGAGGGTCTTCTCTTTCGCGGCGTTCCCAAACGTCTCGTAGGCCTTCATGAAGTCGCCCAGCGCGAACTCGTGGGTGATCAACGTTTTGGGGGCGAGGCGGCCGGCGATGACGTTCTTGAGCAGCATGGGCGTGGTGCTGGTGTCCACCAGCCCCGTGGTGATGGTCACGTTCTTCGCCCACAGCTTATCGAGCTTGAGCATCACGCCCTTGCCGTGGACGCCGACGTTGGCGAGGTGACCTCCGGCGCACACGATGTCCTGGCAGATGTCGAAGGTGGCTGGAATGCCGACCGCTTCGATCGCCACGTCGACCCCCCTGCCCTTCGTGAGCGCGAGGATCCGCTCCGCCGCCTTGCCGTCGCCGCTGTTCACCAGGTTCGTCGCGCCCAGCTTGTGAGCGACCGCCAAGCGGTTCTCATCGACGTCGACCATGATCAACTGCGCGGGCGCGTAGAACTGAGCGGTCAGCAGCGAGGCCAGACCGATGGGCCCGGCGCCGACGATGGCCACGGTGTCGCCCGGCTTGACCGCGCCGTTGCGCACGCCCACCTCGAAGCCGGTGGGAAGAATGTCGCTGAGCATCACGAGCTCGTCTTCGTTCGCGCCCGCGGGCACCTGGTGCAGGCTGTTGTCTGTGTGCGGAACGCGCACGTACTCGGCCTGGGTTCCATCGATGAGGTGCCCCAGCACCCAGCCACCGTCTTCGCACTGCGAATACATGCCCTTCTTGCAGGCGCCGCAGCGACCGCACGAGGTGATGCAAGAGACGATCACGTGATCGCCTTTCTTGAAGCTGGTGACCGCCGAGCCGACCTCATCGATGACGCCCACCGCCTCGTGGCCGAGAATTCGCCCGTCGGTGACCGCTGAAACATCGCCCTTGAGGATGTGGAGATCAGTTCCGCAAATGGTGGTGCAGGTCACCTTCACGATCGCGTCGGTGGGGAGCTTGACGGTGGCCTGGACTTCTCTTCCCAGGCCTTCTTGCCCGGGCCGTGGAACACGAGCGCTTTCATGGAGTGGTCTCTTTCTTTGCTCGTGGAGCAGCCACGAGACGTGAGGAGCACCTCACGACGCACTATCGAGGCCACGGGAACGCCAGCAATTGCGGGCCAGCCCGCGACGCGTCATGCAGGGTTTGCGGGGGCAACGCGCAGGCGAAAAAAGTGTGCGCTCGCGAGCAGCGCCAGTCGAAACCTGGGCCATTCGAGCCTCGAAAGCGCGAGGTGCGAAATCAGCCTGCCGCCAGCGCCGCGTCGATCTCGCGCTTGGCGCAGATGATCCGGTCGCGCACCGCCTCGCGCAACGCCGCCATGTCCCCACCGAAGGCCGCAGGGTGCACCGGCTCGAGCACCCGCACCACGCACCGCAGGGTCTCGCGAATCACAAAGCCGTTCTTCGGCAGCGACGCCCGCATGCCGCTGATGGCGATGGGAATCACCGGACACTGCTGCTCCACCGCGAGCCGGAAGGCCCCATCCTTGAAGGCCTTCACCTCGCCGTCCTCTGAGCGGGTGCCCTCCGGGAACATCAGCACCGGCACGCCGCGCGACAGCCACCGGCGGCACAGCTCCATCATGTGGGCGATGCTCGCCGCGTCGCCTCGCACCAGCGGCACGTAGCCATTGAGCGTCATGTTCCAGCCCAGGAATGGCACCTTGAACACGCTGGCCTTGGAGACCCACTTGAAGGGCCGGTACAGGCCGAACAGCGAAAGAATGTCCCCGAGCGACTCGTGGTTCGACACCAGCACCGCGGCCCCTTTCCACGGCAAGTGCTCTCGCCCCTCGACGCGGAGGCTCCAGCGCGGGTTGACGTAGAAGTAGAGCTGGGCCCAAAAACAAGAGAACAAGTGCAACACCCGCCCGCTGCGGTCGAAGGGCCAGGTGACCAGGAACAGCAGCAGCGCCACACAGAACAGCACCACGCAGCTCACCGCGAAGAAGGACCAGAAGCAGACCGAGAGCGCGACGTGCATCAAGCCCTCACCCTGCCTGATTTTCGCCTAAGGAAGATCGATTCCCGGGGTCCATTTCGCGTTCTTCTCAGCCCTCGGCCTGGCCAGCGGACGCGCGCTCAACACCTGCGAGCGCTGTGGAAGCGCCTCAGCAATGTGAATCACGGTGAGGTCGTCAGGAAAAACAGATTGCTGCTCGATGCGGTCAGCAGCACGAACCCGCCCAACGTCGGCAGATAACGAAAGCGCTTGTTGATCCCCGCCCCCACCGCGGCGCTCGGCACCCCGCTCACGGGCAACACGCTCAGATCCCACACGGTGCCTGCGTTTGGGGTGATCACGTAGACCTTCCCCGTCTCCACGCCGCTGTAGAACAGGAAACGATCGTTCGCCGCGTCGTAGTCCATACCCGCGTAGGTCGGCTGCGCCGCGGTGAACGCGTTCAAAGCCGGGCTCGGGTTGAACGTGATGTTCACCGAGTTCCCGGTTTGCGTATCGAGCAGCCGCGCCGTGACGCCGAGGTTCAAGTCGTAGCCCTGCCCATCGCCGTACTGCAGGTTGAAGATCGCGTGGCGCGACGGCGCGGCGGCCTGCGGAAATCGTCCCAGCCCGGGGCCGGACCCAGGGAGGCTCCACATCAACGTCGCCGGATCAAGGCGCTGAGCTGCCGCGGTCCACACCCGCCCTTCCCCATCGACCTCGACGGCGTAGGCGCTGAACGGCGTGATGTCAGGCAACGTCATCCTCGGCAGCCACTCGTTGGTCGTCAGATCGAAAAGATCCATCCCGGGGCCGGTGGGCGTGCCCCCACCGAAACCAAACCGGCACCCACCGAGCAGTACCGCGTTGCGCGCAGGCAGATAGTGAAGGTGTTGATAGAGGTGGCGCGAGGTCGGCAGCCCGTCGGCGTAATAGAGGACGTCGGGCTGAACGGAAGTGCTCGACGCCTTGCGCAGCACCCAGCTCGGAGCGTCACTCCTGAGCGAGATGCTCACCACGCGATTTTCGCTGCTGTCGCTGTGACCACCCGAGGCCGCGATGTAGAGCTCACCTGTCGCCTTGTTCTCTGCGAGCGCACCCCACGCGTCGATCGCCGCTCCGCCAGCGCCGCTCGTGTTCGGAATCTCGATCCACTGATGGGGGCCGACACCTTGCCGCCACGCCGGAAGGGTTGCAGCACCACCTCCGTCAGCGCCCCCGGTTCCTCCACCGCTCGCCGAACCGCCACCCTCTCCCCCGGAGGATCCGCTGTCAGCACACTGCGGGCACCTCACGCTTCCGGTGCAAGCGGTGAACAGCAGCGCGACGACGATGAAGAGAGCTGAACGCACTCGCCGCTTGTAGCTGACCTGGCTCATTGCGGCTGCGCGTGATCGACGGTCACTCACAGCAGTCAGTGAGTCCGGTCGTCTGTGGCCAGGCATCTGCGTGAACCAGTTCTCCTGATCCGGGTCATCACCGCACCAGCCGGTCGTGGATGACTTCGCTGGGTCATCGCGGCCCGCTCTCAGAGGTACTGGCGCATCTCCTGCACGACGGGGAGGCCATGCGTGCTCTCCTGCTTCCACTTCTCCTTGCGTGCTCACTGGCGCGCGCCGACGACTCGATCGCCCGCGGCAAAGCGATCTTTCAAGACAACTGCACGATGTGTCACGGCGTGCTGGGCAACGGAAAGGGAGAGCTCGCCTCAGAGCTGCCGCTGCGCCCGCGAAACTTCCTGGGCGAGGCGCTCCAGTGGGGCAACTCGATCGAGAGCGTCATCGCCACCATCTCCCACGGCCGCGCCGAGGTGATGCCCGAGTTCGACTCGGTGCTCACGCCCGCCGAGATCGCCGACGTCGCCAACTGGGTGTGGTCGCTCATTCCCGAAGAGCTCAGGAAACGTGAGTTCAAGCAAGGCCCTCATCTGGCGCCCTCCACGCGTGTGTTCGTGGTGCGCCAGCGCGGCAAGGTGTTCGTTCCTGCGGCGGTCACCGCCCACGTTGGCGACATGATCGTCTTCGTCAACGACGACACCGTCGTCCACGAAGTGCACGACACCGAGAATCGCAAGGCGAGAACCATTCGCAGCCAAAAGCCGCTGCAGTGGGATCGCGTGGTGCTGACGGAGCCCGGCACGTTGCGCTTCGGCTGCGCCTTCCACGCGGCCATGCGCCTCGACGTGAAGGTCGAGCCGTGAAGTACCTCGGGCTTCTCCTGGCGTTCGCGAGCACCACCGCCGTCGCTGACGACGTGCTCGTCACCCAGAAGGAAAAGACCTTCATCGCCCCGAACGGCGGCCCTGCTGCCGACGGCGCGACCGAGTTGACGATCAAGAAGGGCCAGACGGTCACCTTCAAGAACGAAGACAACGTCGCGCACAACGTCTTCAGCAAGGGCGCGAAGTTCAATCTGAAGATCCAGGCGCCGGGCGAGCAGAAGTCTTTCGCGTTCGACGAGCCGGGCATTCACGAAGTCCGCTGCGCCATTCACCCCAAGATGATGCTGAAAGTGAAGGTCACTCCTTGAACAGGTACCTGCTCGCCGCGCTGTGTTTCTCGAGCTTCTGGAGCTTCGCCGAAAATACCGTCTCCGAATCGAAGGCGCGCGCCTACGCCGAGTCGTTTCGCCGGCCATCGGTCAACGTGAGCCTCGAAGCCGCCGACGCCGAGAAGATCGAGCTGGGCCGCATGCTCTTCTTCGACCCGCGGCTCAGCGCCTCGGGCATCGTCTCCTGCGCGACTTGTCACAACCCGTCGTTGAGCTGGGGCGATGGGCTGCCCCGCGCGGTGGGCCACGGAATGAAGACCCTGGGCCGCCGCACGCCCACCATTCTCAATCTCGCCTGGGGCGGGCCCTTCATGTGGGACGGTCGCTTCGAGACCCTCGAGGAACAGGCGATGGGCCCCATCACCTCGCCCGACGAGATGAACATGCCCGCGGCCGATCTGATCTCCAAACTCGGCAGCGTCGAGCGGTATCGCAGCGGCTTCCTGAAGGTGTTCCCCAAAGAAGGGCTCTCGGCGAGCACGCTGGCGCAGTCGATCGCCTCGTACGAGCGCACCATCGTTTCGGCGCCTGCACCGTTCGACCGATGGGTGGGCGGGCAAGACTGGGCCATCTCGGAAGGCGCCAAACGCGGCTTCGTGCTCTTCAACACCCGCGCTGGGTGCGTGATGTGCCACTCCGGTTGGCGTTTCACCGACGACAGCTTTCACGACATCGGGGTGAAGGACGCCGATGCCGGCCGGGGTGCGCTGAAGGACTTCACGACGTTCATTCCGCTCCAGCACGCCTTCAAGACGCCGACCTTGCGTGACGCCGATCGCCGCGGCCCCTTCCTTCACGACGGCTCAGCGTCGAGCCTCGAGCAGGTGGTCGAGCTCTACGACACCGGCGGCCAGCTCAAGCGCGAGAGCCTCGCCTCTGAGATCAAGCCGTTGCTGCTGACTCGCCGCGAGAAGCAGGATCTCGTCGACTTCCTCAAGACGCTCGCATCACCTGCAGAAGTCACCCTGCCCGTTCTCCCCCGCTGAAGGGCTCCCATGAACCGCCTCATCGTCGCGATCAAAACCTGGTTGCCGCTGTCGATCATCCTCTGGGCAATCTGGGGCGTCGCGGTCCTCACCCGGCACCTGGTGACCACGGGCCTCTCGAGCAGCGCCACCGTGCTCGAGCGCACCGGGCGCATGCGCCTCGTCTCGACCGAAGTGGCGCGCGAGGTGCTCATTCAAGGTGAAGCGACGCAGTCGATGTTGCTCGACCCGCAGGTGTTGAGCGAAGTCTCAGAGCTGAAGATCGCCGCCTATGACCGGCAGTCGGCCTACATGCGCGAACTCGCCGCGCTCACCCCGAACCCGGACGTGCGTCAGATCCTCGCTGAAATCGACGCGATCGACGACATCAAGCTCAAGCCGCTGGAAGAAGGCTTGCTCGAGCGCATGGCCGACGGCCGGCTGGAAGAAGCGCGTGGCATGTACCTCCACGACTACGGCCCTGCCCGCGCCGAATATTCACAACGCATCACCGCGCTGGCGAAGCTCGCCGATCGGGAGGCCGTCGCTGCAGAATTGAACCTGGCCGAGAACACCGCGAGAACGAGCCAGGTGCTCAACGCGGTCTTCGGCCTCGCGGGTCTGCTCGTGGCCATTCTCTTCGGGGTCAACCGCAGCCGCCGGCTCGCGCTCGACACCTCGAGCCGCATGCAGAAGCTGGTCGAGGTCACGGGCAAGCTGCTGGCGACCGATACCTCCGTGAAGGCAGTCGCGTCGATCCAGGAAACGCTGGTCATCGTGGCCTCGCTCCACGATGGAAAAATCGACGCGCCCCGGTTCGGGCGCAGCCGCATCGAACTCCCGCTCCGCAATGGCACCTCTGAGCTGGGCACCCTGGCCCTCGAGACCTCGGCACCCGAGGTGGAAGCGCAAGGCTTCTGGCTGACGCTCTCGTTCACCCTCGCCCAGCACCTTCACTCGCTCAAGATGATGGCTGAGCTCAACGTGGCGCTGCTCGACGCGGGCGCTGCGACGCGCGCGAAGGCCGAGTTCCTGGCGACGATGAGTCACGAGATCCGCACGCCGCTCAACGGGGTCATCGGCATGACCACGCTGCTGCTCGACACGCAGCTGACCCGCGATCAGCGCGAGTTCACCGAGGTCATTCGCAGCTCGGGTGACATGCTGCTCAACGTCGTCAACGACGTGCTCGACTTCTCGAAGATCGAGGCGGGCAAGCTCGAGCTTGAGGCGGTCACCTTCGACGTCGTCTCCATGCTCGACGAGGCCGCGATGTTGGTGGTCGAGAGCACCGAGCGCAAGAGCCTCGAGCTGGTGGTCGATGCAGACGACGACCTGCCGGTAGCCGTCATCGGTGACTCGGGCCGCATTCGTCAGGTCATCGCCAACTTCCTGACCAACGCGGTGAAGTTCACCGAGCGTGGCGAAGTGACGCTTCGCGCCCGGCTCGACAGGCAGGGCGATGGCGTCGCTCATGTTCGAGTCGAGGTGAGCGACACCGGCATCGGCTTGAGCGCTTCAGCCGCCGCGCGGCTCTTCACTCCGTTCGTGCAGGCCGATGCGTCGACCACCCGCAAGTTCGGCGGCACGGGGTTGGGCCTTTCGATCTGCAAGATGCTCGTCGAGAAAATGGGAGGCGCGGTCGGCCTGACGAGCAAAGAAGGCCACGGCTCGACCTTCTTCTTCACCATTCCGCTGGGCATCGCTGATCCGCTGACCCTTCCGCCGCGGCTCGACCCTGCTGAGCTTCGAGGGCGCCGTGCCCTGGTGGTCGACGACAACGAGACCAACCTGCTGGTGCTCAGTCACCAGCTCGGACGCTGGGGCATGGTGGTGGAGGAAGCGCGTGGTGGCACCGAGGCGCTGGCGATGATTGCCCGCGCGACGGGACGCAACGAACCCTTCGAGCTGCTGCTCCTCGACATGCAGATGCCCGATATGGATGGCCTCGAGGTGGCCCGAAGGGTCCGCACCGATGGCGCCCTGTCGGAGCTCAAGATGGTGATGCTCACCTCGGTCGCGCTGCGCCAGGTGGCGACCACCGCGAAGGAGATCGGCATCGCAGCCTGCCTGACCAAACCCGTGCGCGCAGCACAACTGCGCGACACGCTGGGAACCACGGTCGTCGGCTCACGCTCAGGCGGGGCTGCAGTCCGTTCCATCGTGCCCCAAAACCAGATCGCGATGACTCGCGACGGCGAGATGCTGAAGGTGCTCGTGGTGGAAGACAACGCCGTGAACCAGAAGGTCGCAGTGAAGTTCCTGGCGAAGCTGGGCTACGCCTCCGACGTCGCAGCCAACGGTCTCGAAGCACTTCAGGCCACCTTGCGCGTTCGGTACGACGTCATCTTGATGGATTGCCAGATGCCCGAGATGGATGGCTTCGACGCGACGCGTGCCCTGCGAGAGCGTCAACAGAACGAAGGTGGGCCGCGCCTGCACATCGTCGCGTTGACGGCGAGCGCGCTGGCCGAAGAGCGTCAGAAGTGTCTCGACGCCGGTATGGACGCCTTCTTGCCCAAACCGGTGCGCCTCGACGCGCTGCGCGAAGCGATCGAGCGCGCCGTGGCGGTGGAGGCGCCGGGCAAAGCCGCATGAAACCGGAGCGTCATACGTAGAAGAGGTGCTGCGTACCCTCGCGCGCGGGCTGCCCAGCGAAGAGATCGCCACGCAACTGCACATCTCGCTGAGCACCGTGAAGACGCACGGCGCCAGTCTCATGGGCAAGTCGCCAGATGTCGAGAGGCGTCATGTCGCCGCCGGGCATTCATCGGTGGATCGTCGAAGCCCTGGGTGACGCCGAGGCGGTTCCTGGCGCAGTGCAATTTCAGCGCTGCCTTCCCCCGGATACAGTGCGCCGCCATGAGCTCACGACTGACGATCGAACGAGATGGCGCGGTGTTGTTGGCCGAAGGCGTGCAAGCGGCCACGAAACACCTGGCGACCCTGCTCCCCACCGTGATGGCCAGTGAAGACGCGGCCGAAGGAATGATGAGCTTCGTCGAGCGGCGAGACGCGGTGTTTTCAGGCCGCTGAGCTGCTGCCGGAATCGCTTCACGGAGGCGCCAGGGCTCGGCAGGTCAGGCGTGAAAAGGTGTCTTCACCGCGGTGAGCAGGCCCTCGATGTTTTGATTGAGCTGCTTCAGGCGGTGATCCTTGTCTTGCGCCTGCTCGTCGCGTTGCGCCGACGGGCAGTTGAAGTCGCCTTGTGCGAGCACCACCTTGAACTTGTCTTGCCGCGCCAACGCAAAGAGGGCGTGACGCCAGCCCCACCCGATCGAATCGGGGAGCTGCTCCACGAGGGCCGCCAGCCTTCGATGCATCAAGAAGGGGCCGTACGAGTAGTCGCCCTTTTGCCCCACCACCTGCCCGGTGAGCTGGTTGATCGCTCGTTCGGTCAACTGCTGTAGCGACGGAAAGGTCGAGAGGCTCGCTTCAGTTCGAGAGGCGATCACCAAGCCCACGTCGTCTTCGTCGGGCGCGCGCCGCAGGAACTCCACCAGGCCGTTCTCGAAGAAGCGCTGCTTGTCGGGCTCGGTGTAGAAGATGAACTTCCGGCCACTGGTGAGCGCGGCACGAACCGACGCTTTGACCTGGGGCACGAGGCCTCGCGCCACCGCCGACACCATCGAGACTCCCGGTATGCGGCCGAAGAAATCCACCACTGCTTTCGGTGAACCACCGTCTGTCACGGCGATGGGCACCTGCAACAGCGCCAGCGCCTTGAGGGAGGTCTTGAGCAGCTCGGCCTCCTGGTCGGTGCGCGCCAGCGTGATGGTCGAGATGTAGAGATCGTTCGGTCGCATGGGTGTGAGGCAGAAGCAGCGCGTGTGCCAGCCAGCGGGTGAGTGATCTCTACGGCTCCGAAAATCGCGACCGGTAACCGATTCGTCACGAAGTGCGTTGCGCGCAATTTCTAAAATCGCGCACCAACAATCAGGAGGCGCGGGCCTGCGCCGTGCGCTCGGTCAACGATTGATAGATCGCCAGGTACGCGGCGGCCTGGGCACGCGGCGAGAACCCCGTCGCACGTTCGGCAGCGCGCCGCGCGAGCTCGCGTCGCAAAGCAGGCTCTGCGACCAGCCCGTTGATCGTCGCTGCCCACTGGGTTGGTGAGTTCGGGTCGACGAAGACCGCCGCGTCAGCCCACGTTTCGCGCATGGAAGGAATGTCGCCGAGCACCAGCGCACAGCCTGACAAGGCAGCCTCGAGCACCGACAGGCCGAGCGACTCGTACTTCGCCGGGGAGGCGTAGATGGAGGCGCGCGCCATCCACTCCGAGATGCCCTGGGGCTCGAGTTCACCAAGCAGGCCCGTGTGATTGAAGGTGCCGGGCGGCGTCTGCGAATGATCGGTCGGGCCGGCGATCATCACCGGCCAGCTCACGTGCTCCGCGGCGCGATCGAGCGCGAGCAGATTCTTGGCCTCGTTCCACACGCTGCCCGCGGAAAAGACGATGGGATCTTTTCGGCCCGCCTGGAAACCCGCGGCTGAGCGGGCGTTGGCGACCACCTCACCACGCACCTGCTTGCCGTAGTGCCGCTCGAGCTCCTTGAGCATCCACCGGGTCGGCGCGATCACCGCGTCGGCAGAAGCGAGGCCGGCCACCACGCGGCGCCGGTAGGTGGCCCACTTGCTCGGCAAGGGGCCGCGGTGCACCGCGTCGTGCCACGAGGAGATGCAGGAGTGCGCGACCACGATGCGCGGCACGCTGAAGTCGCAGCCTGCGTGCGCGAAGCCGTTGAGGTGGCAGAGGTGGGGCTGCCAGCGGGCCTCGAGGTTCAAGAGCCAATCGCCCGCGAGGCGCACGTCGGCCCAGGGGTGCTCCATCCACTCCAGCGCGAAGGGCCGGTGCTCCAGCTCGAGGTTGCCGATCGCCCTGGCGGCCCGCAACTTGTCGGCCGAAGGCGCGGGGCCCATCACCGCGAGCAGCACGGACACGCCGTGTTCCGCCAGCGCGCGCGCCAGCTCGAGGGAATACGTCCACACCCCACTCACTGCGTCAGCCGTCATCAATACGCGGCGAATCATTCAAAGACCCCTGTCGGACAGCGCGGGAAGTGAACTCTTGGGACGTTTGGTTTTCATGGCGCCGACCGGGGTGTGCAAAGCGCGCGCCCCTTCGACGGGCCCAATTGATTCGCTGAGGTTGCTGACGCGGGCGCCGCAACGGTTTCATCGCGCGGGCGCAGATCGCAGCACGATTGCAGGGGCGGAAGTGGTGACGTTGCTCCACACAACTCGTGCAGCGATCAGTCGAAGATCGAACCAGGGGCCACCGCGACGGCCGCGGGGAGGTGCCACGATGAGCTCGGCGTCAGTCGTGGCTTCTCACGCGCGCGGCCTTGAGTTGCTTGAGGCGCTGCGCCGAAACGAACCAGCGCCCGTCCTCGATGAGGACCAGGGGCTTGAGCCCGGCGACCACGGCCACGACGAGTGAGGCGAGCACCAGCCACCGCCTCCGCGGCGTCCTGGCGAAGAGCGCCTGCTCGAGGAAGTGCGCGCTGCGGCTCGGAACGAGGAACATCAGCAGCAGCAACCCGGCCACGACGGCGTTGAGGAGCGTGGGGCCCAGGCTCTGCTCGTTGATCGGGCCGGAGGCGCCGGTGATCAGGTGCCAGGTCGTCGAGTAGGCCACGCACTGGAAGGCCACCAGGCCCGCGTCCACCAGCGCCTCGGGAACGCTGGCGCCGGGCGCCGGGAACTCGACCTCGAGGAAGACCGCGAAGAGCAGGTAGCCCTCTCGCGCGATGAGGACGAGGATCGCCGGGTAGAGCACCAAGCGAGGCGGGTCGAGCGCGAAGAGGGCGACGCCCATCATCACCACCGTCACCATCGCGTGAAAGAGCCAGAGGAAAAGCGGGGCGCCGGTGGACCACACCTCGTCGTGCGCCTGGTGGCCCGTGGCCACTCGCCAGGAGATCTGCCGCCGCTTCTCGCGCAGCAGCCACGGCTCGAGCGCGACCAGGCCGACGATCGACAGCCCCAGGCCGACGTTCGTCTGGTGCGCATGGACCGCGCGCATCGCGGCCTCGGCGACGGGCCCCTCGAACCAGAGCGCGTAGACCGCGAAGATGAGGTTGCCGATGAGGCCACGCCCCCAGTCGCCGAACGGGCCTGCCTGCGTGGTGGAAGGTGCTTCGAGCATGGAGGCGCCGCCAGTGTGCATCGATTCGCTCCCTGGCCGGAGCGACTTTGCCCCTGGCAGGTGCGCAGACTTCGTTCTTCTCCCTCCTCAGGGGCTCGTACAATCACGCAGGGGACGACCCAGAAGCCCCCAGGCCCTCCGTGTCGGGACCATCCTGCGGGCGCTCCTGCTCGTCGCCGTACTGGCCTTCACCGCCACCGGGGTGGTGACCTTGTTCGGCTCGAAGTTCGGGCCCATCGACCGGGTGCTCGCGGTGCGCGGGCGCAGATCGCAGCACGATTGCAGGGGCGGAAG
Source organism: Archangium sp. (assembly GCA_043773025.1). Lineage (GTDB taxonomy): Bacteria > Myxococcota > Myxococcia > Myxococcales > Myxococcaceae > Archangium_A. Next base: position 13,580 of record JAYVFP010000079.1, read on the forward strand.
TGGTGACGTTCCTCCACACAACTCGTGCAGCGATCAGTCGAAGATCGAGACTTCCTTGATGCGGGCGAGGCCCTCTGGAAACTGCAGCGTCACCCGCGAAGTGGGTGTGCCGGCGTCGACCGGAATGACCAGATAGGCAAGCTTGGGCTGGGTGAATCCGCCGTCTCGCGTGATCACGTACGGCACACCAGCGAGGCTCGAGGCGAAGGCCCCACGGTCCGCTTTCGGAACCCTGCCCTCAAACACGCCTGCGATCCCTCCATCGTCCTGAGAAAGGACGACGCCGATCAGATCGTCCGCGACCCAGGCACCACGAAGCACCACTGCCGACACGAGCGCGGGATTGACCAGGTTCAACGACACCTCGTCGACCAGCCCCGCGTCGACCTCGGTGAGCTCGCCGTCGGTCAGGGGACACGGGGTGGCCAACTCGGGGCATGCGAGCCCGCGGCTCAAGGGGACGCGAGTTCCCCGGAGCGCCAATCGTTCCCCCGCCCGCATTCGGCTCGGAATCAGTCCCGCGGAGACCAGGGGAACCTCTTGGCGACCATCGAAGAGGTAGGCGCTCAGGGTCAGCGTTCCGTCGAAGTCTTCGAGACGAAAGTCATCAAGCACGAGAGGCTCGCGGGCGTACTGGTAATCGCCCGAAAACTCCGGGCCCTCTTCGGGGATCAACGAACGATCCTCCGCTTGCCAGGCGATCCCTCCGTCCGCCGTCACCAACTGCGCGCGATGCGTGAGCTGAACTTCGGCACGCGAGGTGTCGCCCATGCCACCAGGGGGCAGAACGTCCAACCACGGCACTGGCGGATCGAACTGCAGCACGCCCCCATCGATCCACGGCGCAGCTCGCCAATCGAGCAGCCGCGGCAACTGCGCTTCGGAACCGTAGAAGCCAAAGTCTGACCACGCGACGCTTCCCGACGAGAAATGGGCATCGACTCGAAGGCAGAGGGCTCGTCGCGTCTCCACCCGAAACACCTCGAAGCCAAATTTCCCTTCAGTGTCGGCTCGGGTCTCCTTCAAGGGCGTGGCCTGGGAGCAGATGTCGCCCGGGAACGGGTTCTGCGGTTGATCGTCGATGTACCGCAGCAGGCGCACCACCTGCCCTTCGACCGGGTCGACAGACGCGACCGTGCCGCTCGCCGCAAGAATGTCATCGGGGTTCGTGCATCCTGCACACGCCAAAGTGAGCACCACGCAGCGCCACATCAGTACACGACCTTCACGCCGAGCGTCGGCAGCACGATGGGAACGCTGAAAGGCTCCTTCACGGGAGTCGCGGGCGTAGGGCCGTTCGGTCCGAACCCCTGGTACACGTCGTAGCGAAACCCGTACACCTCCGGAATGCCGAGCGTGTTCAGAATGTCGAGGTACAGCTCTGCGCTGAAGTTGCTGAAGGTGATCGTCTTCGAAGCACGCAAGTCGAGTCGTGCGTAGGCCGGCAGCCGATCGACCTGGTTGAGTGGCACTTCGGCCCAGGTCTGCAGTCCGGTCTGGGGGTTCTCCACGAGCCTCGAGGTGCGTGAGCTGAACTCACCCGATTCGGGCCGCCCGGTGTTGAAGTGCACCGACGCACTGAGCCGATAGCCCTTCGGCAACACGTAGCCCACGGTCAAGTTGAGCGTGTGTGTCTGATCGAACGCGAAGGGCAACATCGCGGTGGTGTCCTCCGCCACGGTGAAGTCCGGAGTGAAGAGCGCGAACCGCCGCAACCGCTCGCTGCGCATCAGGGTGTACGAGAGCCAACCAAAGAGGCGACTCTGCTGTGGCAGACGCAGCATCAACTCGAGGCCGTACGCGCGCCCCCAGCGATTTCCGGAGAGGCGATCGTCGAGCGTCGACTGACCCGTCACGAACTGGATGATGCTGCGCTCACGGGCCTGGAAGAGGTGGTTGTAAAAGACGTCACCCGAGATCTCGAGACCGAGGCCTGGCACCGTGCCCACCGCGCCGAGGCTGAACTGCGCGACCTCCTGGAGCCCCGACCTCAGCGCCGCTGTGTCCGAGATGGGCAGGGAAATGAGCAGCATCGGAGCCTGGTGGGCGAGGCCGGCGCTCGCCCGCAACGTCAGCGCTTCGATCGGCTTGAAGCGCGCTTCCAACCGGGGATCGACCGACACCAGGGTGAAGTCGGGAGGCAGATGCCACGTGTCCACCCGCACGCCCGCAACCAGCGTCCACTGCTTCGAGAAGAAGGCCGCCTCGACGAACGAGCCGGTGAAGATACCCATTACGCTCGGCTGCTTGAGGATGTCATCGCTGCCGATGCCCGCGGTGTTCTCCACTTCAGAGACCTGACGTTCGAAGTCGAAGCCTGCCTTGAGTTGCAGGTGCTCGCGGACCTCGACCCGGTAGCTGATCCGCCCTGTCCACAGAAAGCGGTCGAGCTTGAAGGAGTTGTTTCTGCCGCTCGCTCCAAGAGACATCCCCATGGTCTCCCAGCCGATCCAGCTGCCGGCCTCAAGCACGCCGGGGCCGATGGGATATTGGGCGCGCAGGTCGATGCGGTGAAAGCGGGAGGTGCCCAGGATCGTGACGCCGCTCACCTCGTCGTCCTCGTTGTCGCGCACACCGGCGAAGTCGCTCGAGCCAAAGGTGAATCCTCGCCGCGCCCCATGGCGACGTGAAATCGATCGCCTGGAGAGGCCGTCAGCTCAGACTTCGGGCGAGAGTTCGAAAGGGAGCGGGATGGGCTCGCCTTTGAGGGCGGCGGCGAGGGCGACCTTCAGGTAGCGCTTCGGGTCGACCCCGACGAGCTTCGCTGTCTCGACGAGGCTGTAGAGAATGGCG
>JAYVFP010000080.1:0-5189 GCA_043773025.1 Archangium sp.
TAATCCCTCGACGCCGCTCGGGATGAACGGTGGGCGCTCCTTATTTCGATCAACCCTGTCGGGCTGAACGGATTTCGGCCGGTTCCGTTCGTGCCGAGCGGAGTCGAGGCACCTATTTCACCAGTCTCCCCAGAGGGGAGAGGGGATCGATTCACTCAGCTGCGACGGCGACGGCGCGTGCTGACCAGCAGCATCAGCCCCATCAACGGCGCCGCGAAGTCTGCCGGCGTGCTGCAACCACAACCGACCTTCGCGTTGGGCTGCTCGGTGGTGCTGTTCGCGCCGACGGAAGGAACGGTGGTGGTGCCGGTGTTGCCACCGCTGCCGCCACCCGTGCCCGCGTCCATCGTGCCGCCGCCACCACCCGTGCCGGCATCGACCGGCAGCATGCAGTTCACCAGCGGGTCGACGGCCAGCGTGAGGTTCTGCAGCGTCGCGCCTTCACCCGGCGCCCCGATCGTCACGTAGACATCGGTGTTGCAGGGCGCAGAAACCTCAGCCGTCGCGGTGACGTTGCTGCCCGCCACCGTCGCGTTCACCGTGAGCTCGGCGTCGTTCTGCAGCAGCCCGCCCTGGCGCACGAAGGTGATGGGCGAACCCTTGCGCGTGAGCATGCGGATCATCGGAGCACCGCCACCGCCGGTGACCGCGGTCAGCCGAACGCGCAGCGCGCCCGCCGCCGCCGGAATCTTGAACTGAATCGGGCCAGGCATCAGCGCGTTGCCCAGCGCCGCCGGAGCCGCGGGCACCCCGTAATAGATGCGCGGGAAGACGCCGGGCGCCACGGTGAGCACCTTGCTGCAGCCGAGCACGCCGCGGGCCTGGAAGATCGCCGTGAGCTGCGCAGACGCCGTGGGAATGCCGGGGAACGCCGTGGCCACACGTGCCGCCATCGTGGTCGCCACCAACGCGAAGTCCGCGTTGGGCGAGATGGAGACGAGCATCGCGTAGAACGCCGCGTCGAAGGTCTCACCGTTGTCGGTGCCCTGGAACACGCGCTGCCGTGCCTCCCAGAGCGCGCCGGCCACGTGCATGCTGTCCTGGTGCACCTGGCCCCAGAGCACGTCGGGGCAGGCGTGGGTGTTGTCCATCGAGCGCAGGTACGCATCACTGCGCACGCCGGGCGCGGTGGGCTGACCGGCCGTCACGCGCGGGCCGAAGTACGGACCCACCCCGGCGACGTTGTTGAACGCGGCCGCGATGTAGTCGGAGAACCCTTCATGCAGCGCTCCGCCTTCGTTGTTCGCCGAGCGGTTGTCGATCGCCGTGTCATCGAAGGTCAGCGCGGCGGTCGCGTAGACCGCGCCATGGCCGAACTCGTGCTGAATCACGGTCGCGTCGTACGCCGCGTCAGCCGCGTTGCCCTGGAAGATCATCAGCGTGTCAGACCCGGTGTCGAAGCCCGGCAGCGGAATCTGCCCGAAGTTTTCCCGCGGGAAGAAGGCGGCGTTGTCGAGCCGGAGCAGTCGAGTTGCCCGACAGGGCGGCGCGGCCAGACAGCCGGGGTTGGCGGACAGCTCGTTGAAGTCGGGGAACATCACGTTGGTCCACACCGAGACCTTCACCGCGGGGGTGCGCTTCTCATCGCGCATGCGGAACGGAACGATGACGGGGTTGTTGCCGAAGATCGGCTGCGAGCGGGTCGAGAGCCTTCGCATCCAGTCGTAGACGGTGTTCACGTGGTAGAACGAGTGCACTTCGGCGAACTCGTCGGAGTTCGCCAGATCGCTGGCCACCACCGCGGTGCGGTTGGTCGGCGGATCCACCGGCGTGTACGTGTAGTCGGCCGAGCCGTTGGTCACGTTCGAGGCGCGGCGAAGGCGATCGCAGGTGACCACGTCGTACTGCACGTTGAAGCCCATGAAGTTGACGGTGCCTGCGACTCGGCGCGGGCCGGCGTCGGGCTGGCAATTCTCGGTGGGGCAACAGTTGTACATCATCAACTGGGTGCCGCAGAGCTGCCCCGCGTCGTTCGGGAACGAGGAAAAGCCGCCGTCAGCGAGCGGGATCACGCAAACGTCGCCGATCATCGAGCCACCATCGGTGTGCCGCAGCTGGCGGGTGACCGGCTGCACCGTGCCCACGCCGGCATCGAGGCCACCGGGGCTCAGCGGGTAGACCTTCGCGTCGAGCGCGGCGTGGTGCACGCGGTTCTGGCGGAAGAGTTGCTCGCCGGACACCGCGTCGATCGCCACGTACCAGTTCTTCGTCATGTCGAGCGTCGCCACGTTGGCCACGAAGCCGCGGTGCAGCTCGTCACCGACGCGGAAGTAGAAGGCTCGCGCGCCACCATAGGGCACGCCGTCAGGGCGCAGCGCCACCAGGGGCAGGGTGCCCGCAGCCCGCTGCATCACCTGCTCGAAGCCCAGCGCCTCGCCATCCACCACGGTGGTGAAGGGCACCAGGCTCGAGCTGACCTGCACCACCTGGCGCTTGTCGTCGAGCGTGACCACCAGCTTCGCCTGGTAGACCTCGAGGCCGGCGACGGTTTGCTGCAGGTGAAAGCTTGCTCCGAAGCGCGTGCTGAAGGCCTCGACGAAGGTGAGGGTCGCCGCGGCAGGCAGGCCGTAGCGCTGACGCTGCGAGAGCGCCCAGCTCTGCACAGCCGAGCTCAGCTCGCCCGGGAGCGGCGCCGAGAGCACGCCTTGTTCGAGTTTGGGCGCCCCCGAGTTGGGGTTGACGATGAGCTGCGTGGGCTGCGGCGTGAAGACACTGGCAGCGAGAACGAAGGTCGCGAAGGTGGACAGCATGATCTCCCCAAACGTGGTCCGACGGCCTCGGGCCACTGACGGCTAGAAAGCGCGCGAACCCTAGTGGGTTTTATTGGTGAATCGAAGCGCATCTGACGCTAGAGATTCACCCCATGGCCTACGTCGTCGCCGAGCCCTGCATCAAGTGCAAGTACACCGACTGTGTCGAAGTCTGCCCGGTCAACTGCTTCTATGAGGGCGCGAACTTCATCGTGATCCACCCCGACGAGTGCATCGACTGTGGTGCATGCGAGCCGGTGTGCCCCACCAAGGCGATCTTCGCAGAGAGCGATCTCCCCGAGAAGTTCAAGGAGTACAAGGCCATCAACGCCGAGTACGCCACCAAGTGGCCCGTGCTCGCCGAGAAGCGCCCAGGGCTGCCCGAGGCCGACAAGTTCAAGGACGTCGCTGACAAGCGCGCGATGTTCGACGCGGCTCCCGGCGGGAAGTAACCGTCACCGGTCCTCCCGAGCAGGGTTGGCGGAAATAGGAATTGGGTTCCATCACCGGTCTCCCCGAGCCCAGTCGAGGGGGCACTTGCAGCTCGTGATGAGCGGTGGGCATTCGCTCTTTCGATCAACCCTGCGAGCGAAGTCGAGGGATACCTTCGTCGCACGGCAAGTGGCATCTCGATGCGAACGGTGGCTTCTGCGACGACCCTCAGGCCACTGAGAGCGCGCCCACTTTCAGGCCGCGTGCTCGAAGTTCCTCGCGAATGCGGCTGACGGCTTCGGCCGACGGCGGCCCGCGGTGCCCCACCAGCTTCAACGCGATCTCCTTCGGGCCCATGCGTTCGATCTCCACGTGCGCGCCCAGGGAGTTGTTGAGGGTCAGCGCCAGCCCCGGCCGCTGCGACTTCACGAACAGCTCGATGCGCTCGATCAACGCGACGGCTTGAGCCGCTTTCGTCTCGGGAGGCGCTTCGACTTTCGGCGCCGCCTGCACGGTGGGGTGCAGGTGATGCACCGACGCCTCGAGGTTCAGCGCGCGCTGCTGCGGCTCGGGCGTCAATTCCTTCGTGATGAACTCGAGGATGCGGGCGGCCTTCTGCTCTTGCTGCACTTCACTGCGCTCGCTGCGAACGGTGGTCAGCGCTCTCGTCACTTCTTGCGCTTCGGTGCGCACCACGCCCAGTCGCTGGGCCTCTGAGTGGGCCTGCGTGCGCGCGCGGGTGAGCGTCTGCGAGGTCGCGACCGCGGTGGAGCTGACCTTCGTGAGCGCAAGTTTCGCGATCGGCCGCAGCCCCGGGGGCACGATCGGCTTCACGTCGGGCTTCAGGTCAGCGCGGGCCTCTGCGAGGAGCTTCTTGAACGGCTGTGCGGCTTTGGCAACGACGGCTGGCGGGGCAGACGCCTTCGAATCGACCTTCATGAGGGGGACACTGAGCATCGGCTGTGCCGAAGTCTTCAGAACCTCATTTCAAGCGTTTACGTATTGACGCCAGTCCGCTGGCAGGGCCCTCAGGCCACTGGTCGTGTTTTTCCGAGCCCCTTCAGTGCGCAAAACCACCGGGCTGCTGCGCCGCGGTTCCGGTCAGCTCGTTGATGGCCACGGGGCAGGTGGCGACGTCTTGCGGCCGCCCCAGCAACACACCGGAAGACCAGTCGCGGTCACCAAAAAGGAGCCCGTCGCGAATCTCGAGTTCGGTGGCTGACTTGTTCATCTCCCAGAACTTCCCCTTGATCAGCACGCGCTGGCCCCGGTGGAACTTCTCGATGTCGGCGTACTGCTTGCTCGCCAACCGCACGTAGATGAGCACCGGGTCGACCTTCACGGGCGCCTGCGCGAGCAGGTTGACCTGATTCATGCGGGGGTCCTGGGGGATCCACTGCAGCACGGCGACCAGCTCTTCGGCTGCCGCGTCGCGATAGAGCTTCTTCTTCTGCTTCTTGCCCTTGGGCTGATTGATGCCGATGTCGATCAGCGTCGCACCACCCCACGCGATCTGACGATCGATGTAGGCGTCGTGGAAGGCAGCGACGACGTCGGTGGTGACTGCGCTGTTCGCGTTGAGCGCCTCTTCGGCGTAGCGCTCCCGCAGCATGGGAATGGTGAAGTAGGCCGAGTCGACGGCGGTGATCTGCTCGTTGACAAGCTTGAGCTTGGCGAGATCGATGAGCTTCACCGTCTTGTTGAGGGCGACCGCGGTGGCGAGCCACTCATCGGGCAGCCGGCCCACGATCATGATCTTGCGCACCATCGCCACCAGGTAGGCGATCGCGGGAAAGCCCGGCGTGGAGAGCTGGGTCTGCACGGCCTCCTGCAGCTCAGGGGGCAGGGTGAAGTTCTCGTCTCTCTTGTGAATGACGGGCGCAATCTCAGCCAACGCGACGAAGAGGCCGCCGAGCAACTGCACGCAGCCGGGGTCTTGCGTGCCAGTCACCAGCATCTTGCTGAACTTCGACTTCACGAACTTGCTGTCCATCTTCTCTTCGCGAA
>JAYVFP010000081.1:0-16336 GCA_043773025.1 Archangium sp.
CATCCCGAGCGGAGTCGAGGGATTGCCTCTCCTTCGCACTGCAAGTGCCCCCTCGACTGGGCTCGGGGAGACCGGTGATGGAACCCGATTCCTATTTTCACAGACCCTCTCGGCATCAACGGACACCGAGTGCGCAAACAATATCGATCGGCCGCCTTACCGACCAACAACGGCATTTACAACCTGGAGATCATCACCGAGCCAGCCGCGTTGACCCACGCCACCCAGACAGTCCCCGTGCTGTCGATCGTCACGTCGGGCTCACTGGCGCCGCCGATGCGGCCCACCTGCGTCAGCACGGGCGAAGCGCTGCAGCTGCTGCTCACCGGTGTCGAGTAGACGTACACGGCGCCGCCGTACTCGCTGGCCACCACGAACGTCGAAGGTGACATCGCGCTCGCGATCGGGCTGCCGAGGAGTCGGTCGCCCCCCGGTGTCACGTTCGACGACTTCCATGCCGCCGAGAACGGCGTCGCATTGCACGCCACAGTCAACTGACTTGCGGTCGTCCAGGCGATGTACGACGCACTCGTCGGAATCGCGGACCCACGGCGAAAGCTGCTCTTGAAGGCCGGCTGGGCTGTGGCGGAGCGGATGAAGGCCCCCTGTGCGACCTCGCTCATCTGACCGAAGTCCCAGAAGCGCACGCGGTACTGGCCCAGGGTCGCCAAGGCCTCGACGCTGGCGCGGCCGTTGAGCGAGTTGAAGCCGGTCAAGGTCGCCGAAGAGAACGAGCTCCAGCTCGGGTTCTCGTTCCAGGTCTGCATCGCGGTCGCGCCGTTGTTGGGCGCCACGACCGACCGGTAGAACACCTCGCTGTTGGTGAGCAGATTGAACGTGGGCACCCATTCAATCGAGGGCCGTACGCTGTTGAGGCTCGTGGCAGTGACGGTCTGGGTCGCGCCGACGGTGTTGAGCGGCAGAACGGTGAGCTGCTCCGTCGCCGACCAACTGCTCGTGTAGGGCTGAACGGCGAACGAGGTACCCGCCCCGCCGTTGACGACCATGCCCACCTCGAAGTTGACCGTGAGGCGTTGATCGGCACCCCGTGAACTGGCGGTCAGCAGCACGTTCGTCGCCGACTGCACGGACGCGCCCGGCCCGAGCGGCCCCACGCTCAGACCGGTCCCGTTGCCCACGTCACGAGAGAGATAGGCCGCTGTGTTGGCGCCGTCGACCCGCGTGTAGGCGACCGTGAAGCGGCCATCGGCGTCGACCACGATGTGCGGCGAGCGGTGCTGCTGACCGCTCGGCGCGGTGGCGGCGACGAAGGGGTTGGCCAACGCCAGCGGTGCAGTGAGGAACGTCGCCGAGGCCGCCGCCGTGGAGTTGCCCGCCTTGTCCATCGCCGGAGCGATCGACAAGGACTGCGGGGTGTAGTGCTGCATCGCCGGGAAGTCGCGGAAGCGGAACTGCGTGCCATCGGCCGTTCCGAACAGGCCCATGGCGACGGCGGGATTCAGAGAGGTCGCGCTCACCACTGACGCCGCGTTCATCAGCTCACTGAACACCTCGAGGACTGACAGAACCGCCACGCCGCGCTGGCCGCTCACGGGAATCGTCACGGTGGGGATTACGTTGTCGAGCCAGGTGCGCCGCACGAGCTGCGACGACACGTTGCCAGCGGCATCCGTGGCGATCGCGCGCAGCTCGTACGGCGCTCCGTTGACGCTCTGCGGAAGGTTGGCCCACGTCCACGACCAGGTCGAGCCAGTGGCGGGATCGTTCGAGCTGATCACCGTGCCCGAAGGACCGACGAGGGTCTTCTGCACGGTCACTGCGCTCCCATCTGAGAAGGTGCCTCCGTAGACGACCTGCGTCGAGGCGCGATTGGCGACGCTGCCCATGCAGGCGTTGACGCCGGTGCAGTCGAAGTCAGCTCCGTTCAGCGTGAGCACAGGCGCGACGCGATCGGCCGTGTAGCGGGTGGTGGTCGAGCGCGCATTGCCTGCGAGATCGGTTGCGCGCACCGTGAGCACCTGCTCTGCCGCGTCGACCGTGGGCACCGCGAACTGCGCGACGTAGTCACCGTTCACGTCGCGTGTGGCGAGCACGAAAGGCCCAGTGGCGAGGGTGGCCATCTCGACGCGCATCAGGCCCAGGCCGTCAGACGAGGAGGCGTTCACGCTGACCTGCGCCGTACCCACCAACGTTCCCGCCCGGGGCGAGTTGACCAGCAGGCTGGGCTGCACACGATCGACCAGCACCACGAGCTGGCGCGTCGAGGTGTTCCGCAGCGCGTCGGTGGCGGTGAACTCCAACGAATAGAAACGCCCGTCGACGTTCGGGAAGGACGACCACGAGTACGACCAGCTTCCGCCAGTCTGAGGAATCGCGGTCTCGGGCACCACCACCGCGGCGCCGTCGAGCACGCGCAAGCTCACCCTCGCGTCGGAAGAAACGAGGCCGACGAGATCGAGTGTCGTGGAGGCCGCGTTCACCACAGCGCCAGTGCAAGCGGTCGTGGTGCAGGCGGCGTTCTGGGCCGGGGTGAAGGTGATGGTCGGGCGAACGCGATCGAAGAGAACGCTCAGCGTGGCCGTGCCTCGGTTGTTCGCCGCGTCGGTCGCCGCGACCTCGAGGGTGAGCTGCTTGAAGTCGAGCTGCGGGAGGTTGCTCCACGCCCAGGTCCAGTCGCCGTTGGGCTGACGAGTGAGGTCAGTCCAGGCCACCAGCACGGTGCTGCCGTCCAGGATGCGGACTTGAACGGGCTGAGCGGTGGCGAGCGGAAGGCTGTCAGTGACGGTGGCTGAGATCGAGAACGAGGTCGCCGCGGCGTCGATGATCGCTCCCGTGCAGCCGGTGCTCGTGCAGGTGCCGGCCTGCGACGGGCTCAAGACGACTCTCGGGGCTTCGGCGTCGAACGTGGTCTGAGCAGAGGTGGTGTTGCCAGCAGCGTCGCGCACCGTCGCGATCACGGTGTACTCCGCGCGCCCCGCGGGGACGGGGACCTCGAGGTTCCAGGCACCGGCGATGACGTTGGTGGTGCCTGCGCTCACTCCGTTGAGCTGAAGCACGACAGGCGCGAGGGCGGTCTCCGTGTCTGAGGCGGTACCGGAGAGGCGCAGCGTGGCAGCCGTGGTGCCCGCCCTCGCGATCACCGTCAGGCGTGGCGCGATCGTGTCAGCGACGCAGCGCCCGGAGGAGCAGAACTCGGAGCCGGTGCACATGCAGCCCGCGTCGACTTCGCCCGTTCCAGCGTCGACCGTTGTTCCAGCGTCAATCGGCGTTCCTGCATCGATGGGCGTTCCAGCGTCAATCGGCGTGCCTGCCTCGGCGTCAGTCGTTCCAGCGGCCGCGTCGAGTGACTGGCCCGCGGGGGGCGGACTGCAGCCGACGACGAAACAGAACAGCGCGAGAGACAGGATGCGACGCATGGGGGCTCCGGGGAACGAGGTAAGGCTGCGTCCCTCGAGCAACGGCCATGCCCGGCTAAGTCGTTGATTCGCGCCTACTCTGTTCGAACCTACCGTCCCGCTTCGTGGAGTGGTGCAGCCTCTCCCCGCCCCTCGGATCGGGTGCTGCAGAGCTTCGAGAAGACCTATCTGCTGGAGCACCTCAAAGCGGCCAACGGCGTGGTCACCAGACCGGCGCAACGAGCCGGCCTGCCGCGCCAATCAGTCCACCGAAATGCTGCGCCGCCTGGGCATCAACGCCAGCGACGAATAGTCCCCCCCCCGTCCTCAATCGAGGACGCCCCGAGCTTGATTGAGGGTTCCGAGACCCTCCTCGCTGGCGCAGAGAGAGGTAGCTCAAGAATCCTGTCGCGTCGTGCGCTGGTGACGAACCAGCGTCACGATCGACTCAATGCCAGTGGCTCCCGCAGCGAGAAACGCGGGAAGAAGCGCATACGCAAAAGTGTGTGCGTGGAGCACGATCTCGCTCACAGGGCTCGCAATGCCGAGTGGTAAGGAAGCCGCCCGGAGCAGTGCGGGTACTGTGCACAACACGGCGGTCGATGTGGTGAGCGCTCGCGCATCCGAGATTCGCTCAGGGATCCTCAAGGACACCACCAGTTGAAGTATGCCGACGAGCACCGGCGGCAGACAGAGTGGTGAGAAACCCGACGCGAACAGGTCTGCGAGAAGCGGAAGCAGTGGGACGCCATTCGACTGGTCGAGCGGGCTCACTCCTTCACCCCCTTGCAGTCCGCGGTGCACTCGTCATGTCCCGGCCACCAAGCGCGTCCCCGCTCTGCAGGCATCACCTCTCGTCTTGAATCGATCGTCACGTTGATCCCCGCTGGAGTCGACATCGTGTCATTTGGGACGGTCTGACCGTTGCGTCCTGTCGACGCGACTGCTGGAGCGGTCGCGCAACGACTCAACTACGACGCTTGAGGAATTGTTCTCAGGCAGCGTCGGCGTCAGCTCGATCGCGGCGGCGTGAACCGCGTTCCTTGTACCGGCGAATCGCCCCCGAGAGGATCTCGCCGATGAGCGTGTGGTAATCCATGCCGTCGCCCTGCGCGATGAGCACGAGATCGCTCCAGCCCGGGGTGAGGCCCGGCAGCGGGTTGCACTCGATGAAGTAGATGCGGCCCGTCTCATCCATCCGGAAGTCGATGCGGGCCACGTCGCGGCAGCCCAACGACATGAACGCAGTGCGGGCCGAGGCGCGCAGCCGCTCGAGCTGCGCCGGCTCGACCTTCGCCGGCACCTCGTACCGAATGCGATCGTTTTCCTCGAGCTTGTCTTCGAACTTGTAAATCGGCGTCTTGTCAGACTTGTCCGTGAAGACGATCTCCATCGGGGGCAACACCTCAGGACGCCGCTCACCCAGCAGCCCCACGGTGAACTCGCGGCCGCCGATGTACTCCTCGACGAGCGCGGGCTGCTGGTAGCGCTCGACCAGCTCCTTGACCACCTCACGAAGCTCGGTCTCGTTGTGGCACACGCACTTGCTGATCACGCCCTTGCTCGAGCCCTCTGCCACCGGCTTGACCATCAACGGCCAGCGCACGAACTGTTTGTCGAGCCGCTCACGGCCGCTGCTCATCAGCTGGAAGTTCGGCGTGTCGAGGCCCGCCGCACGCACCACGCGCTTGGCGAGCGCCTTGTCGAGCGCAAGAGACAACGTCGCCGGGTCAGAGCCCGTGTACGGAATGTCGAGCAGCTCGAGCAGCGCGGGCACCTGGCTCTCGCGATTTCGGCCGCGGAAACCTTCGGCGATGTTGAACACCACGTCGACCGGAGTGCTCGCGAGCACCATCGGCAGCTCGGCGGTAGCCTCGAGATCGACCACCTCGTGACCGTGGCTGGCGATCGCTTCTCGAATCGCCTGCAGCGTGGTGGGCGAGTCGTACTCGGCCTCACGATCTTCACCCTCTGCCGTCGGCTTGATGCGCTTGACGTTGAAGGTGAAGCCCACCTTGAGCGGACCCCGGCGCGTCGCGCGTGAGAGCCCGCGCGGCTTGTCTTTGATCTTGTAGCGCTTGGCCGCGTTCTGAATCACCGCGTCGATGACGCCATCGAAGTGCAGCCCTTCGAGCGCGGCGGCCGCGTAGATGCCGGCGCCCTGCTCCAGCGAGGGCAGCGCGTTGATCTCCAGGAAGTACGGCACGCCGGCATCCGACAGGCGGAAGTCGACCCGGCCGAGATCCTTGCAGTCGAGCTTCTTGATGACCGTGCGCGCCATCTTGCGAATGCGCTCACTCATGTCTTCGTCGAGCACCGCGGGCGCGCGAACGCTGACCGCCTTGTCGCGCGTGGTCTTCAGCTCGTAGTCGTAGATCGAGTACCGCCGCCCTTTCGCGATGGAGGGGTCGATCACGTACTCGACGGGGCTGAGCACGCCATCGAAGTCGTTGTCGACCGCCTCGAGGAACGGCACCGTCAGATCGCGGCCGACGATGAACTCCTCGACCAGCACGCCCGCGGGATACTTCTCGAGCGCCTTGATCACCTTGCGCCTGAGCTCGTCGACGGTTTCGGCCACCGAGTCTTGCGTGATGCCCTTGCTGCTGCCTTCGAAGTTGGGCTTCACGATGACGGGAAAGTGAAGCTCGTCGGCCTTGAGCTCAGAGACCTTCTCGACGAACTGCCAGCCAGGCGTCCGTACGCCCAGCTCGCGGAGCACCAGCTTCGAGAGCTGCTTGTCGAGCGTCACCGCCAGCGCGTAGGCATCGCTGCCCGTGTACGGAAAGCCGAGCTCCTCGAAGAGCGCGGGAAAGAACGCCTCACGGAAGCGGCCGCGGCGGCCTTCAGCCGTGTTGAAGATGAGATCGGGCGAGAAGGCCTCGAGCCGCGCGACGGTGCGGGAGGCAGGGCCCGAGACCTCCATCTTCTCGACGCGGTGGCCCAGGCGTTCGATCGCCGCGGCCAGTGCGTTGACAGTCTCTTCCGTGTCGAACTCCGCTTCTTCTTCGGAGTCCGACAACCTCAAGTTGTGCGTGAGCGCGATGCGCATCTGGTCAAGCCCTCTTCCGCCAAGGCGTCTCACGCCGAAGCTCAGTCGTCTGTTGCCGCAAACGTGCGCCGGCGCTGTTCTCTTGCTGCGCCGGAATTCGCTGCGGTTGATCTGCTTGAACCTTGCCGTCGATCACCTGCGTCTGCGCCCACGTATCACCGAGGCGAACGCCTTCGCGATCTCGCAGACACTGCAGCGCCTCGATACTGCCGATCACCACCAGCCCCGCCAGAAACGCACGCGGCCCGACCTCGGGCATCATCGAGAGGATCACCACGAGCCCGAACGGCGCGTTGCGCAGCACGCTGTCGCGGTGCCGGGCGCCGCTCTTCGTGGGCACGAAGACCACCTTCACGCCGAAGATTTTCTTCCCCGGGCTCTGGCCCTGGAGCATCCCATCGGCGAACAGCGTGTAGAGCAGGGCCATCACCACACCCGTAGGCCCGAACGACCAATAGAGCGACCAGGCGATCGCCGTGTCGATCAACCGCGCGCCGGCTCGCAACAGCAGCGAGGCCTTGGGGTAGCCCGATGGCTCACCCTCTTTCACGACGCGCAACGTTCTCATTCGTCTGGCTCGAGCTTGTCGGCTGCCAGGCCGTGGAGCCTCTCCCACGCGGTCTGCATCGGATCGACCTCGGCCGTCAGCTTCTGCAGGTGGGCGATCGCTTCGTCTTGCGTGCGGTGCGCGACCTCGAGGTGAGGAACGATCTCGGGCTGCGGCAGCGGCGCGCCTTCACGCGTGAAGAAGACGAAGGCCATCGAAGGCCGCTTCGATGATTCCCTCATCGCGAATTGAAGGCCGTCGAATTTCCAGCCCATGGGAACCCACTCGTTGATCGTTCGCTCCAGCGTGTGCTCATCGACACTCGAGAGCTCGACCACTTTGTAATGGAGCGCCCGCCGCTGAGGCACTTCCCCGGCCTCCTCGAGTGGGGAGGCCTTCTTCTTCGTGCGCTTGTTCGCCATTGAAGGAGGGCGCAAGTACTACCAGACGCCGCGGTACGTCTGCTTGCCGGAGATCTCCGAAGTACCAGGGTTCTCCGCCGCGTCAGCCCAGAGCAGGCTCACCAGCGTCTTTGCGCCGATCGCCCCCACGCCCGCAAGGATGTACGGGACAGGCGATTGCGTAAAGCCAGTGGTGGGCCCGAGCAACAGGCCCGAGAGCACCAACACCGCACCGCCGACGATCGCCCCGAAGATGTTGGCTCTGATGATCTGGCTGGTGCTCGGGTTGAACTTGAGCGTGGCCAGCGCCATCACGCCGGCGCCGATGGCGGGCATCAGCATCACCGCGTCGAGGCCGCTGCGGGGTGTGATCGCGCCGCCGGTGGTGGCGATGATGGCCACGATGAGCGCGGTGTAGATCGCCGCCCATGCAGCGCCTGAGACGATCAGCGTCGCCTTGTTGAGCGCGATGTCGCCGCCGCCCACGATGGCCGCGAGCCAGGCGCCCGCCGAGCTGCCGATCATCGTCATCCACATGGTGGCGTAGGCGTCGCCGTGGCCGGTCACGAGGTCCGTGAAGCCGCCGAGGAACATGCCGCCGATGAGCGAGCTCAAGATGCCGAAGTTCGCTGAACGATGGCTGATCCAGTTGTTGAATTGCCAGATGGCCGCCGAGGTGAAGCCGATGCCCGCGCCCAGCAACGTGCCGGTCAGGTAGGCGAGCCGCGCGTCTTCACCCGTGACGATGTCGGAGCAGCTGACGACCTTGCTGCCCGCCCCCAGGTAGCGCGGGTCGATGGGAGGACAGCCGCCCGCAGGAATGTCGATCTGCCCACGGCGGTCGAGCACTGCTTCGCGTGAAGGGCCGGCGTCGATGGCGCGCGGAACCAGTTGCGTGGCCAGCACGCCCAAGCCCGTCATCAGGGTGTGGTGCATCAGGAAGGTGAGGCTGCCCGGGCCCGAGAGGAAAGCGCCCTCACGCGGGTGGCCGTCGATCATCGCGCCGGGGCCCGAGGGCACGATCTGCGGTGGGTTCTGATCGAACTGCTCGGGCAGCGGGGGCGGCGGCGGCAACGCTTCGATGGTGCGCGTGTCGGGCTGCACCGGGGTGTCCTGAGGGAGAGGCGGCAGCGGCTGAGGAATGAACTCAGGCTGCGGCGCGGGGGGCGGCTGCGCGAGCCCGGCATCGAACGGATCCCCCATGGGAACGATGATGACCTTCTCATTCGGAATCTCAGGAGTGCCTTGCGCGACGGACGACGACGCTGAAAGCACCAGTCCCAACACGATGATCCGCTGCATGGTGCCTTGCAACATAGCGTGCTTCAGGTAGCTCCCCACCATGTCGAGTGAAGCCTTCGAAGGTCTGTCGCCCATCGTGCACCCCACGGCGTTCGTCCACCCGTCTGCGTTACTCCTGGGTGACGTGAAGCTCGCTGAGGAGGTCTCGGTCTGGCCCACGGCTGTGTTGCGCGGGGATTGTGGAACGATCCAGATCGGGGCGAGGACGAATATTCAGGACGGCACGATCGCGCATGCGACCACCGGGTTCAGTCAGACGCACATCGGGGTGGAGTGCACCGTCGGGCACCGGGTGATTCTGCACGGGTGCACCGTGGGGAATCGGTGCCTCATTGGTATGGGCAGCATCGTGCTGGATGGGGTGGAGCTTGGGGATGAGTGCTTCGTGGCAGCGGGATCGGTGGTGACTCCGGGCAAGAAGTTCGAGCCGCGGAGTTTTTTGATGGGTTCACCGGCGCGGCGGGTGCGTGAGGTGAACGAGCGGGATCTGATGTCGATCGATGCGGCGTGGCGATCGTATGTGCATTTGATGCAGGGCTACTCGAAGAAGTAGCTCCCTCAGGTGCCTCGACTCCGCTCGGCACGAACGGAACCGGCCGAAATCCGTTCAGCCCGAGCGAAGTCGAGGGCGTACTTCAACAGTGGTCATTTTCCCGCGTCTTCCCGGTACAGCTGAGCCAGCGCGTGCGCCTTCTCGACCTCGTCGCGCGCCCGATCGAGCTTCATCACCCGATCGAAGTTCGCGACCTGGGTCTTGAGCGCATCGGAGACCATCACGCCGGCTGACAACCGGGCCCGCGCGCTCTGCCGCTCTTCCTGCAGCTCCGCCAGTTGCCGCGACAGCTCCTCCGCCGCTTCCATCAACAACTTCGCGTTCGCCTCGGCCTGCGCATGCGCCTCGCGGGTGCTCTCGAGCAACTGCTGCGCCTGCGACAGATCCCGCTCGAGGGTCTTCTCGATCTTCGGCTCACCCAGCGCGCGATCGAGCTTCTCCTTCGTGGTGCCCACCCGCTTCTCGTACTTCAGCTCATCGCGCGAAAGCTCAGCCCTCAACGCGAGCAGCGTGGCCGCCGATTTGCGCACCTCAGCGCCCTGACGATCGAGCGAGGTGATCACCGCGTCGAACACCGCCAGCGGGTCGGTCGACTTCGAGACCACCGGCTTTTTTCTGAAGAACCCGAACACAGACGGCGACCTCAGCAGACCAGACGAATCCGCGCGACCGCCTTCTGGAGCCGCACCTCAGGCACCTGCACCCACTCCAGGTATTTCGGCAGCGGCATTCCGTAGACCTGCAGCAAATGGGTCAGCAGGGTGACTGCCTCGGCGCGGCGGCCCTCGGAAGGCGCGAGGCTGACGGCTTCGGCGATCGCCTCCAGCACGTCGACCACCCGGGGCAACTGCGCGGGGGCCACGGCATTGGCGCGCTGCGTCTGGGGGAACAGCGCCTCGAACTGCGACTCTTGCGTGGCGCTCTTGAGTACGGGCCTGCCCTGGGCGATCGCCTCGAGCGCCTCGAGGTGCGGCACCAGGCGCTCGAGCGCATCGCTCGTCACCGCCACATCGGCCGGCAACAAGGTGCGCCACGCCGAGTCGAAGTCGGTGCGCGCGAGCTGAATCTCGGCATCAGAGACGTGGTGATAGAACGCGCGCCCGCCCGCATCTCGCTGCTCGACGACGAGCGAACGCAGGTCGGGGTTCTCTTCACCCAGCGAAATGAAGCTCAGCGCGATCTCCAGCCCCTCGTAGGGCCGCCGCGTCTTCCTGATGAGCTCGAGCTCGACGCCGTCTTCGCCGTCCGTCACCAGCACCACGGTTGCGCGCGCGAGATACGGGTCTTCACCGCGCGCCCGGCCGATGGAATCGAAGGCTGAGACCAGGGCGAGCGAGATGTCGGTCTGCCCTTCAGCCGGTGACTCGCGGAACAACTTGTCGATGTGCCGCGACGCCGCGTCGCCGCTGTCGATGCGCACGAGCTCGGTCGGCGCGTCGTTGAAGAACGAGAAATAGAGGGGGTCGAACGGCAGCCCCGCCTTCGCCTTCACGCGGATCGCGTTGAGCTCAGAGACGAGGATCGCGTCACGAAAGCGCGCGCGAGAGCCGTGCATCGAGCCCGACGCATCGAGCACGTAGACGCGCACCGCCGTCTTCTGCGACTTCTTCGGGCGCGGGGGCGGCTCTTCTTCGAGGTACGCGCGCACCATCTGCCGGCCCGAAGCGAGGTCGAGCACCAACGCGCCGGGGTGATCGAGCACGAAGTGATTGAGCTGATCGAGCGAGTTGGTGGGCTCGTAGGTCATCAGTTGCGTGGGGTACGGCACGCGTCTCTGCACGGGCCTGGTCGAACGGATCTCCGCCTCGACGATCTCCTCCGAGAGCGAGTCCTCCACGTCGAAGTACCGCCCGCAGCCGGCCGCCAGTTCCAGCGCTTTGCGTTCATCGTCATCGAGCTCGAAGGCGAGCTTGGCCAGCTCAGAGGCGAGCTGATCATCGAGCCCCTTTTGACCACCCGGAGCAAGCCGCTCCTGCCGTGGCCCGTCGCGCCAACCGATCGATCGCATCGCTTCAGCGCGATCGACCGCGGGCGCAAGCGCACCCTTCTCGCTGATGGAAAGCAGCGCAGCGCTGGCGGTCTGCGCGAGCTCGACATCACCTGCTTCAATCGCCCGTTCGTAGAGGGCGCGCAGGCTGCGCCACGCCGTCGAAGGGTCGCGCCGGGCGGAGTGGCGCACGTGACGGATCAGATCGTCGAGTGAGCGCACCGCCGGAGACGCCCTCACCCGTTCACGGGCTGCCCCCAGCTCGAGCCGCAGCCGCCGCGAACGATCGCGATCACCTTTCGCGTCGGCCCCCATGAGCAGCACGATCTCGTACGCGAGATCGAGATCGCGCCGCTTCTGCGCGGTGTCGAAGGTCTGCTTCTGGGCTCGCTCCGAAAAGAACTCGGCGAGCGCGAGCCGTGCACTCGTGGGAGCAATTCGTTCGGTCGTCCGCGGTCGGCTGAAGATCTCGAACGGCACGTTGGCCGCCTCGAAGACGGCCGCCACCTTCACCACCCTTCCCAGCCGGCGAAAATCGAGCTCGAGCGTCGGGCGCAGCTCTGCCGGGAGCACGTCGAGCGCGGCCAAGCGCTCCGCTTCAGCGAGGGCGAGTTCGAACTCCGTCAAAGAGGCCTGCGCGCGCGCGCGCAAGCCCACGCTCAGCTCGCCCAGCTTGCCCTTCGCCGAACCCAGCTCACGCAGCAGCCGCGCATCGGCCACCGTGTGCACGCCCGCGCGCTCGAGTTCCAGGTCGAGCGCACGCAGCGCATCGAGGCTGACCTTCCCGTCGTCGCGCAGGAACATCATCTTCGCCCGGCTCAAGAAGCCCAGCGCAGGCGGGCGCCCTTCGCGCAGTGCGTCGAGCCGGTCCTTGAGCTGGTTGAACCTGTCGACCGTCATGGCTCAGCGCCGAGGCGCGCGGCTGTCGATCAACCGCCTTGAGAACCGCGCGAAGGCCTCGTCGCACTTCCTCGATTCATCGAGCAGCGAACCAATGAGCTCGGCGCGCTGGCCGCTCTCCTGGCTCAAGCGCGCGAGCGCCGCACCCAGCCGCACGAACTCGCCTTCGCGGGTCACCAGCAACGGGAAGCGGCACTTCACCAGGCCGTCGAAGGCCTTGTCGGCGTCAGCGGGCGTACGGAGCTTGTCGATCGGCAACGCGGTCTCGACCAGGCCCCACCAGCTCGAGAGGTACCGCACGCGCACGCCCAGCGACTGCACCTCGGCGTTGGCCACCAGCTCGCGCGCTTCTGGAGCGAGGGGAACCGCGCCGACGGTTCGCAACAAGGCGTCGATGCTCTTGAGCGCGTTGAGATCGCCTTCGATGGCGGTCGCTGAGAGCTGCTGCCGATAAAACGTGTACGCCTCACCGGAGAGAATCTTGGGCGCGTCTGGAATGACGATCCTGGCGGCCACCAACCCCTGCGCATAGCTGGTCACCCGACGCTCGACTTGATCGCGCGCGACCCGAAGCGCGGCACCGGGTGAAGCGCCTTCACGCGCGAGGTTGTCGACCACACCCTGCATCATGCGCAGCAGCTGCTCGAGCTTGCCGAAGGGCTGCACCTCCAACACATCGCGCGCGTACTGCTCTGCCAGGGGGGCGAGTAGCTCGACCCGCAGCCCCGCGTGTGCGGGTGAGAGCTCCACCAGGCAGCGCTCCAGCTCGCGAAGGCGGCGGCTGTCACCGGTGAGCAGCTCGAGCGGCTCTCCTTTTCGCCCGGTCTGGCTCTGGGCAAAGGTACGCGTCGCGCGGCGGCGCAGGGCCATCGAGGTGCGCTCGCGCATGGTGGTGAGGTGCGCGCGCACCGGCTCGACCACTTCAGGCACGATGGTGCCGGCCACCTGCACGAGCTCACCGATGCGCTCGAGTTCCTCAGCGAGGTTGCTGGCGAGGCCAGAGACGCCATCGAGGCGCACGGCGTCGTCGAACTCGGTGCCCTCGGCGGCGAGCGCGATCATCTCGGCGGCCTGCTTGCTGAAGTCGGCCACGCTGCGGGCGATGTTCGGCAGGCGGCTCTGCAGCTCAGGAACCCGGTGCGCCAGCTCGAGCACGTCACCGAAGCTGCCCAGCAGCGCCACGCCACCGCGGCCTTCACCCTGCCCCGCCATGCCCCGCGCGCAACGTTGATCCATCGCGTGCAGCAGCAGCTCGGCCGCGCGCAGGAGCGGCTTGCGGTTGTCGGGGTGACGCGGGCCGGGAACCAGCTTGGCGCGCAACGCGAGCGCGGTGATGCTGGCGACCGAAGCAGTCCACCCGCGGCCCTGACCTTCGGCGGCCTCGACGTCTTCCTGGGCCTTCAGATCAGCCGCTTCACGCTCGAGCGATTGCTGCAGTGAGGGCTGAAGTTTGGCGTAGGCCGTCGCGAAGGTCTTGTGCTCCACCCGGATGATCTCGAGCTGCGCGCGTTCACGGGGATCGGAGGAGATCTTCAGCAGCGCGTCGAGCTCGGCCTCGACCGGCCCCCCCAGGATGAAGAAGTGGCGCAGCATCTCGAGATCCGCAGGCTCTGCCACCAGCCTTCGCTCGGGCCGCCGGTACATGCGATCGCGCACCACGATCGCCTTGAGCACCCAGAGCGCCTTCACCATCGAGCGCTGTGAGAAGTACTTCGTCGGCACGTAGTCGGTGAGCTTGGCCACCTGCGAGAGCAGATCGCGTTCGAGCGTATCGGCCAGTTCCTCCATGCCCTCGGCGACGAGGGGTGGCACTTCGACTGCTTCCACTGCTTCTTGCAGCACGTCCAGTTGCTGCAGCGTCATGCGGGCGTGGAGCGCAGGGCGTTGACCTGTCTGCGCGCGGTGCAGCATCTGCCCCCGGCTGGAGCGCCGCGCAAAACTCTTGGGCGCAAAGCAGATGAACGAGATGCGATCGGCGAAGGCCTGCAGCGTCTCGGGTGAACGCTGGATCACCTCAGACAGATACCGGTTCGAGGTCATCACCGCGCACTCGCAGCGGCCCGGCGTCACCTTGCGGCCGTGCTTGAGCTCGCGTTCTTGCAGCACGTTCAAGATCGATCGCAGCAACATGTCGCGGCCATCGAACACCTCGTCGAGGAACGCGTGCACCGCGCCGAGCATGCCTTCTTCGGTGAGGTGTTCGGTGCGGCCGGTCTCGGTGAGCACCTTGAAGTCGACGGGGCCGATGAGGTCGGTCTGCACCGTGTTCTCCGCCAGTTGCTTGCTGAAGAGCGAGGGCCTGCCCGACTTCTCATCGACGATGCGGCCGAGCACGGCGCCCGCGATCGCGCTCTTCGCGGTGCCGGGTGGGCCGATGATGAGCACGTGCTCCTTGCAGAGCAGCGCCAGCTCGAGCTGCGTGAACAGCGACTCGCGCTCGACGAAGGCTTCGCGAAGTTCGGTGAAGAACCCCCGGAACGCCGTCGATGATTCGGTGAAGCGGACCTCGTCTGACCAATGGCTCGGTGCATTCACGGGGCGCCGAGTATAACGACGGTCAAGAGCGCCCGTTCCCGTGATCGACAGCCCCCCTGAGCCGCCTCTCCGACCCACCTTAAACTTCACCGTCGCGTGGACGGTGTTTGCCCTCATCACCTTCTTGTTGCTGGGTTTTGCAGCCCAGCTGATGCACCTGGCCTGGGGGTTGTGGTTCTCGGAAGTCTTCCTCTTCGCGGGGCTCTCGGTGATCGGGTTTCAGCTGATCGGCTTCAAGCCGATCCGGGCGATGGGGCTGCACCGCTTCGATGCCCGCACCTTCGGTCTGGGGTTCGGGTTCGGCCTGGTGAACTACTTCGCGTGGGCGATGCCCCTCATGGCAACAGCGCAGGCGATCTTTCCGAAGGCGATGGTCGATCAATTCGACAGCGCACAGGTGTTCGAGCGCAGCACGACGGTCGAGCTCGCGCTCGTATTGCTCGGCGTGAGCATCGCGGCGCCGATCGGTGAAGAGCTGCTCTTTCGCGGGTTCTTCCAGCGCGGCGTCGAGCTGCACCGGGGGGCGCCTCGCGCCATCGTGCTCACGGCGTTCATCTTCAGTGCGTTTCACCTGGACCCGGTCGGCCTGACGGCGCGCTTCGAGTTGGGCGTGCTCTTCGGGTTACTCGCCTGGCGGGCGGGCTCATTGTGGCCGGCCATCGCGGCGCACTCGGCGAACAACCTCATCTCTTCGGCGATCTTCCTCACGGCGGGCGAGCGCGCGAAAGAGGCAGACCAGGTGTGGTGGGTGCCGGTCGTCATGCTGCTCGTCGGCAACGCCGCCCTGTTCGTGCTGGTGCGAAACAGCTGGCACCTTCTGCCGGTGGCAGAGCCCATGGCGTTCGAAGACGCGCCGTCGAAGGCGCCTGCGCGTCTGTTCCTACCGTGGGTGGCAGCAGGGCTGGTGTCGATCTCGTTGTTGCTCGTGGTCGATCTGCGCGGGGTGCAGCTCAACCTGCTCGAGGCGCAGCTGCAGCCGGGAAAGACCATCCGCGGGCGGGACGAGGTGAAGGCGCTGCGCGTGAAGGTGCGCAGCGGGGAAGCCGAGCTTCAGGAGTACGAGACGCTGGTGCGCTCGCTCACTTCGTCGGGCCGTTGACGCCCTTGTCGAGCTCGTCGACCGCCTGCTCGACCCCGGCACGCAGGCTCTTCCAGGCAGAACCACCCGCCTTCTTCACCGCGGCGAGGCGCTCGGCGGCGGCCTTCTCCTGCTTCTCGAGCGCCGCGAGCTTCTCTTTCGCGTCAGCCTGGGTGCTCTCTTTGATCGACTTCGTCTTCGCGCGCAGCTCGTTCAGGCGAGCGTCCATGCGGGCCTCGAAGTCTTCCTTCTTCTCGTTCACGTACTGCTTCGAAGCGTCGACGGCTTCGGCCGTCTCCTTCTTGACCTTCTGACCAGCAGTCTGAGCGAAGGCGGCCAACGGGAGCATCAGGGACAGGACAAGTGCGCGCATGCGGCGGGTGTACCAGATCGAGTGAGGGGGCCGTTCCCCCGAGGAAAAAAAGCGCGAGACAGAACTACTCCCTCGACTCCGCTCCGAAGGAACGGCCCACACCGTTCGCATCGAGCGCAGTCGAGATGCCACCTGCCGCGCGAGTAAAGGTAATCCCTCGACTTCGCTCGCAGGGTTTTTTCGAAATAAGGAGCGCCCACCGTTCATCCCGAGCGGAGTCGAGGGATTACCTCGCCTTCGGGCGGTAAGTGC
>JAYVFP010000082.1:0-16319 GCA_043773025.1 Archangium sp.
CCTGCGAGCGAAGTCGAGATGCCACTTGCTGCGCGAGGCGGAAGTGCTCCTTCGACTTCGCTCAGGAGGACCGGTTGTTCTTCGGAAAGAAATCGCCGGTGTCAGAGCGTGCCGGCGCGCCTTTTGATCTCGGCGTCCAAGACCCGGAGCTCGGCCTTGAGCCGCACGAAGTTGGCGTACATGCCGTCGGGCTGCTTGCCGGGCATCTTGCGGATCTGATCGCGCAGCTGCTCCATGGTGTTGCCGATCTCAGTCAGCCGACGATTGAGATCGTCATCCGCCCCGCTTCGAACGCCGAGCAGCTCATCGACCTCCAGCTTGCCCTCGAGCACCCGCTCGGTCTGCTTGAAGGACAACTTCGCAGGCGCGTTGCCCAGCGCTGCATCGACGAGCTCCACCGTCTTGAGCGACTCCTCTTCGAACGAGGCGAGGTCCTTCGAGTTGCGCATGCGCAGCAACGCGTCAGACAGGTCGTAGAACAGCGGCTGCTTCGGGTTGCGGCCCGGCGCAGAGAAGAGCGCCAGCAACCACACGTCGATGCCGTCACCGCCCGCCTGCTCGAGCGCCTGGCGCATGAGGGGAAGCCACGCGGGGCGCAGCTTCTCCATCGCCACACGCGGGAGGCTGACGCTGGCCAACGCGACCCGCAGCGAAGACTGCAGCCCCGCCTTCACGTCTTCGCGAGACATCACCGCGCGCGGGGTGAAGACCCGTTCACGCCACGCGCCCTGGCTGACCTCGGGCGCGACTTCGGCGGCCTTCTTCAAATCGTTGAACGACACCTTCGACTTGCCACCGACGAAGGAATCTTCTGCGCGCTGATCGAAACCGGGGAGGCCTCTGATGGTCTCGTCGCCGGGGGGCTTCTTGGTGGACATGCGGTGTGCTGCCAGTCTGCCACGCTCGGCGCCGCTCGTTGCAGCGCAAAGAAGAAATTGGCCACTCGGGGCTGCCCCGGCGTACTGAGGTCTCATGACGCGCTCAATGTTGCTGACCCTCGGAGTGCTGGCCTCTTCCTGCGGCTTCACCTCGCCCGGAGGCGGGACAGGCACCCTGTTCGTCACGGCAAGACTCACCTCTGACGGCAGCACCGCGGGCAGTGACGCGCGGGTGACCGTGCGCGAGGGCTCGTCGAACGGGGCCATCGTGAAGAACGCCGAAGTGGCCATTCGGGGCGGTGCGCTCGGCCGCACGCTCGTCACCTACGACGACAACCGCGAGCAGTACCGGCTCGACGGGTTCACCTGGGTCGAGGGTTTCCGCCTCGAGGTGATCCGCGGCGACGATCTGCTCGATGGGTCAATCGATGCGCCGGGTGCGACGTTGATCGTCGATCCGATCTCCGACTCGACGTACCGAAGGGCTGATGGGCCGTTGATCATTCGCTGGCGTGACGGCCGGAATGCGCCCGCGGGCTCGACGCAGCTGCGGCTCGAGAAGGCGAAGATCGATCGTTCGATTCAGGAAGGCGTGACGGATTTGTTGGTCGACCCGAACGAGCTCGTGGTCACCGACAAGGAACAGATCCGGCTCGAGCGCAGCAACCAGGTTTCATTGGCTGGCGGTGTTGCGGGTTCGACCTTGAGCGCCAGCACTGAGCACTCGATTGAGTTTCGGGTCGAATAGGACTGCCCTCACCCTGCCCCTCTCCCAGCGGGAGGGGGGACCCTTTTTCGGTCGCGATCTCGTTCAGCAGATGACTCCGCGGGCACCAGGCACTTCGGGCCTCGGCCGATCAGATCCGCGCGGCCTGCGAGCTCGAGGGCTTCACGTGCGTCCGACCAGTGCTCCGGGTTCCAGTAGAGAATCAGCGCCTTCTGCAGCCGCTTCTCCTTGAGCCCCTTCGCGACGAACACCGGCTCCATCTTCAGGGGGTCGATGCCCGTGTAATACATGCACGCCGCCACCGACATCGGCGTGGGGATGAAGTCCTGCACCTGCCGCGGCCGCCGCCCGCTCTCCTTGAGCCACAGCGCGAGCTCGACCATGTCTTCCAGCGTCGAGCCCGGGTGACCCGAGATGAAGTACGGAATGTCGTACTGTTCCTTGCCCGCGGCCTTCGACTCACAGGCGAACATCTCCTGAAAGCGCTCGTAGCTCTCGATGCCGGGCTTCTTCATCTTCTCGAGCACACGCGGGCTGACGTGCTCGGGCGCGACGGAGAGCTGACCGCCGGTGTGAAAGCTCGCCAGCTCTTTCACGTACTCGGGGCTCAGCTCGGCCAGGTCGTACCGCACGCCTGAAGCGATGAAGACGTGCTTCACGCCTTCTTCTTTGCGCACGTCGCGCATCAGGTCGATCAACGGGCCGTGGTTGGTACCGAGGTTCTCGCAGACGCCCGGGTGCACGCAGGACAGCTTGCGGCACTTGCTCTCGATCTCCTCTGACTTGCACTTGAGCTGGTACATGTTGGCGGTCGGGCCGCCGAGATCGGTGACGGTGCCACGGAAGTCGCCCATGCGGCGCATCTGGCGGATCTCGCGCAGCACGCTGCCCGCCGAGCGGTTCTGAATGACGCGACCTTCATGTTCGGTGATCGAGCAGAACGTGCAGCCGCCGAAGCAGCCGCGCATCAGCACCACCGAGTGCTTGACGATCTCGAACGCGGGAATGCCCTCGCTGCCGTACATCGGGTGCGCCGCGCGGTTGAACGGCAGATCGTACAGCTCATCCATCGCGACGTTGGCGAGGCCCTTCGAGGTGTCGCCTTCACCGTCGCCCAACGGGAACGCAGGCGGGTTGAAGAAGACGCCTCGTGCACCGTGACGCTGCACCAGCGCGCGCGCGTTGCCGGGGTTGGTCTCACGCTGGAAGGCCCCGGTCATGCGCGCGAAGGCAATGGGATCCGCGGAGACCTCTTCGAAGCTGGGCAACACGACCGTCTTCCGATCAGCCACCTTCACCGCGGGATCGGCTTCGTGCTTCTTGACCTCTTCGTCGTTGATGAGGAACGCCGTGCCGCGAATGTCGCGCAGCTGCCCGACCTTCTCACCGCGATGAAGCCGGTCGGCGATCTCCCAGATGGGCCGCTCACCCATGCCGAACACCAGCAGGTCGGCCTTCGCGTCGAGGAGGATCGAGCGGCGCAGCTTGTCGCTCCAGTAGTCGTAGTGCGCGATGCGGCGCAGCGAGGCTTCGATGCCGCCGAGCACCACCGGCACGTCGGGGTACGCCTCGCGGCAGCGCTGCGCGTAGACGAGGGTGGCGCGATCGGGCCGGCAGCCGGTCTTCCCCCCGGGCGAATATTGATCCTCGCTGCGGTTCTTCTTCTGAGCCGTCAGCCGGTTCAGCATCGAGTCCATGTTGCCGGCGGCGACCCCGAAGAAGAGACGCGGCTTGCCCAGCGCCTTGAACGGCTCGGCCGACTGCCAGTCGGGCTGCGCGAGGAGGCCGACCTTGAAGCCACGGCCTTCCAGAAAACGCGCGATGAGCGGGGGCCCGAACGCGGGGTGATCCACGTACGCGTCGCCGCTGATGATGACGATGTCGCACTGCTCCCAGCCGCGCGCCTCGAGATCGGCACGCGAGACGGGGAGGAAGGGGTGCGGGAACTTCTTGCCTGACATCACGGTCGCCATCGCGGGGAGACCCCTACTCCCTTCCATCGACGAGGCGCAAATATCGGCTCAGTGCTTCTGGACGAGCTCGACCAGCCTGGGCAGGTCATCTCGTAACGTTCACCAGGCGGCGCGCACCCCGGCGTAAGCGCCGATCTGCCAGGAGAGCCCACCCGCGGCTTTGGTGGCTGAGCCGCCGACCACGTGCAGGGTGAAGAACTTGTAGCTGACCTCGAAGTCGCCCACGAAGCGCACGCCGTCGATGGTGTTGCCCAGCGGCAGGTAGTTGACCCCGAGCAGCACGCGCGTCTCGTGGCGATCAAGGAAAGCGACGCCCAACGCGGGGCCGGCCCCACCCCGCACCGCGGCGGGAGCCACGGCGGTCGACTGCGCGGGGTCGAGCACCCGCAGCTCACCTGCCAGACCGACGGCGACGGGGCCGAAGAAGTAGCGGGCGGTGAGCAACGAATCGAAGGACGAGGTGGGGGTGCCGCTGACGCTGGCCAGGTAACGGCCCCAGAGACGAAGCTCGAACCCCGAGGCCATGCCTTCGGGTGGCGCCGTGCCCCAGAACCCGAAGTGCGCGCCGGCCATCACCCCGAGGCCGAACCCCGTGTCGAGCCCGCTGCCGCCACCTGCGATCAACACACTGCCCACCGAACGTTCGAACGAGTCGTCGATCACGATCGCGTCGGCCTTCTGCTTGGCCTCGAAGAGCCGCTTCTCGGCATCGATGCGCGCCTTCTCTGCCTGCGCCGCTTCTGTGACGGCGGCTTGAGCGATGGCGGGGCTCAGGCTCACGGCGTCGACCGCCGCTTGCTTCTTGAGGAGCTCCTCGTCCTTCGCGCGCTTGAAGTTCGCTTCAGCCTCGGTGACGAGCTGCGTCTTCATCGTGCGCTGCTGGGCCACCTTCGCGTCGCGTTCGGTCACCAGCTTCTTCTCTTCGGCCGACTTCTGGGCCAGCGCGGCGTCTTCCTTCTGCTTGTCGAGCCTGGCTTCCGTCTCGGCCTTCTCCTTGAGGCGCTGCTGCTCGCCGTCGGCGCGCTCCTTCTTGCGCTCTTCTTCGGCCTTGAGCGCCTTCGCTTCGGCTGAGCGCTTTTCCTGCTCGCGCTCGTCACGGGTGCGCTGCTCGGCTTCGTCGCGGCGTTTGATCTCGCGGTCGGCGAAGTCTCGCTGCTCCTTCTGCTTGCGCGCTTCGGCGTCAGCGGCAGCGAGGGCACGTTTGTCGGCTTCGGTCTTTGCTGCAACGGCATCCTGCGCCGCCTTGAGCTTGATGGCTTCGGTGGCGCCGATGGCTGCTGCGGCGGCGGCGAGGCGCTCCGACTCGGCCTTCGTCTGCGCTGACTTCACTTCGTCGTTGGCCACGCGCTCCTTGCACTTCTGGAGCTGCGTCTGCGTCCACCGCGCGTAGAGGTTGTACTCTTGGAAGATCGTGTCGCGGCGCGTGGCCTGCACCATGCGGCGCTGACCTGCCGCGGACAGTGCATCGAGGTCGATGTTGCACGAGGCGTCACTGGCGATGGTGGCGGCCCCGAAGGTGCGCGTCATCGGGTAGCTCGCGCCGTTGTAGGGCAGCAGCATGTCGCGCAGCCACTGGCCTTCGTCGAAGCCCACCTGCTTTTGAATGGTGCTGTTGAGCATGGTGGTGCACTCGAGGCGCGCCTGGTCGCACGCATCACCACGCTCGGCGCAGAGACCCGCTGCCTTGGTGAAGGTCAGCCCGAGCACCTTGTCCTGAGCCATCGCAGCCACCAGGGGCGCCGTGTCGCGCACTCGCGGTGCTTCACAAGGTTCAGCAGCGGTGATCGCTGCGACGACGAAGGACATGAACAGCATGGGTGACTCCGGGGGAAAGGTGCGGGCTTACTTCGAGAGGGAGAAGACGCCGGGGATGCCCCCGTCGGTCGTCTCGCGGTACCTCAGGACAGAGCCGTTGATGCAGCTGTCGTAGGTCTCGGTGGGGCCCGCGGTGGTCAGCTGGCCTGCGTTGTACGTATAGCTCTGCGAGCCGCTCTGGCCGATGTCGAAGGTCAGGTTGCAGACACACTCGGTGGCGACGACCGCGCAGGTGCCGGTGATGCCGTAGGTGGCGAGCTGGCCGGGGATCGCGTTGCAGACGAAGGCGTTGCTGCAGGGCGAGCCGGCCGACAGCGTGAAGTTCACCTGGCCCACGACGGCGCGGTGAACGGCGGTGCCATCGAAGACGACCGAGCCGGAGATCGCGCCGTTCTTGTTGGTGACCGTCGCGGTGCAGCCGAAGGACATCGCAGCCGCCGTCACGCGTGAAAAGGCGGAGTTGTCGATGCAACCCGTCGCATAGGCCCACGCGTCGACTTCGTTGCCCGGGCAGTTGGTGACCGCGCCGCAGTCATCGGCGAAGGTGAGCGCGATGGTCGGAGGCGTGAGCATGCCGCCGTCGGGGCGAACGACCGTGCCTGCATCGAACATGGGCACGCCGCCGCCACCACCGCCCGAAGAACCGCCGCCGCTGCCGCCACCCGTCGAGCCGCCGCCGCTGCCTCCACCGGTCGAGCCACCGCCGCTGCCGCCCCCCGTGGATCCGCCAGTACCGCCCCCCCCCGCGCCGCCGCCGCTGCCGCCGCCCGTCGATCCTCCGCCACCGCCCGAGGTGCCACCGGTGCGGCAGGTGCCGAACTCACAGACGTTGCCAGCCTGACAAGACACGCAGCCGTTGCCCTGGTTGCCACACGCCAACTGACTCGCGCCGGCCTGGCACGTGCCCGCCGCATCACAGCAGCCTGAACAGGTCGCAGGAGAACACGCCGGAGGGGTGGCTGCACACCCGACGAAGGCCCCGATGATCGCTGCGGCAGAGAAGGCAAAGATGTGGCGTGCGTGGTTCATCAGAAGACTCCAGGTGTGGGGCCAGACTGCCCTCGAAAGAGCGCGCAGCTTCGCTCGGAAAGCAGGCGACGGAAAGCTCCACGAACACACTGTCTGAGGAGGTGTGACTTCGCCTTGATGAAGGTGGTGCTTGCGGGTTGCTGCCTGCGAAGCCCGAAACGATCGGGCCTCTCGGCTCCAGACGGGTTCATCTCACGGGACGCGCGCTTCGGGTCAGTGAACGTTCAGCCAGCACTGATGCAGATCAGGAGGCACGATCAACTTCCAGCGCGGCACGTGGCAGTCGTCTTTGGTTCGTGCGCTGCGAAGAAAGTACGTCGCGTTCTGCACGCCCCGGCGAGCGAGCTCTTCCCACTGTGCCTTGTGGAGGTCGAATCGTGCGCATGTCATGAAGAAGGCCAGGCGCGTGACGAGCAGCGGACTCTCGAAGGAGTGCGCGTGCCTGATCATCGCGTCGGCGTCGGCGGACTTTGCGCTTTGAACGAAGATCCCCAACAACTCGAGGGGCTCCGGTGAGCGATCGAGCAACGACAAACAATCCACCAGCGTGTGCGCGATCGAAGTGACGCGGATCGGTTGCGCCTCACGCTCGAAGGGATCCCATTTCGAGCTGAGCAGGCGGTCCTCGGTCACGCGCAGCGGGGCGTAGATCATCTCCTGGTAGACCGCGCCCGTCGTTCGCTCCGTGGTCATGTAAGTCACTCGATGGTCCATCCCCGTCAGACCGTGAAACGAGAGTGCTCCGTCATGAGAAATGACAACCTCCTTCGCCATCTTGGAGGCGAGCAGCCACGGGTCGACGAACTCCATGCTCGCGTAGACCCCGCGGCGCACGTTCACGAGCCGGCCGCTCGCTACGTGATACTCGAGGACCTTTCGAGCGTTGGAGACAGGTCGACGCATCGCCCGATACGCCTCCTCCAACTCGTCGAGACGGAAGGCCGAGTGCTGGAAGATGAACCCGAGCGGGGACGGTTTCTCAATCACTTGCCGACGATACGCGATAACCCTAAAAAATTCGGGTTATCGCGTATCAATGGCAGCGAGTCGCACGGGAACGACCCAGCGGGGCGAGGGGAGAACCAAGTGCAGCCACCCTCGCGCCGAGAGGCCTGCTCGACCTTGCCCGATACAGAACCCTTCGCTCACCGCCCACCATCGAGGAAGCAAGTGAACTGAGCCCTACTGCCGGTGCTCTCGGTACCACGCGATCGTCTGCGCCATACCCCGCGCCACGTCGACCTGCGGCGACCAGCCCAGCACCTGCTTGGCCTTCCCATTTGCGAGCACACTGCGCCGCTGCTCACCGAGCCGCTCCGGCCCGTACTTCGGCGGAGTCGCCACCCCGAGATTCTTCGCGAGCAGCGCGTACACCTGGTTCACGTCGGTCTCGGTGGTGGTCGCGATGTTCACCCCACCGCAATACTCCGTGGTGAGCGCCTTCACGTTCGCATCCACCACGTCACCCACGTACACGAAGTCGCGCGTCTGGCCGCCGTCGCCGTAGATGGTGCACGACTCACCGCGCAGCAACCGCTCCGCGAAGATCGCCACCACGCCGGCTTCACCGTGCAGGTTCTGCCGCGGCCCGTAGACGTTCGCGTACCGCAGCGCCACGTAGTGCAGGCCGTACATCGCCTTGAAGCACGACAGGTACAGCTCACCTGAGAACTTGGAGACCGCGTACGGAGAGACGCCCGCCGGCGGCTCGGTCTCGGGAGTCGGCAGCACCTGACTGTCGCCGTACATCGAGCCACCCGACGCCGCGTAGATCACCCGCGTGAGCGCCCCACCCCGCCGCGCGGCCTCGA
Source organism: Archangium sp. (assembly GCA_043773025.1). GTDB lineage: Bacteria > Myxococcota > Myxococcia > Myxococcales > Myxococcaceae > Archangium_A. Next base: position 8,234 of record JAYVFP010000082.1, read on the forward strand.
CCATGTTGATCGTACCGCCGACGTTGATATCCGCATCGAGGCGCACGTCGGCCACCGACTTCCGCACGTCGATCTGCGCGCCGTGCAGGTTGAGCGCCTCAGGCCTGAACGATTCCACCTCGCTGGCCGCCGCTAGAGCCCTGATGTCGGCTTCCACGAAGCGCGCCGCTCCGTTCAGGTTTTTCCGATCGCCGGTCGAGAGGTCGTCGACGATCAACACCTCATGCCCCAGCGCCAGATAGGCATCGACGATCTGCGAAGCGATGAACCCAGCGCCACCCGTGACGACGATCCTCATTTTTTTTCAGCTCCCCGAAGTGACGTAAGCGACCGTCTCATCCATACCCTGCGCGACGGTATGCGTCGGGGCGTACCCGAGTTTTTCCCGCGCCCGGCTGATGTCGGCCTGTGAGTCCTTGATGTCGCCCGCGCGGAACGGCTGAAACACCGGCTCCAACCCCGCGATCGACGGACGCTGTTTCGCCAGCCGCGCCCGAATCAGCTCGTAGAGCTCGAGCAGGCTCGTCTTTCCACCGACCGCCACGTTGTAGACGGAGTCGGTCGCGCCAGGCACCTGCGTCAACGCCGCGCGAAGGTTCGCCTGCACCGCGTTGGCGACGAAACAGAAATCACGGCTGGTGCTGCCATCACCGTTGATGAGGCAGGGCTGCTCTTCGACCAGCGCCGCCATCCACCGGGGGATCACCGCCGCGTACGCGCCGTTCGGATCCTGCCGCGGTCCGAAGACGTTGAAGTAGCGCAGCCCGATGGTCTCGATGCCGTACGTGCGCTGGAACACCGAGGCGTAGACCTCGTTGATGTGTTTCGTCGCCGCGTACGGAGAGAGCACGCGCCCGGTGCGCGACTCGACCTTGGGCAGCGTGGGATCATCGCCGTACACCGAGCTGCTCGAGGCGAACACGAAGCGCTTGACCTTCGCGTCGCGCGCGGCGATCAACATGTTCACGAAGCCGTCGACGTTGGCCCGATGGCTGTCGAGCGGGAGCGCGATGCTGCGCGGCACCGAACCCAGCGCGGCCTGATGCAGCACGTAGTCGACGCCAGCACACGCGGCCTGGCAGTGGTCCGGCGAGGTGATGTCGCCTCGTTGGAAAGTGAAGCGAGACGCCGCGCCCTCGCCCGCCCGCCTCACCGCGTCATCGAGGTTGCGTTGGTAACCGGTCACCAGGCTGTCGAGCGCAACCACCCGCTGGCCTTCACGCAGCAGGGTCTCGACCAGGTGCGAGCCGATGAAGCCCGCGCCGCCGGTCACCAACCACGTCGCCTTCGTCTCGATCAGAGGCACCAGTAACTCACGCGGCCAGGGGCGATCTCCGCCGGGTTGAGCGCGCTCTTCACGTCGACCAGCACGCCGCCGGGCTTGATGCGATCGACCAGGAAGCTGAGCTTTTCACCCACGTACTGCTGGTGCGAGACCGCGAGGATCAGCGCGTCGAGATCCTTCAGCTCGTCGAGCGGGGTCAGCCCCAGCCCGTACTCGTGCTTCGTCTCTGCAGGATCCGCGTAGGGATCGGTGAGCTTGGCCTCGATGCCGAACTCCTTGAGCTCCTTGATGATGTCAGGAACCCTGGAGTTGCGGATGTCGGCCACGTTCTCCTTGAAGGTGAGGCCGAATACGCCGACGCGCGCGTTCTTCACGGGCAGCCCCGCGTGCACCAGCAGCTTCACGGTGCGCTGCGCGACGTAGGGGCCCATCTCGTTGTTGATGCGGCGGCCCGCGAGGATCACTTGCGGCTGGTAGCCGAGCTCTTCCGCCTTGGTGGTCAGGTAGTACGGGTCGACGCCGATGCAGTGACCACCGACCAGGCCCGGGCTGAACTTGAGAAAGTTCCACTTGGTGCCGGCCGCCGCGAGCACGTCGCGCGTGCGAATGCCCATGCGGTCGAAGATCAACGCCAGCTCATTCATCAACGCGATGTTCAGATCGCGCTGGGTGTTCTCGATCACCTTGGCCGCCTCGGCGACCTTGATGCTGGCGGCCTTGAACACGCCCGCCTCGATGATCGCGCCGTAGGTCGCAGCCACGCGGTCCAGCGTGCCCGCGTCTTCACCCGAGACCACCTTGATGATGCGCTCGAGCGTGTGCAGCTTGTCGCCCGGGTTGATGCGCTCGGGCGAATAGCCCAGCTTGAAGTCGGCGCCCTGGGTCAGCCCGGACAGCTTTGCCAGAATCGGCCCGCACACGTCTTCGGTGACGCCGGGGTAGACCGTGCTCTCGTAGACCACCACGTCGCCCTTCTTGAGCGCGAGCGCCACGGTCTGGCTGGCCTTCACCACCGGCGTGAGATCAGGCCGGTTGGTCGAGTCGACCGGCGTGGGCACGGCCACCACGAAGAAGGTGGCCTTCTTGAGGGCCTCGGGATCCCAGGTCATCTCGAGGGTCGAGGCCTGAAGCACCTCTTTGGGCACTTCGCCGGTGCGGTCGAGGCCAGAGCGCAGCTCCTTGACCTTCTCCACGTTGATGTCGAAGCCGATGGAGCCCGGGAACTTCCGCGCGAAGGCCAACGCGACGGGGAGCCCCACGTAACCCAGACCAATGATCGCAACTCGTTCGCTCACGGAGCTCCTCTGAAGAGACTCCGAGGCGAATAGCCAAAAAAGTCCACGCCGTCACTCATGCACGGAGCTGGTGCCCACCCGAAGGCCGGCAGTTCAGGGCTTCTTGATGAAAGCCAGCGGCGGTTCCTTGTTCTTGCCCTTGCCCGTGGGGTTGATGCCCGTCAGGTGCAGCGCCGTCGCGTAGACGTGGCCCGCGTTGGGCACCACCGAGGTCGCGTCCTTGGTGCCGGTGAGCACACCGGTGGTCGGGTCGTAGGCGGGATCCATCGTGCCGTTGGGGAGCAGCGCAATGCCCTCGAGGCTGCTGGTACCCACGCGGCCCCACTGCCGGTTGCCCTGCACGGTGCCCCCTAAAAACGCGACCGAGTTCACCTTCCAGTGCTGGCAGCAGTCCTGCTCCAGGATCTTCGTGTACTTGGTCGCGTCGGGATCGGTGGAGGCCAGAATGGTCGCCACGTCGCCTTGAATCGTGCGCCCCATCTCGGAAGCCAGCACGATGGTGGTCAGATCCCAATACGACTTGCCGCTGGTGCCGAACTGCGTGTTCTTGAGCTTGGTGGCGAAGGCCTTGAGCGGATCCCACAGGTCGCGTCGCAGCTGGCCCAGCTGATCCTGCTGCCCGTCGTTGTTCAAGATGCCGCGGCGGTCCTGGTGCGTGTCGTAGCCGCGGATCTGGCGATTCTCGATCCAGAAGCCGAGCGAGAGCCCCTTGGTCATCAGCTCGTACGCCATCAGCGCCTGCACGTTGACGTTCGGGCTGTCTTTCGAGCGCGCCGGGTTGCCGTTGACCGAGGTGGAGTTGGTCGCCTCGTCGGCCGCGGTGACGTTGAACTCTGCGCGCAAGGCGGGGTCGGTGAAGAGCGTGCCCGGGTTGACGATGACGCCGGTGCCCGAGGTGAGCTGCTTGTAGATGTCGACCGCCGAGCTGAAGGCCGCCACCGACTCGCCGTTGTGCTCGGCGATGAAATTCTGATGCAGGTCGTCGACGAACGTGCGGATGCGCGCGGTGCGGGCGCCTGCCGTCACGTTGCCCAGCTGCGAGAGCCGGTTGCGCATCTCGGCGGGCGTGCGGCCATAGACGGTGTGCGCGTACGCGGGCCCCAGCTTCTCGTAGTAGCCGGTGCCTTCCGGGTAGTTCGCTTCTTCGAGCTCACCGTCTGACAACCAGCGGTGCCAGCTCACGTTGGCCATCGGGTAGTTCGCGCCGTACGTCTCGGCGAAGGCCTGCATCAACGTCCGCTCGGTCGGGCCACGCACCGCGGTCAGCGCCGCGTACGAGGGGTACTTTCCGTACTGGTAATCCCACCGGCCACCGGAGTGGAAGGTGTTGCCCACGTGCGACGAGACCACCGCCATGTCGTTGAAGAGCGGGAGCCCGTCAGCGGCGAGGTAGCCGTAGTTGATGTTGCCCTGCGTCCTGGGCACCGCGAAGTGCGCCGCGTCGACGCCGTAGTTCTTGGGCCGGTAGAACTGATTCGACCACGAAGGCGTGGGGTTGAGCGTGCCTGCGGGAATGGCGAGCGTCGCGTGCTGCGGCGTGTCGAGCGGGCTGAACATCGAATAGCTGTCCCAGCCGCCCTCCTGAAACCACATCACGAGAAACTTCGGTTCCATCGTCTGAGCGACCGCGCGCGCGATGCCCAACGACTTCGAGGTGCCCGGAACGCCGAAGCTGCGAAAGAAGCCGAGCCAGTCGAGCACGCCGATGGCGCCACCCGCTGCTGCTCCCTGGAGAAACGAACGACGCTTCATGGCGCCCCCTGAAAGTTCGGTGAAGCAGCCATGGCTTTGAGCACCGTGCGCATGTCGCCGCCGTTGGCAAACGTGGTGTCCCAGAGCTGCTTGTAGAGCCCGCGCTCATCGGTCTGCGCGCGGAGCTCGCGGCCCATCATGAGCCTGACCTGGGTGTTGATCATGCGGCGCACGAAGGGCTCTTTCTTCACGGCCCTGGTGGTGAAGGCCTCGAGTCCCACGCCCTTGTACGGGTAGTTCGCGACGAGCTCGCGATCGCTGTCATCGATGCCGCTGGGCAGGTACGCGCCGTCGTCGCTCCACCTGAGCCGCTGATGCGCGAGCGGCGTGAGCAGCTGGTGGCACGAGAAGCAGACGCTCTGCGGATCGACGGTGGAGGTCGCCGTGGCGGTGCCGCGCTGGTCGAACACCTCGGGCGGCACTTCGAAGACCGTGCCCATGAAACCCGAGAGCACGCGCGCCGGGAAGTTGTAGTGCGGCAGGCCGGGCTTGTTGTTCAGGTACCCGCGCGCCGTCAGCAGGCCGGTCTTGCCGTGCTCGGCGGGCCGCGGCTGCTGCACGAACTGCTCGTCGACGGTGTACTCGGCGGTGAGCACCTCTTCGAAGTTGCGGCCGTTGAGCGTGACGTAGGTCCACAACCGCGCAGGCTCGTCAGACTGGGGCGTGCCCTGGCTCTCGATGCGCAGCTGAATGCGGTTGAAGTAATACTTGCGGAAGTCGGGGCTCGCGAAGACCTGATCGATCATCGCGGGGAAACCGTTGGCGCCCAGCGCGGTGAACTCGGCGGCGGTCGGGGGCCTGCCCAGCGTCCGCTGCGTGAGCGCCACCAACCGCAACGGATCCTTGGCGGCGGCGGTGGTGAGCTTCTCCACCTCGGGCGGCATGGTGAAGAGGAAGTCGGGGTGGCGCATGAGCGCCTCGCACACGCCGCTCCAGGCGCTGCCCTGCGTGCCCAGCGTCGAGAGATCCTTGAGCAGGTCGTACGTGGCGCTCAGCTCAGCTGTGTTCGGCGGGCGGTAGACCATGCGCTGGTAGAGCGAGCCTACCTTCTGCTTCGCCCCGTCAGCGCGCGTGGTGCCCGTGCCTGCGCCGAGGGGACCCACCACCGTGATGGAGTCGAAGTAGAGGTTGCGATCGCCGCCGCTGGGCGAGCTGCCGTCGTTGAAGAAGTTCACCGACACCGAGCTCATGCCGGTGGCCGTCACCACCACGTCGACGCTCTTGTCTTCGTAGGCCGCGGGGTTCGAGAAGGTCAGCGAGCTTTGGCCCGCAGCGGCGCCCAGCTGCACGCGCACTTGAGGCGCGCCCAGCTCGGCATCGAGGGTCGGCTTGCCGCGCACGGTGACGCGATACGTGCCCGGGGCGACCAGATTGTACGGCGTCGCGAAGGTGCAGTTCGTGTAGCAAAAGTAGCCGGCCGGGTTGGTCGAGGCGTTGCCTGCGCCCGTGGCGGGGCTGGGCGTGAGCGACTCGATCTGCACGGTGGTGCTCGCCTGCGCGGGCACATCGACTACCGGCGTGGTCAACGTGAGGCCCGCGAAAGGCCCCGTGCCCGCGGTCGCCGCGGCACCACACACGTCAGGCGCCAGCGAGTCCATCCCCAGCAGGAAGTCAGGGGTCGCCACGCGGGCTTCCACGAAGTGCGTGGTGAAGTTCACGCCTCCGAACAAGCCGATGTTGCGCTCGAACTGATCGGCCCCGGTACGCACCCACTCGTCGTTGAAGACAGACTTCACCTTCGCCTTGAGCTGCCCGTAGTTGAGGAACGGGTTGTCGTACGAGTTGATCGCCTGCCCGCTGTACGGGAGCAGCAGCTCGGGCGGGAACTGCTCGTCGGCTGCGGTGCCCCCACCGGCCTCGAACGCCTTGATCATGCAGCCGACCTTCGCCACGGCCCGCACCGTCGCGTCAGAAAACGCCGGGGCCCCTTGCGGCATGCGCACGCGGTCGTCGGTGTTGATCAGCCGCGCGAGCACCGAGCCCTGGTTATCTGCGAAGAAACCCGCACCACGCACCTGGTAGAAAGTTTCGGTCGCGTCAGAAGTCACGGTGAAGCGGCGATTGGCTGAAGGCGAGTGACACGACACGCACTGACTCTGGCCGCTGACCATCGCCGGGTAGACGTCACTGGCGAACACACCCGCGGCTTCTTCGAGGCGCACGTCGGGGAACTGCCCGAGGTCACACGCGACCTCGGGCGGCACATAGACCGTGGGATCCGGGATGATGGCCTCTTCGCCGTCGACGCCCGTGGAGCCCGTGGAGCCCAGCGGCCCGATGACGCCTTCACAACCGACTGTCAGCAAGGCCGCGGACAACAGCCAGGTGCGAATGCGCATGGCCGGAGTGTCGTTAGCCCGTCTGAGCAGGTCAACGGTGGTTCTTCAGGCGCGGAGGTGCGATGCGGCCCTCCATCGTCGCGCGCGTGACGAACGCGAGCGAGATCAGCCGTCGCAACGCGCGGCCCTTTCCCTCGGGCAACGTGACGCCCAGCGACTGCGCGAGCTCTTCGACGCTGCCCGGTGAACCATCGACGATGCGGGCGATCACGCTGCGCAGGTTCACGAATTCTCCGGGCGCGGCGCCTTCGAGCTCGAGCAGATCGCGGCAGAAGCTGCCCCAGCCCAGCTGGAGGTCGCCTGGGCGGATGAACTGTTTCCACTCCGCGATGACCGACTCGCGGCTCTCCGCCCAGCCGATCTCTTCGGCGATCATGTCGAGATGTCTGGGCACGCGCGGCCCCAGCGGCCGCACCGGCTTGAGCAAGCGCTCAAAACGTTCACCGGTCGACACGCGCTCAGCGACCAACTGCACGAGCTCAGGAGCGTCGGGGAGAGGCCGGTTGGGATCGCACAGAGGCCACGCGTTCGCTTCTCCGAAGACGACGACCAGCTCACGGTTTCGCAGCACCGCGGTGGGGTCGAGCTTCACCGTGTTGCGCTGCTTGCGGTTCTTGTGACGCGTGGAGCTCGGGTTCTCGCGGATGTAGTCGAGCTGTTTCTCGACCATCGCGTCGAACGCCGTGAGGATCGGCGTGAAGCGTGCGGGCGCCTTCTCCAACCGGCCGAGCACGAAGGCGGTGGCCTCGATGGTGGCCAGGCAGTGCGCTTCGGGCTCTTTGCGAATGCGGTAGTTGCCGGGCGCATCGGGGAAGAACTTGAGGCGCGGAAGTTTGGAGAGCAGCGGGCACTTCTCGACCACCTTCTTCGCGTTCGACCAGGTGCCGTCGACCACCACCAGCGTCTCGGGCGGTACGGTGAGCGCGTCGACGTCGGTGGCCGATTCGCTGGGGAAGAGCACCGCGACCCCCGGCTTCGCGCAGAGCGCCTCGAGCGACTTGTTGCCGACCGCGGTGATGCCGACGTGCAGCTCTGAGTTGGGCAGCGACAGGTGCGCCATGCGGCACGTGCTGATGGGAACCTTCGCCTCACGCGGGTGCTGAATGAACACCACGCGGGTCTGGTTCGGCACCTGCGTCACCGCGGAGCACCAGCAAACGACGCGCGGCCGGCGACAACGCAAACAGACTTCCCGGTGCTCGGCGACTTCCATACGTCGTCACCCTGTACCGTTCCACCCGAGAGCAGTCGAGCCCACCGTTTATCCCGAGAGGGTTGGCGGAAATAGAAATGACTCCAATCACCGGTCTCCCCGAGAGGGTTGGCCGAAATAGAAATGACTCCAATCACCGGTCTCCCCGAGCGCAGTCGAGGGGGCACTTACCGCCCGAAGGCGAGGTAATCCCTCGACTCCG
>JAYVFP010000083.1:0-48202 GCA_043773025.1 Archangium sp.
CACCGTTCGCATCGAGCGAAGTCGAGATGCCACTTGCTGCGCGAGGAGGAAGTGCTCCTTCGACTTCGCTCAGGAGGACCGGTTGTTCTTCGGCAAGAATTCGCTGGCGAAGCCGGTTCCTGCTCAGGAGGACCGGTGTCCGTTCGTTAAGCGGCGAGCTTGAGCACCACCTTGGTCCACCCGTTCTCGCGCTTGTCGAAGTGCGAGTACGCGTCGGGGGCTTCGTCGAGCCCGAGCCGATGCGAGATGAGGAACGAGGGGCTGGCCTTGCCCGCGTGAATCAGATCGCGCAGCTCGCGGTTGTACGCCTTCACGTTCGCCTGGCCGGTGCCCAGCCGCAGCCCCTTCGAGAAGAAGCTGCCGAAGTCGAAGGCGATGCGGCCCTCCTTCATCAGCTTGTCGGGGCTCCTGGGATCTTCCGGCACGAACACGCCCACCACACCGATCGCGCCCGTCGCGCGCACCGACTGCACCAGCTTGTTCATGGTGTCGTTGGGCACTTCTTTGCCGCCGGGATCGTGCGCTTGCCAACCCACGCACTCGCAGCCCTTGTCGGCGCCGACGCCGTCGGTGAGATCCATCACGCGCTCGACCGGATCTTCTTGCGAGTCGTTGATGGCCACCGCGCCGATCTGCTCGGCGAGCTTGAGTCGGTCAGGGTGGCGGTCGACCACCATCACCTGCCGCGCCCCCTGGAGCGTCGCCGAGTACGCGGCCATCAAGCCCACCGGCCCCGCGCCGTAGACCACCACCGACTCTCCGGGCTGGAGCTGAGCCAACCGCGTCGCGTGCCAACCGGTCGGGAAGATGTCGGACAACATCACGTAGTCGTCCTCCTTCTCTTCGGCGTCTTCCGGCAGCCGCAGGCAGTTGAAGTCAGCGAAGGGCACGCGCAGGTACTCCGCCTGACCTCCGCTGTAGGGGCCCATCTCGGCGTAGCCGTAGGCCGCTCCGGCGCTGCCCGGGTTGGTGGTCAGACAGAAGCCCGTCTGCCCCTTCTCGCAGTTGCGGCAGAAACCGCAGGCGATGTTGAAAGGCAGGCAGACCCGGTCGCCCACCTTCACGCGCACCACGGCGTCGCCGACCTCGGTCACCTCGCCCAGATTTTCATGTCCGAGCACCTTGCCCTTCTCCATGCTGGTCCGGCCCTCGTACATGTGGAGGTCAGAACCGCAGATGTTGGTGGAGGTAATCCGGATTAGCGCGTCGGTCGGTGCTTCGATCTTCGCGTCCGGTACTTCTTGGATTGAGACCTTTCGGGGTCCCTCGTAGACGACTGCCTTCATGGTTATTTCTCCCTTCGCGCACCGTTGAGCATCAGGCGTGCCTGGGGATCCTGAAGCAGCGGTGCGCTGTGAGCTGGGACACCGCGGCCCGATCCGATGCACACCGGGGCAAGGTCGCCCCAGGCGCGGCATCCCCCGATGCGGGTGCTCCTCGGCACTCCGTGTGGGTGCTGGGCTTGTTGGGCAGTGTGAGCGCGGGCCGCGGCTCATTACCCGACCGTGATGTTCTCCATTCTCGTGATCGTCGCGTCTTTGTCGCTTGGCTTCCCCGAAGTGCCCGTGGGGCCTGCGACGCCGTTGGCCCCACAGCAGGAAGTGCAAGCGCCGTCGAGTCCTGATCAAACCGTTCAAGACAAAGCGGCCTTAAAGCAGGCAGCGAGGGATCGGGCCGCGCGATCCGGTGGCGAGGTCGATCGCAGCGGCACCCAAACCGACCACGAGGAACGCGACTGGGCTACCGCAGACGAGAAAAGGAAGACCTACGACACGTTCACGGTGCGCGCGTTGGCCACCACGATCCTGCCGATGCGCGCGCGAAATGGCGAGACCGGGGGGGAGTTTCTGATCGGCCTGCGAGGTGAGCTCGACGTCAAGCGGCTGAGCTTTCTCTTCAGTTGGGATCAAGGCGGCGTGACGCCCATCAGCCTGAGCGACGCGTTGACCGAGACCTCCTACTGGAACGGCTTGTTGGGCGCCTCGGTCTGGGCGACCAGCTACAGCCGCATTCGCGTGCTCGGTGGCATGAGCGCGGTGAGCACCGCTCGTGAGGCGCGCTTCGGCCCGTCGGTGGGCGCGACCATGCGCTTTGGCATTCCCGTCGTCTCGATCGAGGGCGGGGTCATCTACACGCCCATCGGCTTCCAGCAGGTCGATGCGCGCGCTGAGCTGGTCGCGCGGCTGCTCATCTTCGAGGCGCGGGGTGGGTACCGCGCGCGTTGGGTCGACACGTCTCGCAGTGCCGATCGCCCCATCGTCGAGCCGACCGGAGGCCCGACGGTTTCGCTCGGCCTGATCTTCTGAATCGGCCCGACGCCGCGCTCCGTACGGCCCCTCACCCCGACCCTCTCCCCGCTGGCGCAGGGAGAAGGAGACAGGTTGCGGTTGGTTGACCTCACGCTCGCGGCAGGCGCACCACCCCCTCGCTGAGAAAGACCGGGCGGCCCAACCCTTGCTGTTACGGTCCGCACCCGATGGCCCTGGTACTCCCCGCCCTCTATTTCCTCGTCGTCAATGCAGCGACTCTTTCAGCGCCTTCGGTGCCAGGCACCGGCCGCCAGGAGGTGCTGCTCACGCTCGACGCGCCAGCGGCCATCCACCTCTCGGCGCGCAGCGCAGCGGGCACCTCATGCACCGTGATCGACCGCGTGCGAGGGCCGTTCGTCACCAACGGCAACGTGGGCGGAGCGAACTGCGAGGTCGATCTGCTGCTCGACGCAGGTCAATACAAAGTCCGCCTCGAGTCGCCCCGGCGCGGCAAGGGCCCGGTCACGCTCTTTGCCACGCCGTTTCAAGAGCTCAACCCGAGCCCGCCCCGGTTGAGCCCAGGCTCAGGTGTGGTGACCACGCTCAAGCCCCGCCAGCAGGCGACCTTCTGGATTTCCATGAAGGAGCGCGGCGTTCCCTGGGTGCGCATCTCGGGCCGCCATGCGGGTGACGTGCGGTTGTGGAAGAACGGCGAGTGGCTCGAGCCGACTCAGCCCTGGCGTCAGCAGTTCTCGCCGCGCCCCGGGCAGCCGATGCACGAGTGGTGGCTCGACAGCCAGCTCGAGGCCGGTGAGTACCAGTTGGTCGTGTACGGGCGAGACTCCACCACCGTCACCGGCAGCTCGGTCGAAGACTCGCTGACCGTCGAGACCGGCTTCCGCACCGGGCCCGTCGAGCGCAGCATCGCCTTCACCCTGCCCTCCTCGGGCGTCTTCGCGGTCGGGGTGCCGTCTGACTATCTCGCCGGCGTGATGACGCTGGAGACCGCGCCCACCTCGCCGGTCGAGCTGCAGGGCATTCGCGCGAACGTCCGTGCTGCGTACGCTTCGTGCCGCATCGAGAAGGGCTCGCTTTCCCCCGAGTGCAGCACCGTGCTCGACGGCCGGAACGGTTTGAGCGCCTTCGTGGTGCGCGGCCCCCCTGGAACGCGCGGTCACCTCGAGTGGGCGCCGTATCGGTTCGATGCTTCCGTCTCTGGGTTCGGTGGGTACTACGGGCCATCGACCACCCGGCTCGACTTCCAGGCGAGCAAGGGCAGCTACTTCGTGGGCGTGCACGATCTGCCCAACGACACGGACTCCGCGCCGCTGGGGTGTCAGCTCGAGCAGCTGCTCCCCAATGGTGACCTCGCGGCGATCGTGGCGCGCAGCGTGCCGAGCATCGGTGACGGCGAGAAGCTCGAGCGCGAGTTCAACTACGACAGCGGCGCGGTCATCTGGTTCGAGGTCAAAGGCGGCAACGTCTTCCAGCGGGTCGGCCTCTCGTCGCGGCGGTTCCGCATCGCCACCAAAGGCGGCCGAAAGAGCACCTGCGAGGTCTACAAGGTGGAAGACCAGGCAAAGCTCAAGCGCCTGACCCAGTCGAAGGCTGAAGGCGCCGAGTGCAATGAGTTGCTCGCGCTCGACCCCGGCATCTACCAACTCCAGCTCAGCGGCGGTCTTTCGGGCGTGGAGTCGTTGAGCATCGCTCCCGACGGCGACTCGAGCGCGAAGGCCATCGCGGCGAAGGGTGGCTGCGTGATCCCTTCCGTCGCGCTGGAGAATTCGTACTACCGGCTCACGCTCAATCGGCAGGGCACCGTGGCGGTGCGCGGCCTGATCGTGCAGCCCCTGCCGCTGACCGAAAGCCAGCCGCTGCACCTGCAGCTCGACGGCAAGCAGACCCTCACCGTTCCCATCGCCTTCACCTCGAAGCTCACCGCGCGCGCTTCAGGTGGCGGCACGTTCGGCTGTGCCTTGAAGGCGGGCGCGCTGCCGAAGAGCGGCAACGACTGCAACGTGCCGGCGGCCAACGACGTGCTGACGCTCACCAACCCTGGTGATCAGCCGATCAACCTGACTCTCTCGAAGCCGGGCGCGGTGCCTGCGCTCAGCTCTCCGGTCTCGTACCAGCCGACGCTCACGCCGATGGCGCGCATCACGCCCGACGTGCCGTCCTTCTTCGACTTCGGCGTCAACCAGACCCAGGCGGTGATGTTCGAGGTGGCGGCCGCGGGTCTCTACAACGTCACCACGCAGGGCCTGCTCTCCACCGACTGCCGGCTGCGCACGCCGGTGATCGATGGCGTGGCGCAGAACCAAGGCGGGGGGCGGGGCCGCAACTGCCTCATCCAGACCTATCTGCAGAAGGGGCGCTACCTCTTTACGGCCACCACCACGGGCAGCAGCAAGGGCCGCGGCGCGATGACGCTCTCGAAGCGGCCGGTGCGTGAGTTCGCAGGCATCACCGGCGAAGGAGAGCAGTACTTTCGCGTCGAGGGGAACGACCTCGTTCAGCAGAAGCTGACCGTGAAGCTCGAGGGCAGCTACGAGCTGGGCACCAGCAGCCAGAGCAGCTCTTCGATGTTGTGCCGCATCGATGATCCCGAAGGCTGGCCCATCGAAGCCGTGCCGTCTGCCTGCGTGGGAACGCGTGAGCTGAAGGCGGGCACCTATCTGTGGACGCAGCTGCCGCTCACGGTCGAGTCGATGCGCCGCACGCAACTGCGCAAGGTGCGCGAGGCGATCACCCTCAAGGGCAACAAGCCGCACAAAGTCGAATACTTCACCTGGTACACCGCCGAGCTCGGCGCCGACGGGAAGGACGAGTTTCTCTTCAACCTCGAGGGCGAGACGCAGCTCGACGTGGTGCTCACCGGCGGCATGCAGGGCCGCATCTTCCTGCTGGAGAAGGACAAGGCGCCCAAGGCGGTCGAGGTGGTGCCGCCGATGCAGCCCTCCGATTCCGGAGAAGGTGATTCCTACGAATCGGAGAGTGGTCAAGGCGAGCAGGAAGCGCCGCCCGAGCGTGAGTACCAGAGCGAAGGCGAGTACCCGGAAGGTGAAGGCGAAGCAGAGACGCAGACGGCTCCGGTCGAAGTGGCCGAGGCCCGCGCAGCGCCGCCGCCTCCTTCGGGCGTGAAGCTCACCTTGCCCGCAGGTCAGTACAAGCTGCTGACCGAACACTCGCGGGGCGATGTCGGCGTGACGTACCAACTGCACTTCGGCAGCGCGACGTTGTTGCCGGGCATGACGCGCACCCTGCCCGCTCCGTCGATCATCCCGCTGCTGATTCCGCGTGACGGCACGCTGCGACTTCGAACGGAAGGTGAAGTCGACGTGCGCTGCCGGCTGCTCGACGAGAAGGGCCGGCTGGTCTTCGAGGGCAGTGAGAATGGCTCTGACTGGAACTGTGCCGTCGCCGAGCCCGTGCTCAAGGGCAAGTACACGCTGCTGCTGGAGAGCGAGACCCAGCGGCCCGGCGAGACGAAGCTGACCGTCTCTCTGCCGCCGGTGGAGGACAAGGGCCCGCTCGTCGAAGGCACCAAGCTCACGCTGGCAGGTTCAGTGGTGTCGTTCGCGATCCCCGTCGCGCAGAACGATGCAGTGCAGGAGATCTCGGTGCGTGCCACGGGCAAGACGCCGCTGTCGTGCGCGCTGGAGACCGCGGAGGGCGTCGTGATTCACCGCAAGAGCCGGGTCAGTGACTGCACGCTGCTCGTTCGTCCGCAGTTGCAGAAGTTCCGCGTGCGCTTGTGGACGACGGACGGCAGCGCAGCGGTGATCACCTCGTTGCGCACGCGGCCGATCGCCACTTCCTCGGCAGGCACGGTGTCCGGTGAGGGCGCGAGCTCGGTGAGCCTTCCGCGAGCCGGGCGCTACCGCACCAGCCCGCAGATCTTCTGCATCGGCGGCGTGGAGACCGGCCTCTTGCGCGCGTGTGGACCGGAGGTCTCGCTGGAAGCCGGCTCGACGGTGTTCTCGGGCGTCGGCGTCAAACCGCAACTGCTGCCCCTCGATGAAAACGTCGCGAACGCGAATGAGAAAGCCGTTTCTCTCGCGCTCAGCAGACAGCCGTTCGTGCAGGTGGTGAAGGCGGGCGCGAAGTCGATCTTCCTCATCGAAGCGCGCGTGCAGCATGGCGAACGTGCCGGCCCGTCGTGTGCGTTTGATGAAGCGGGCGCGGTGCGCGAACGCCGCGACGCTTCGTGTTTCGCTGCCAGCCGCGCGGGCACGGAGGCCACCAGCCGGTTGTGGTCGCCCAGCGAGCAGGACCTCGAGACCCGCCTGGTGCGCCGCGCCGTCACCCTGCCTGAGCGGGCGGACGCGCTGACCACCGGGCGCAAGCGCGTCACCTTCAAAGACGTGGGCCGCTTCAGCTTGCCGAAGAACTCCCGCGCGCGGCTCGAGCTCACCCTGCCGAAGGATGCGTGGGCGGTGTTGATCGACGAGGCCGGTGCCGCGATGGATCTGTGTGCACCGACCGGAGATCTGCGGCGCTGCGTGCTGACCGGTCAGGCCGGCAGCGTGGTGCTGATTTCTCCCGAAGGTCAGGCCGACGTCACCACCGTGTTGCTCGAAGGGGGTGCGCCCACCGTCGCGTTCACGGGCCTCTACGAAGACTCGCCTCGTACGCCGGGCACCGTGCGGCTCTCGGTGCCGGCCAACGACTCAGAGCGCATGGCGACGATCGATGGAGCTTTGCGTTGCACCGTCGCGTTGTCCGACGGCACGCGCGTGGCGTCGTGCAAGGTGAAGGTGCCTGCGAAGTCGGGCGCAGAGCTGCTCATCGAGCACGGCGTGGGGCCGCTGCGCGCGATGGTGCACACGCCGGGTCGGGAGCGGTGGGCGCGCATGGGCATCGAGCTTCCCGTCGTTCCGGGCGCGGCGCTCACTTCGTCGGTGGCGGTGCCGCTGCAGAGTGGCCGCATCGATCGCACGCTGGTGCTGGATAAAGAGGCCGTCGTTCGGGTCGCGGCAGAGAGCGGCGTGTGCGGGCTCTTCCGCGGGAGCGATCTGCTGAGCGTCGACGGGCTCGATACGGGCTGCGAGCTGGTGCGGGTGTTGTCGCCTGGCACGTATCGGTTGTTGGTGCGTCCGTTCGCCGGTCGGGTGCAGCCGGGCTCGTTGCGGTGGACGGCGGATCCGGTCACGCAGTTGGCGGAAGGTGTGAGCGCTGAAGACTGGCTTGCGCCCGGTGAGGTGCGGCTCTTCAGGTTCGACACCGCGAACAAGGGAAAGCTGGGCCTGGGCGTGCAAGCAAAGAGCGAGCTGCTCGAGTGCGCGGTCTACAACGACGGGTATCAGCTCGTCGGCGAGGGCTGTCATCAGTACCTCGCGCTCGACAAGGGCCGCTTCCTGCTGACCGTTCGAAATCCCCCGGCGCCGGGCGCGGTGCCGCTCGCGTTCAAGCCGGTGCTGCTGGGGTTGTCAGGCGAGAAGAACGACGTGCCGGAAGAGTACCTGCGTGAATTCTTCGGCCGAGTCGGGGTGTCCCGATGAACGCCATCAATCGGAGTACGTGGATGAAAACGAACTGTCTCCCTCTCCCCGCGGGGGAGAGGGTCGGGGAGAGGGCTGTCGCACTGTTTCTCGCAACGCTCCTTCTTTGCTCGACCGCGGCGCACGCGCAGTACCGCCCCGCCGATCAAGGCCAACGCCCCGCTGCCGGCGGCACGTCACTGCTGCCCGAACAATTCCTGCGCGGGTTCGATCCCATCTCGGTCTACTTCTCGTCGGATCAAGTCGGCGACAAGGCCAACGCCGATGACGGCGCCAAGCGCCTCAAGCTCTCCCCCGACTGGCCTGGTGCCTACGTCTGGGTCGACAAGCGCACGCTGCAGTTCCGCCCCGCAGAGCCGTGGCCGGCCCTCGCGCGGTTCTCGGTGGAAGCCGGCGGCGCTCGCAAAGTCCTCACCACCATGATGTCGGCGCCTTCCGCGATGTCGCCTTCACCGGGCAGTGAAGGCCTGCGCCCGTTCCGCGTGCTCACCCTGACCTTCCCTCAGGCGTACCCCGTGGCATCGTTGAAAAAAATGCTCACCCTGGAGATCCGCGACCTCCCCGGCCTGGGTGACTCGCCTTCGCGCAAGGTGAACAGCTACGCGCTCGCCCCGCTCCCCCGCGCGTCACACCGTGATCCGTCGACGTGGAGCGTCACCCTCGACGAAGACGTGCCCGAGGGCCGTCAACTGGTCGTGGGCATCAGCCTCGCGCTGGGCAACGAAGGCACCACGCTCTGGCAGGGCCGCGCGGCGACGCGAACTCCCTTCACGCTGACGGAAGTGCGCTGCGGCAACGCGGTGTTCCCGCTCATCGGTGGCGCGTCGACCCCGAAGGATCTCTCGTTGGCTTGCGGCAATCGCGGCGATCAACCGCAGCTCGTCTTCTCTGCCTCGGTGCAAGACCTCACCTTGACCGCGCTGCGGAAGCTGGTGCGACTCGAGCCGTCCGTGCCCGACCTGCGTTTCCAGTCGTACGGCTCGCGCGTGCAGCTCGTCGGCAAGTTCGTGCCCGACACGCTCTACAAACTGAGCCTCGCCAGCGCGCCGATTCGCGATGACGCCCAGCGCCCGCTGCGCGACGTGAAGGCAGCCGACGTCTACTTCCACCTCGGATGGAAGACGCCGTTCCTCGCCTGGCAGCAGGGCACCGCGATGCTGGAAGCGAAGGGGCCGCGCACCCTCGCGCTGCGTGGGTACGGAGAGGCGCGCGCAGACGTGCGCGTGTACCGCGTCGACCCGATGCACCCTGGCCTCTGGCCCTTCCCCGCTTCGCCGGTGGTGATCGACGAGCAGAGCGATCCGCCCTTCCCGGGTGAAGAACCGGTCGTACCCGCATCGCCCGGCTACATCGACTCGACCACGCTCAACCGCCACATCCGCCTGCTCGGCAGCCCGCTCATCTCACGGCTGGTCGATCTGCCGCTCTCTGACAAATCGGGCGCCACCACCTTCGGCCTCGACTTGAAGCCGCTGCTCGATGACGTGGTGGGCGTGAACCGCCCTGGCACGTACCTGGTCGGCCTGCGCCGTCTCAAGGGCGCCGCGCAGCGCACGTACATGCGCGTGCAGATCACCAACCTCTCGGTCACCTCGGTCGAAGAGACCGGCCGCGCGGTCATCTACGTGCGTGCACTCGACTCGGGTGAATCGGTGCGCGGCGCGACGGTGAAGCTCGAAGGTCTTGGTGGCGTGCCCCAGCGCCCGGTCGAGCAGACCCAGACGGCCGATGCCGACGGCCGCGTCTCCATCGCGCCGCTCGGTTGGGATTCAATCAGCCGGGTCTCGGTGAGCCTGGGTGACGACGTGCTCGTGCTCGATCCGCGGGAGCGCCTGCCGGTCTTCGCGAACAACCACTGGTCGAGCTCCGACTCGTGGTTGTCGTGGCTGCTGGCGAAGTCGATCCCTTCTCCGGTGAACGACACCACGCTGGGCTTCATCTTCCCCGAGCGCGGCATCTACCGCCCCGCCGAGCCCGTGTTCATCAAGGCCTTCGTGCGCACCAAGGTCAGCGGCGAGCTGCGGGTGCCTTCAGATTTGAAACGTTTCGGCATTCAGGTGATCGGCCCCGACGGCACCGCCTATCCCGTGACGGCCAAGACGTCTTTGCTCGGTGGCCTGGAAGCGACGTTCAAAGAAGCCGACGTGCCGACCGGCGACTACACGCTCTCGCTCTTCGACAAGAACCCTGAATCATTTCTCGCCCGGCGCACCTTCAAGATCGAGGCGTACCGCGTGCCGACGTTCGAGGTGCAGCTCACCGGCGCGCTGCGCGTGCGCAACGATCAGTCGTTCAAGGTCAAGGCGCTGGCCCGCTACTACGCAGGCGGCAACGTGGCGAACCAGCCCATCGCGTGGACTGTCACGCAGCGGGCGTACGACTGGGTTCCCAAAGGACTGCCCGGCTATCTCTTCGCCAACTCCACGCAGTTCGCGCGGCCCGCCTCGCAGCAGGCGCCCGGTGTCACCTCGCAGCAGGGTGAGCTCGACGACAACGGAGCAGCCGACCTCACGATGAACCCGCAGCTCGATCTCGACGGCAGCCCGCGCGTGTACCGGTTCGAAGCGACCGTGACGGGGCCCGATGAGCAGCCGGTCACCACCGCGACCGAAGTCAAGGCGCTGCCTTCGTTCGTGCTCGGCCTCAAGATTCCCCGCTACCTCGAGAAGGCGACCGAGCTGAAGCCCGAGGTGCTCGCCGTCGGCGTCGACGACAAGCCCATCAAGGGCCAGGAGATCCGCGTTCGGCTCTTTCGCCGCGTGTGGCACTCGACCTTGCGCGAGACGAGCTTCGCGACGGGCGCGGCGAAGTATCAGACGGAGCAGGAAGACGTTCAGGTCGCTGAGAAGATCCTCACCAGCGCCGCCGAGGCCGCGTCGCACTCGTTCGCGATCACCGACTCAGGCGTGTACGTGGTCGAGCTGTTCGCCCGCGACAAGCTGGGCCGCGTGCAGACGCTCTCGGCCGACCTCTACATCGGGGGCTCGACGCCGCAGTCCTGGCAGAAGTCGCGCGATGGGGTGTTCGAGCTCAAGCCCGACAAGAAGAGCTACGCCCCCGGAGACGTCGCGCACGTGCTGGTGCAGAGCCCCTTCGCCACAGCGCGCGCGCTGGTGGTGATCGAAGAGCCGGGCGGCAACCGCTACCTCTGGAAGGACATCGGCGGCAGCAAGGCGATCATCGACGTGCCCGTGACGGATCGGTTCGTACCCAACCTGCCCATGCACGTGGTGCTGATGAGGGGCCGGCTCGGTGAAGGGAAGACCGACGACGCGCGCTACAAGCCGGCCACCGTCGCGTCTTCGCTCGATCTTCAGGTCGAGCCGACGAAGAACCTGGTCATCGTCAACGTGCAGCACCCAGAGCTGGCGCGCCCCGGTACCAAGCACGACTTCGTGGTGACGCTCACCGACGACCAGAAGAAGCCCGTCGGTGGCGAAGTGACCCTGTGGCTGGTCGACGAGGCGGTGCTCTCACTGGCGAAAGAAGGCCCGCTCGATCCGCTCAGCGAGCTCATCCGCCGCAATCAGCGCGCGGTCAGCATTCGCGACTCGCGCAACCTGGTGGTCGGCCGCGTCTCCGAGCTCGAAGAAGAACCCGGTGGTGACGGTGGCGACGACGAGGCCAACGGCAGCAAGCGCATGGTGCGCAAGGACTTCAAGACCGTGCCCTATTACGCGGCGACGTTGACGGTTCCCCCGAGCGGAAAGCTGGTGGTGCCGGTGACGTTGTCGGACGACCTGACCACCTTCCGCGTGCGTGCGGTCGCGGTGTCGGGCGGCATGCGGTTTGGGCTCAAGCAGAGTTCCCTCAAGGTGCGGTTGCCCGTGTTGGTGCAGCCGCAGCTCCCGCGCTTCGTGCGCATGGGCGACACGTTCTGGCCCGGCGCAGTGGCGCGTTTGGTGGAAGGCGCTGAAGGCCCCGGCGTGGTGGACATCAAGATCACCGGCGCCATCGAAGGCAAGGCGGTGAGCCAGGAAAAGGTCGAGCTCAAGGCGAACAAGGCGCTCTCGGTGCTGACGCCTGTGACGGTGAAGAGCGTCACCACGGCCAAAGACACGGCGCTGACGGTGCGGGTCGACGTGACGCGACTCTCTGACAAGGCGGGCGATGCGTTCGAGGTGAAGCTGCCGCTGCTGCCTGATCGCGCGGTCGAAAAACGCGCGCTCTTCACCACGCTCGAGGCAGGCAAGAGCGCAGGGCCTGACTTCCCCGAGAAGCCGCGCCCCGGCACCGGCAGTCAGACGGTGGTGTTCACCAACCAGCAAGGGTTGCTCGAGCTGGCCAGCGGTCTCGAGTATCTCTCCGCGTATCCGCACGGCTGCCTCGAGCAGCGCATGAGCCAGGTCTCACCGGATCTCGCGCTGGGTGGTTTTTTGAAGAAGCTCGAGCTCGACACGCGCTTCACGCCGCAGGTGCAGGCCTCGACCAGGCGCATCCTCGACGAGCTCAAGCAGCACCAGGATGAGCAGGGCTTCTTCAGCTACTGGCCGGGCGGCCGCGGCGACGTCGCCCTCACCGCGCAGGGTGTGGAGTTCATGGTGGCGGCGCGCAAGGCCGGCATCACGCTCGACGACACGGTGCTGCGGCGCGCGACGGATGCGCTCAAGCGAGTGCTGCGCACCGACTTCAACGGGCTGTGGGCTGAGTACCGCTACAACCAGCAGACCGCGGCGCTGCGGGCGCTCGGCCGCACGGGTGAGCTCGATGAGAACTACCTCGTGGAGCTCTTCGCCAAGCGCAAGTCGATGGACGCGGTCGCGCTGGCGGATCTCACCTGGGCGATGTCGGAGCGGCCCAACACCTTTCAGACCAACCTCACGGCGCTCAAGGGTGAGCTGTGGGACAGCGTGGTGTTCAAGCTGGTGAAGGGTCAGCAGCAGTTCGACGGCATTCGGGGTGATCGCGCCAGTTGGAGCGGCCTCTACCTCGGCTCTTCGGCGGCCACGACGGGCGCAGTGTGGGAAGCGCTGCTGCGGGTCGATCCGTCGAACGCGAAGCACACGATGATTCGTGACGCCCTGCTCTCTCGCGCGAACGCGCAGTACGGCTTCGGCAGTACCCACGCGAATCGCCGCGCGCTCGCAGCGCTCGGCACGTACCTCGAGAAGAACACCACGCCGCAGCCGAAGACGACGGTGGCCATCGCGGGGTCGACCGACTCGGTGCTCGACGAGACCAAGCGCGCGGGCCGGCGCACGCTCGAGAGCGACTCAGCGATGGGCTTCACGGTCACGGGCGGCAAGCTGAGCGCGCGCATTCAGCAGCGCTACCTGCCGGGCGGCGCGGGTCAGTCGGTGGAGCCGAAGAAAGATGGCTTCATCGTGTCGCGCAGCTTGTCGTGGCTGCACTC
Organism: Archangium sp.; assembly: GCA_043773025.1. Classification (GTDB taxonomy): domain Bacteria; phylum Myxococcota; class Myxococcia; order Myxococcales; family Myxococcaceae; genus Archangium_A. The sequence continues at coordinate 13,104 of JAYVFP010000083.1, forward strand.
CGATGGTTCGGCGATCACGCATCACGATGACAAGACGGGCTCATCACTCGCGATTCCGCTCGGAGAAATCCTGGAAATCCACGCGCAGCTGGTGACCGATGAAGTGCGACACCACGTCGCGCTGGTCATTCCGATCGCCGCGGGGCTCGAGCCTTTGAATCCGAACCTGGAGACGTCAGGCAGTGACGCGAAGCCGTCTCAAGCCGACTCGATCAACCCGACCTGGGTGCAGCGAATGGACTCGGAGGTCCGCTACTACTTCACCGAGTTGCCGCGCGGCACGTACACGTTCCACTTTCGCGTGCGGGCGAGCAGCGAAGGAAAGTTCGTGCACCCGCCGCCCTACGCTGAGCTGATGTACCGCGACGAAGTGCGTGGTCGTGGTGCAGGCATGAAGATCGTGGTCACGGGCGCCCACGAAAAATGAATGAGAGACCCTCACATTCACCAGTGCCAGTGCCAGTGCCTCCCTCTCCCCCGCGGGGGAGAGGGTCGGGGAGAGGGCTGGCGCTAACAGGCGCCGCAGTCGGGCTCTGCCTCTGGTTCATCACTTCCCTGAACCCCACGCTCCAACACCGTCAACCCTCACACCTGCTCCTCGATCGCACGGGCAAGTTCCTGGGCGAAGTCCCCGGCAGCCACGAAGCGTGGGGCTTCTGGCCAGTCCCCGAAATCCTCCCGAACAAAGTCGTCATCACGACGCTCGAGACTGAAGACCGCAATTTCAACGAGCACGAAGGGGTCCACTTCCCTTCCATCGCGCGAGCCGCCTGGCAGAACCTCCGCAACCGCCGCGTCATCTCGGGAGCCTCAACCATCCCGATGCAGCTCGCGCGACTTCAGCACCCCAAGTCCCGCACGCTCTTCGCGAAAGCCCAGGAAGCCGCCGAAGCGCTGCTGCTGATCCACCGCTTCGGCCACGACGAAGTACTCCGTCACTACCTCACCATCGCGCCCTACGGAAACCGCTGCCACGGGGTGGTGCGCGCCTCTCGCCTCTACTTCGAAAAACCGATCGAAGATCTCTCCTGGCTCCAGGCGGCCTACCTCGCCGCGCTCCCGCAACAACCCGGCCGCATGTCACCCTGGACGACCGACGGCCACCGCCTCGCCCTCAACCGCGCGCGCCGAATTCTGCGGCAACTCCACACCCGTGGCGTCATCAACGACGAAGATCTCCGCATCGCGCTCAACTCGGATCTCCACGTCGTGCCTCGCCCGAAGCGTCACGTCGAGGCGATGCACTTCCTGCTCGCGGCCGCGCGGCAAGTCAGAGGCAGCGCCGAAGTCGTGCACCACACCACGCTCGACCTCGAAGTGCAGGGCACCGCCTTCAAGGCGCTCAACGAGAACCTCTCGCGCATTCGTGGGCTCGGAGCGACGAACACCGCCGGCATGGTGGTGGACCTGGCCACCGGTGACGTGCTCGCCTCGGTCGGCAGCGCGAACTACTTCGACAAAGACGCGCGCGGCGCCATCGACTTCCTCGAGACCCGTCGATCACCTGGCTCGGCGCTCAAGCCGTTCATCTACGGGCTGGCGATCGAGAAGGGAACGCACACGGCAGCGACCTCCATCGCCGATACCCCAGTTGAGTTCGAAGTACCCGGCGGCGGCCTCTACGTGCCCGAAAACATCACGCACACGTTCTTGGGCCCCATGCTGCTGCGTGAAGCACTGGGCAACTCACGCAACATTCCCGCGCTGCGAGTGCTCGCGCAGGTCGGCGTCGATGAAGCGCTCGCACGCTTCGAGCGAGGCGGGGTGAAAGGCGTGCGCTTCGCACCCGAAGCGTACGGGCTGGGCCTGGCCATCGGCGCGCTGCCGGTGACGCCCAACGAACTGGCCACGCTGTACACGGGCCTCGCGAACCGCGGTCAGACGATCCCCCTGCGGCGGTTCATCGACGCGCCGAAGATCGAAGGTGCACGCATTCTCTCGAGCGACGCCGCGCTGTTGACGGCGCACATCCTCGCGGATCCCGGAGCACGCCGGCCGGGCTTCCCCGTCGGTGGTCCGCTCGACTTCGATCACGCCGTGTCCGTGAAGACGGGCACGAGCCAAGGCTACCGCGATGCCTGGGCCGTGGCGTTCGACGATCGAGTGCTGGTGCTCACGTGGATCGGCAACCACGACTGGCGCCGCATGAACCTGGCCTCTGGCGCCACCGCCGCTGCCCCGGCCGCGCATCGCATTCTCGACGAGGTCTCCCCCACCCGTTCGCCGCACCTCGCGCCGATGATGGAGCGCCCGCTCCCCGACTCGCTGCTGCAACGCGAGGTCTGCGCGATCTCGGGACACATGCCGGGGCCTGGCTGCACCAACACCCGCTCCGAGTGGTTCATCGCCGGCAGCGAGCCGCACGAGGGCTGTCCGTTTCACGTCGAGGTGGCGCTCGATCTTCGCAATCACCTGAGAGCCGGCCCTTCTTGCCCGGCGCAGTTCGTCATCAAGCAGCAGCTGCTCGCCCTGCCCGAGACCTACGAGCCATGGGCGAGAAAGCAGCGCCTCGCAATCGCCCCCGCAGCGTTCTCCCCGCTGTGCCCCGTCGGAGAAGCGGTCGCGCCGAAGATCGCCATCCGCGAGCCGAGACCAAAGAGCCGCTACCTCTTCGATCCCGACACCCCGCGCGAGCTCTCGACCGTGCGGTTCGCCGCCGCCGTCACCCCCGCCAATGAGGAGATCGTCTGGCTCGTCGACGGAGCACCGGTCGGTCGCGTGGGTTACCCCCACGAGCTGCGCTGGCACCTTTCACCAGGCACGCACGTGATCCGCGCACGACTGGCTCAATCGGGCGAGACCACCGCGGCAGTGACCGTCGTCGTCGACGACTGACTGGTGGGCTTGGAACAGCGCCTCAGGCGAGCGTGGTTTCTGCGTGGGTCAAAGCGGTGCGCATCATGGGCAGGCCTCTTTCTTCGCGGGCTGCTGCACAAAGATGCTTGTTGCGGATTTTGCACCGAGAGCCCATTTCAACCCCTCGCGCTCCACCTGCCAAGCAGAGCATCGCGCCAATGCGCATCTCGATGCAAAATGCGCAACATTTCGAAGCAATGGTTACCGCGACGAACGACCCACGCGCCGAGAGGCCTGCTCGTGCTGAGCAAGCCGCGTGCACCCACCAACAACCGCGCTCCTTCAAGGCGCTGTTCGCCAATCTCGGCGCGGTGAATGCCGTCCTCCGGTAAGCACCCCAACGGGAGAACGGTGGTACCGAGCGGGTCATGACGCTCGCAGAACGCATCAAGACCTCCACCGTGAAGGCGGCGGACCTCGCCTCGTTCCTCGACGAATTGCCGGACGCGCAACGACTCGAACAGACCCTCGCGCTCAACAGCGACCAACAAGCACGCCTCTTCGAAATCGTCGCAGGCGCCAGGCGCTTCACCCTCGACGAGCTCGCGCCTCGAACCTCGCCTCCGCTGGCCGGCGTGCGCCATGAGGGGAAGAACTCAATGCTGCTCTTCACCCGCTTCGCCAAGATCTTCGCGATGCCCGACGAGCCCACCGCGCAGCCTGAGCGCTGGGGCTACAACGAAGGCTCTTCACTGGTGAAGACCGCGGTCGGCCCCGGCTACTTCATCGCGGTGCAGCAAGGCGACGAAGTGCTGGTCGACTACACCCTGGTGCCGAAGAAGCCGCTCCTCGGCGCGCCAGAGATCCTCCCCAACGACGCACGCCTCTCGCGCTTCGTCTTCAACCAGACCAAAGACCTGGTGCGCGGCGTCTCGGAGCACGTCTCGATCGGCCGCGCCTCGAGAGGAACCCGCCAACTCGACAACTGGTTCGTGCTCTGCCGCGTCTCGTAGTACTGCCGCAACAGATGCCCCACTTCCCGTTTGGTCGACCGCTCGAGGCGCGCAAGCCCTCAGCCACCTCTGCTCGCCGCCTCTTCATCCTCGGGGCTCATCCCGGCGCTCTCCACGTCGAGTGGAAGCCGCCTGCCCCCTTTCAACGCGTCGCCGCGCTCGCCGTCGAAACCGAGCCCGAGTTCTTCTGGACCGGCAAAGACGAAGCGGCGCGCATCGAAGCGTGGACCACCGCGGTGGGCTGGAAGCCCGAGTGGGGCACGGTGGGCCCCGTCGGGGTGATCAACGGCTCGTCGGGTCAGTGGCTCGATGAGCGCCTGCTCAAGCCGCTGCGCACCTCGCGCGCCGAGTCGTGGATGACGGACTGCCTCGATCTGCACCGGTTCACCTTCGGCCAGCAGGCGGTGGTGACCAGCAAGTTCGAGCCGTTCGCCAAGAAGCTCGGCCTGCCGTGGGACGGGGTGCCCGAAGAGCTGCGTCACCTCGATGAAGATGAGATCGCGCAGCTCACCATCGATCTGCATCAGAAGCGCATCCTGGGCGAGTTGAAAACGGCCGCCCCGAAGCTGGTGGTGACGCTGGGCAACGCTGCGCTGCGCGTCTTCGCCCGGCTCGCGAGCATCCCCGAGCCAGAGCTGCTCAAGCCGAACAAAGACTACGGCACCGAGGTCACCGTCACCGTGGGTACGCAGCAGCTCCAGTGGCTGCCGTTGGTTCACCCAGGCCAGCGCAGCAAGGAGTGGCTGGCTGCGCACACCAAGTGGATCCGCGCCCGCACCCGCCCCGCCTCTCCGCCGCAGTAGCGAGCCGAACGCCCGCGGATCATGAGAGAACCGGGGGCATGAAGGAAAAACACATTCGCGTTCGCATCGAGCAGTGCCTCTCGCTGGCCAACGCGTCGAACTGTCCCCGCCGTAAGTTCGGAGCGCTGCTCCTCGACCCCGAACGCAACGTGGTGTTGATGGACGGCTACAACGGCGGCCCGCGCGGTGGCGGCGAGCTGTGCGGAGACACCACGTGTCTGCGTGACGATCTGAAGGTGCCTTCGGGTACCCGCATGGAAATCGGGTGTCACCACGCCGAGATGAACGTCATCTGCAACTGCGCCGCGTCGGGCGTGGCGACCAAGGGCGCGTGGCTGGTGGTGACCGGCGAGCCCTGCATGATGTGCGCGAAGCTGCTGCACCACGCGGGCCTGACGCGGATCATCGTCGTCGGTGGCGGGTATGCGGGCGAGAACGGGCTCGACTATCTGCGCGCTCACGGCATCACGGTGCAGACCGTCGCCGGCCCGCAGGATCCCCGGCTGGCCGCAGTCACGAGCTGACCCATGCGAGCACTGATCCTTCTTTCGATGAGTCTGGTGGCGTGCGCGCCCACGACGAAGGCCGGCTGGTACGCCGACGCCGCGCGTTCCGAGGGCTATTGCCACTGGAAGGACACGCGCTGGCAAGACCGCGGCGTGTTGCTCGCGCCTCACACCGGACTGCCCATGGCGCGCGCGTGGGCCATCACCGGGGAGAAGGACGCCTGGTCGTTGATGTCGGGCCGCATCCGCCGAGCAGGGCCCCACTTCATCCTCGAAGGAACCTGGCGCGCGAAGGGCGTGATCATCGACGCTGACGTCGACTTGAACGACGAGCCGGTGCTCGAGGCGAGCGTCACGGTGCTCGCGGGACCTGCCGTGGTGTTGCCACGCAGCGCGGGACTCACGGTGGTCGAGGCCATGACGGGCAGGCTCCTGGTGCGGCCATCCGATGCCGCGCTCGCGCTCTTCACACCCGTCGCCTCGCCGGTCGTCGAGATGGCGTGCAAGGCGGTGACCCTCTACCCGCAGCCCAACGACCTCCTCGCGGCCTCTGGCTTCGACACGTCGGCCCCCGTGGTGCTGCTCTCCCAGCTCGGAGAATTGCCGTTCCATTCAGCGCCGGGTGGCGAGGTGGTGGGCACGCTCCACGCGAAGGAACAACCGTCGCTCGCGAGGCTCGAAGTGCGCGGAGACCAGTCGCATGTCGCGGTGCTCCACGACTCAGGGGCGGTGTTTCACGGCTGGGTGCCCTCGTCGGCCCTGCGCGAGCCCACGGAAAGCGATGGCCTCTCCAACGTCTACGGCATGGGCGACTTGGGCTTGAGGGGGAACACGTTGGAGCAGAAGGGCTGGCGCGCGTGCGCAACCGAGCGACGGCTCTTCGCGCGCATCGGCGAACGCGTGGTGCACATCGGGCGGGTCGAGGTGGGAACTCCGTTTCTGATCGGCTCCGCGCGCGGCGGCATGTTGCCCATCACCTTCCGCCACGACTGGCTGGGCCCCGTCGATGGTGTGCAGCTCGAGCTCGAAGTCGACGCCGCGTTGTGCGGCCCGTGGACTCCGTGATTGGCGTGGGCGAGCCAACGCGCGAGGCTCGGTAGCATTCGAAAGAGGAGTCGGGATGCGACGAGTGGTGGCGCTGTTCAGCGTGGTGGCCCTGGGCGTCTTGACCTGGTGGTGGTCGCGGGCGCCCGCCCCGTCAGCTCAGCTGAAGGCGCTCAGTGCACCGCTCCCTGAGAAGCCGTTCGAGGTCTTCGGCCGGCTGGTCGACGCCGAGGGCGCGCCGGTTGATGGTGTGGGCCAAACATCCGGATGGTGGTCACGCGGGCTGGGGCGAGACGGATTTGCGAGGGGCGTTCTCCATGAGGGGGCTGAATGGTCTGCCGGTGGTGCTCGAGGCCCAGCACCCGCTGCGTGGCATCGCGCAGGTGAGCGTCGACTCCAGCCGACCGGTGACGCTCACGCTCCGGCGCACCGCTGAGGCGACCTTGAACGTCGAACTGGCCGATGGAGGCGTGTTCGCGCGCGGCATCGTCGCGGTCCGCGTCGACCAACAGCGCGCCTTTTCCATGAGGACGGGTGATCAGGGCGAGCTGACGTTGCCGGGCCTCGAGCCGGGCGCGCGAACGCTCACGTTGGAGGCCGACGGCGCGAAGGAGAGCGTGACACTCGTGGTGCCCCCGAGCGGTGCGGTGGCGAAGACGGTGCGGCTGCGATGACGACCGAGATGCTCGAGGCGATCTGGAAGAACCCTGACGATCGCACGCTGCTCGCCGTGTACGCGGACTGGCTCGGCTCGACCGGTGAGACCACGCGGTCCGAGTACATGCAGCTCAGGCTGCTCGACGCGATGACCCAGGCACAGCAGCAGCGAATGACCGCGCTGCGCGTGAGGCACCGGGGTGCGTGGCTGGGCAAGGCCCGCCCCTTCGTGTGGACGTGGGAAGAAGATTGGAACGTGCCGGGGTTCATCGCGCGCGCGCAGTGCTCGATGGGGAAGCTCATCAAGGGCTTCGAGTTGGTGCGCGCCCTGGGACCGAGGCTGGTGGTCCACGTGACCGAGCCGAGTGCGCGGCAAGAGGTCGCGGCGTTCGCAAAGCAGCCGCTCGGTACGCTGTACGGTCTTGGACTGCGTGAAAACGATGCGGACTGGGTCACCGATGCGCTGCTGACCACCCTCGCGCCGTCGATGCGAGGGCTGCGGGCGCTCGAGGTGATCGCCGGTGAAGCGCGCGCGACCGAGGCTGGGTGGAATGCGCTGCTCCCACACCTCGAGGGCCTCGAGCATCTCGTGCTCAACCCCGGCTGGGATCCCGAGGCGTGGTTCGCGGCGCTGCTCGACTCGAGCGTGCTGCGATCGCTGCGGTCGATCTCAGTGCCCTCGTGGGTCGACAAGACGACGCAGACACGCCTCGAGAAGGAGGTGAAGGAGGTCGTCTTCCGCCCGGAGCGACGGCTGCAATTCAACCGCGACACCGGGCAGTACTTCTACTGATCTCCCTCTCCCTGCGCAGCGGGGAGAGGGTCGGGGTGAGGGGCCGTCTGTGCCCCGGAGCCGGCCCTTCGCCAGCTCACTTCGCAGGAGGCAGCAGCACGCCGTCGATGATGTGCACGATGCCGTTGCCCGCACGCGCCGAGCCGACGATCAAAGCGTCGTTCACGTACGTCTTCCCCTCCTTCACGTGGAACACCACGTTGCCGCCGTTCGCCACGCCGAGCTTCATCCCCTCCTTCATGAAGCGGGTCTCATAGACCGACACTGCCACGTGGTACTTGAGGATGTTCTGCAGCGCTTCCTTGCTCTCGGGCTTGGTGAGGTTCTCCAGCGTGCCCTTGGGCAATTTCGCGAAGGCAGCGTTGGTGGGGGCGAAGACGGTGAACGGCCCCGCGTTCTGCAGCGAGCGCACGTAGTCAGCCGCCTTCAGCGCGGTCACCAGCGTGGAGTGATCGGTCGACGCCGCCGCGATGTCCACCACCGTCGCGGGCTGCGCGGGTTCGTCCGCGGACACCAGGGAAGCGAGGAGCAGCGCAGAAGCAAGGAGTGTTCGAGTCATGATGTTCGCCTTTCGGGTTGATGCAGCCACTTCACAGTCCGATCTGAAAATCGAAGACACCGAGCTCGGCCCCGCTCGACGAAGCGCTGAGGCGGAGCAGCCAGTCGCCCGACATGCTGAACACCGCCGTGCCGCGATAGACGCCGTCTTCGCCTCGCATGGGGTTCACGTTCCCCGCGGCGCCGTGGCCCATGCTCCACATCTCGGTGGTCAGCTCGAACGTCATGGGCTCCGCTGAGTCGACGGTGAACTCCACCGCATTGGCGCCCACGTGCACTGGCGCGGGGAACCAGAGCGAGAGCTGCAGCGCGTGACTCTCGCCGGTCAGCGGCGTCTGCCGGGTGGGCGAGCCGCTCAGCTCAGGACCACACGCGGACAGCGCGACGAGGACACAACACAACGAGAACCAACGATCAGAAGAAGCCATGTCTCACTCCCAGGTTGAACACCACGCGGTCAGGACGGTTGTGCGAGAACCCCGCGCGCCCAAGCGCATCGGTCGAGAACGCACCGGTCAGCACCCAGTGCGGCGTGATCTTCAAGCTCGCCGAAGCGCCCGTGGACACGCCGGTCGAAGCCGAGCCTTCGATCGCCCGCCCTTCGAGCCACAGCGAAACTTCATGCTCGAGACGAAGCGCCAACGCGAGCACGAGCCTGTCGTCGAAGAACTCGCGGCCCGCGGCGAGACCCGCCTGCAGACCGGGCCCGAAGGTCTGCACCTGCGAGGTGTCGGAGCGAACGAATGGCGCGTTGAACACACCCACCGTGTCGAGGCGGATGAACCAGGGCAGCTCGAGGATCTCCGCGATCAACCCGAGGCTCACCGCGAACGCGCCGCGGCCCGTGGCTGACGCAGCGAGCGCATCGGTGGCCTGTTCTGGCCGCCGGCCGGTGGGCCCCACCACCTGCGCCACCACTGCCAGCCCGGGTACCCAGCGGTGTTCGGCGAGCGGAACCGCATCCCATCGCAGCGCTGCCGACACATCGCCGATGCCAGCTCGTCTTCCAGCGTTCCAGTGGCGAAGGGGCGAAAGCGCCCGCCGACGTCGAAACGCCCGGTGCCGTGACTCCAGGAGCTCGAGAGACCGGCGGCCGCCTTCTCCCAGGGAACGAGCCGCCCGTTGCCCGCCACCGATGCCGACACACAACACGCTGCCGCGCGTGCTGCCCCGGGAACGAGCAGGAGCGGAAGCAGCAACGAAGCCAATACGAATGGCTTCCACGGAAACACGGGTGCCTCGGGCATCAGCCTCATGACGCCGATGCTTTCACCGCCGCGCGCCGGCCGGCGACCAGGTGCCACACCAGCACCACCACGATGCCCACCACGAAGACGAGCAAGAAGAGCGAGCCCAGTTGCGGCCAGCTGTGGGTGGTGAAGTTCGCGATCTGCTTGCTGCCCAGCACCGCGGGCATGAAGCCGGGCACCTTCACCGGCGCGTCGGCCTTCAGGTGATGGCCGAACACGTACAGCGTGTAGACGAAGCGCGCGAAGGCGAAGCCGCTCACGTAGGTGGTCATCACCAGCAGATCCACCAGCGCGCCTACGTTGCCGATGGCCGCCACCCGCAGCAGGAAGATGAGCAGCGCGCCCAACGCGAAGGGCAGCCAGTCGAGATCGCTCATCGCCTCACGATCGAGCGTGTGCATGCCGATGTAGTGGTTGAGGACGTTGATCTCCTGCAGGTGCTGGCCGTCGTTTCCGCCCTCGACGGTGTGGGCGAAGATGTCCATGTAGAGGCCGGCCGGGTACTGCGGGGCCTCCATCGAGATCCTCCACAGCGGCTGCGTGAGGGAGAGCGCGAGCGGCACCGCGAGCAGCGCCAACACGATGCGCGCCCGCGGCTTGAGCGGCTTGGCGAGGAACTCGTAGAAGGCATCGACGTAGAGCCGCATGCAGGCTCGTTCTGCAAGCGCAGGCCCAGCAGTCACGACGCTTGACCCGGGCTCCCCGCCGTGTTCCGAATCGAAACATGGCTGAACAAACCGCAACAGGGCCCTTCAATTGCGAGACACCGTTCGAGCGAGGGGGGAGCCTGTGTAAGACCTGCCGGCTACTCCCGGAGACCCCCGCCGGCCGCAGGTGCAACCGCCTGGTCTCCAACAGCGCGGCGATGAAGACGCTGCTGAAGAAGGCGGCCCTGGTGGCCAACAGCGACGTGGCCGTGGTGCTGCGGGGCGAGAGCGGCTCGGGCAAAGAGGTGGTGGCCCGTGCGCTCCACGCCAACAGCCCCCGCCGGGCCAAACCCTTCCTCGCGGTCAACTGCGCGGCGTTGCCCGGAGAGCTGCTGGAATCAGAGCTGTTCGGCCACGTGAAGGGCGCGTTCACCGGCGCCCAGAACGCGCGCAAGGGCCTGTTCGAGACGGCGCACGGCGGCACGCTCTTTCTCGATGAGATCGCCGAGATGCCCTTGCCCCTGCAGGCCAAGCTGCTGCGCGTGCTGCAAGACGGTGAGCTGCGCCGGGTGGGCGAATCAGAAGCGGTGAACGTCGACGTGCGCGTCGTCTGTGCCACCCATCAGAACCTGCAGGAGTGCGTGCGTGACCGGCGCTTTCGAGAAGACCTCTACTTCCGCCTCAAGGTCTTCACGCTGGTGGTGCCGCCGCTGCGGGTGCGCACCGAAGACATTGCCGTGCTCGCGCACATGTTCCTCGAGCAGGAGCGCCCGGGCGGCCGCTTCACTCCGCGCGCGCTGAGCACGCTGCTCAAGTACGCGTGGCCCGGCAACGTGCGCGAGCTGCAGAACGCGGTGAAACACGGCGCCATCCTCTCGCAGGGCCAACCAGTCGATTTGGAACATCTGCCCGAAGAGCTCGCGATGCCCAACGTCTCGCTGGCGCCTGAGCCCGAAGACGGCCTGCTGTCGCTCGAGCAAGCAGAGAGACGGCACATCTTGCGCGTCTTGGAGGCCTGCGGCGGCCAGCAGATCGACACCGCGCGAGTGCTGGGCATCGGGCGTACGACCCTTTGGCGCAAGCTCAAGGGGTTTGGCTTGACCGTGTGATGCACGTCTTGCGCGCTGGGTGACGAGCCGCACCGTTTGCACCCGGCTCGCGTTCACCGTTCACCGATCTTCGACCCGCGGTCCCCTCGAAATCGAGGTGGCACGGCGGTGGCAGTCAGAGCCCGCGCAGACCTTCCACGGAGCTCTCATGAAATCGAAGCTGATCGGATCACTTGCTGCGCTGCTCACCCTCGCCGCAGTCGCCTACGGCTGCCAGGGAGGCAGCCCCACCACCGGTTCACCTGCCACCACCCAGTCGAGCGCCGGGCTCAAGCAGATCATGGTGGAGCGAAAGCTGAGCGAGGCCGACGTCGAAGCCGCGCTGCTCACCTACAAACCCACCGGGCAGAAGGACGAGTACGTCATCTTCGCGTCGGGCGGTCAGTCAGGGCAGATCCTCGTGATCGGCGTGCCTTCGATGCGCCTGCTCAAGGTGATCGCCGTGTTCACCCCCGAGCCGTGGCAGGGCTACGGCTACGGCGGCTACGGCGACAAGGTGCTCGCGGGCGGCCAGCAGTATGAGATCGGCGAGCGGCTGACCTGGGCCGACGTGCATCACCCGAACCTGTCGGAGACCAAGGGCGACTACGACGGCCGCTTCCTCTTCGTGAACGACAAGGCCAACGCGCGCATCGCGGTGGTCGACTTGAGTGACTTCGCCACCAAGCAGATCGTGCCCAACAAGCTGGTGGCCTCGGATCACGGCGGCGCGTTCGTCACGCCCGACAACGAGTACGTCATCGAGACCAGCCAGTACCCCGCCCCGCTGGGCCGCGATTACGCGCCGATCTCCGAGTACAAGACCAAGTACCGCGGGCTGGCGATGTTCTGGAAGTTCGACAAGGTCAAGGGCCGCATCATCGAGAGCGAGTCGTTCGGCGTCGAGCTGCCGCCCTACACCCAGGATCTCGCCGACTGCGGAAAGCTGGCCTCTGACGGCTACATCTTCATCAACAGCTTCAACACCGAGATGGCCACTGGCGGCATCCTCGAAGGCAACCCGCCGGTCGAGTCAGGCGCCTCTCAGAACGACACCGACTTCCTCCACGTCATCAACTGGAAGAAGGCCGAGGCGCTGGTGAAGGCCGGCAAGGCGAAGGAGATCAAAGGCGTCAAGGTGCTGATGATGGACGTGAGCGGCCCGGAGAAGGTGCTCACCTTGATCCCCGAGCACAAGAGCCCGCACGGCGCCGACGTGACCCCCGACGGTGAAGACATCGTGGTGGGCGGCAAGCTCGACACCCACGCCACCGTGTACAGCTTCAAGAAGATAAAGGCGTTGATCGAAGCGGGCACGCACGAAGGCGTGGATCCCTACGGGCTGCCGATTCTCCCCTTCAAGGACACCATCCGCGGCCAGGTCGAGATTGGGCTGGGGCCGTTGCACACCGTCTACGACGGCAAGGGCTTCGCCTACACCTCGGTGTTCATCGAGTCGGTGGTCGCCAAGTGGGACCTCAAGAGCCTCAAGGTCGTCGACAAGCTCTCGGTTCACTACAACATCGGCCACATCCTCTCGGCCGAGGGCGACACCGTCAGCCCTGACGGCAAGTACGTGGTGGCGATGAACAAGATGAGCATCGATCGCTTCGCCAACATCGGCCCGCTCTACCCGCAGAACTTCCAGCTGGTCGGTATCGAGGGCCCGAAGATGAAGCTGCTGGCCGACATGCCCATCGGCATCGGCGAGCCGCACTACGCGCAGATGATCAAGGCCGACAAGTTGAAGCCCATGAAGGTCTACCCGATGGGCACCAACCCACTGACCGACGAGAAGGATGAGTTCGCGGTCACCCCGGGCAAGGAGCGCATCGAGCGCAAGGGCAACGTGGTCGACATCTACATGACCGCCATCCGCAGCCACTTCACGCCCGACTACGTGGAGGTCGAAGAAGGCGACACCGTTCGCCTGCACCTCACCTCGATCGAACAGGCAGAGGACCAGGTGCACGGCTTCACCATCGACATGTACAACATCAACCTGTCGCTCGAGCCGGGCAAGCACGAGAACGTCACCTTCATCGCCGACAAGCCCGGCGCGTTCCCGATGTACTGCACCGAGTTCTGCTCGGCGCTGCACCTCGAGATGATGGGCTACTTCATGGTCAAGCCGAAGAAGTAGGCCGCACCTCACCCCTCGAAAACCCAAAGCTGCAGGAGAACGTTCCATGAGACGATTGATCATTGGTGTGGCCGCGGCGCTGTCGTTGCTCGGCTGCGAGAAGAAGCCTGAAGCCCCGCCGGTCGAGGCAGTAGCTCCGGTGGTGGTGGCCGAAGCACCACCGGTGAAGACCGTCATCGAGGTGCCCGACTTCGTGATCGGCACCACACCCGAAGAAATCAAGCAGGGCGAGGCGATCTTCGCGGCCAAGGGCTGCGTGGCTTGCCACAAGGTGGGCGGCGGCAAGCTGGTGGGCCCCGACTTGAAAGGGGTGACCGCGCGGCGCGACGTGAACTGGATCAAGAAGATGATCCTGCGCCCCGACGTGATGGTGAAGGAAGACGAGGTCGCCCGGAAGCTGCTGGCAGAGACCTTCGTGCCGATGCCCAACCAGAACGTCGACCCCAAGACCGAGCTGCCCTTCATCATGTCGTTCCTCAAGAGCGCGGAAAAATGAGCGCGCTCTTCGCCCTCGTCGTGTTGTCCGCCCTGGGCCCTCTGGATCGCCCGTGTCCTGAAGGGGCGGCGGTGGCCCGAGACGCAGCGCAGCTCACCGCGCTGCTCGCGGGCGAAGAAAAGGAGCTCTGGATCGCCGGCCGGGTGACCGGTGACTTCTCGGCGAAACGCGGCCTCTCGCTGCACGGTTGTGAACACGCCGTGCTCGAAGGCACGGGCAAAGGCACCGTGCTCCAACTGCAGGGCGATGACGTGCTGGTGGAAGATCTCACCTTCCAGCACTCGGGCATTCGCACCTCGTTCGAAGACGGGGCGCTCAAGCTCAAGGGCAAACGCGCGGTGGTGCGCCGGGTGATCGTTCGCGACACCCTGTACGGGATCGCCTTCGAGCAATGTCACGACTGCCGCCTGGAAGACGCTGAGATCTCCGGCCGCCCTGAGCTGGAAGAGAACGAACGCGGCGACGCGGTGAAGCTGTGGGAGGCCCACGGCTCGCAGGTGCGCCGCATCTACGTGCACGGCATGCGCGACGTGGTGGTCTGGTACTCGCGTCACGTCACGCTGGAAGACAACCGCATCACCGGCGGGCGCTACGGCACGCACTTCATGTACGCGCACGACTCGACGGTGCGCCGCAGCGTGCTGCGCGGAAACACGGTGGGCATCTTCGTCATGTACTCGGCGCGGGTGCTGGCCGAAGACAACGAGCTGTCGGGCGCACGCGGGCCCGCGGGCATGGGCATCGGCTTCAAGGAGAGCGACGCCGTCACCTTGAAGCGCAACCACATCGTCTCGAACACCATCGGCACCTACCTCGACTTCACGCCGCGCGATCCGTCGCAGCCGGTGCTCTTCGAGGGCAACACCATCGCGCTCAACGGCGTGGCGTTGCGTACGCACTCCAGTGAACGCGGCGCGAAGTTCACCCGGAACGACTTCCTCTCCAACGACGTGCTGGTGGAGATCGACGGCAACGGAGACGCGCGCGGCGTGGAGTTCTGCGGCAACTACTGGGCGACCTACGCTGGCTACGATCTGAATCACGACGGCGTGGGCGATGTCGCGTTTCAGTTGAAGCAGGCCTCGAGCTCGCTGAGCGACGTTCACCCCGAGCTCAAGTACTTCAGCGGCACCGCGGCCTTCGGGCTCTACGACGCGGTGGCGACCGCCCTGCCCTCCTTTGCTTCCCGGCTGCTGCTGGAAGACTTGAAGCCGGCCGTGCGCCCCCACCGCGAGGTTCCCCGATGATCTCCATTCAGAACGTCAGCAAGGCCTTCGGCGCAGTGCAGGCGCTCGATGCCGTCTCACTCGAGCTGCCGCCGGGCTCGCGGGTGGCGCTGGTGGGCACCAACGGCTCGGGCAAGACCACGTTGCTGCGCGCGATGTGTGGCCTGCTGCGGGTACAGGGCCGCATCACGCTGTTCGGCTCCGACGTCGCGAAGGAGCCGGAGGTCGCGCTGCGCAGCCTCGCGTCGATGCCGCAGATTGCCCCGCCCCTCGACGCGCCGGTGATCGAGCTGGTGCGCGCCTTCTGTGTGCTGCGCAATCGCAGCCCGCTCGCAGTGTCCACCCGGGCAAAGCGGCTGGGTCTCGATCTCGAGCTGGTGGCGAAGACGCGAGTGCGCGATCTCTCGGGGGGCATGAAGCAGAAGCTGCTCGCCGCGCTCGCGCTGACCGCTGAGGCGCCCGTGCTGGTCTGCGACGAGCCCACCGCCAACCTCGATCCCGCGGCGCGCCGGGTCTTCTTCGACGAGGTCCTGGCCCGCCCCACCAACTCCATCCTGGTGTTGTGCAGCCACCGCGTCGATGAGGTGCAGCACCTGGTCGAGCGGGTGATTCAGCTCGACGAAGGCCAGGTGATCTCTGACGCGCCGCTCTCGCAGACCCTCGCGAAGCTGCGTGGTTTCCGGGTCGACCTGAGCTTCCGCGAGCCGCTGGCCCCCCTCGAGCTCGCCACCCTCCTCGCGCGCGGGTTCGTAGCCTCGAGCCCGACGCGCTTTCACGGCGAGTTCTCTGAGGTCGACAAGGTCGAGGTCGTCAGCCGCGTGGTGGCGACCTGGGGGCCGCGTCTGCTCGATCTCGCCCTGCAGGATTCGGATGCGCTCAACGCGAAGGTGCTCCCTCTTCGGGCGGTGAACACATGAAACGCATGGTGCTGTTCCTGTTGCTGATGAGCTGTGCCGAACGGGCGCTGGAAGCCGTGGATCCGGTGTGGGGCAAGCAGCAGTGCGCCCACTGCGCGATGTTGGTCAGCGCCAAGCCACCCGCTGCGCAGGCGATCACCGCTGAGGGAAAACGAAAGTACTTCGACGACGTCGGCTGCATGGTGGCGTGGGAAGACCGCGAGTCGCCGAACGTGGCCGCCCGATGGGTGCGTGCACCCGACGGCTCAGGCTGGCTCGACCCCGAAGGTGCACGCTTCGTCGGGGGCCAGGCCACCCCGATGGACTCCGGGTTTCTCCCCGGGCCCGACGGCCGCTTCACGTTCTCCGAAGTTCGCGCAGCGGTGCGCGAGAAAGCGCAGCGACCCCGATGAACACCTCACCCTTTCGCGCCTTTCTTCGCCTCGAGTTGTCCGACGCGTTGCGTTCCCGTTGGGTGGCCTTCGCTTCGTTGCTCTACGTGGGCCTCGCGGGCGCCTTCTTGTGGCTGGGGCTGCGCGAGTCGACCGTGCTCGGCTTCACGGGCCTCTCGCGGGTGTTGCTCAACCTCGCCAACGCGGTGTTGGTGATCTTTCCCCTGGTGGTGCTCATCGGCACGCACTCCGCCGTGGTGCACGCGCGCACCAGCGGCTTTTGCGAGTTGATGCTCGCCCAGCCGGTGAAACGCTCGACCTGGTTCTTCGCGTTGCTCACCTCACGGTTGTTGGTGTTGGTGGGCCCGCTGGTGGTGCTGCTGGTGGGCTGCTTCGTCGCAGCGGCCTTCGTCGAGCCAGAGCCTGGCCTCGCCTTCATCGGCTTCAAGAGCCTCGCGGTGTGCTCTGCGCTGGTGTTCGCGTTCGTGGGCATCGGGCTGTTCATCTCGTCAGTCGCCAGGAGCGCCGAGCGCGCGATGGTCTGGGCGCTGTTGGTGTTCGTGACCACCGCTGCGCTGCACGACGTGTTGTTGATTACGGTGCTCCTGCGCACCTCGCTCCCGCCGCAGGTGGTGTTCGCGCTCGCTGCGCTCAACCCCAGCGAGGCCGCACGCGTGGGCATTCTCGCCAGCGTCGACCCTGAGCTGTCGGTGCTGGGGCCGGTGGGCTTCTGGCTGGCGAACTCCATGGGGCCCGGGCTCGCCCTCGCGCTCGCCGTGCTCTACCCGCTGGCGCTCGGTCTCATCACCACTTGGCGCGCTCTGCGCCGCACCGAGCTGAGCGATCTGATCGCGTAAACCGGTCATGGAGCGAAGGGCACGCTGACAGCCCGTGCGGTACCCTTTGGCATTGTCTGAGCCTCGGAGCCTGATCCCCGTGGTTGGAACTTTACCTCAGGAGGCGGGTTGAACTGCTGCAGCCTGCGCCGCCACCGGAGCGCGCGAGGTCAGGCGACGAGCTGTTCTGCTTCAGACAACACGGAATCGCGGAGCATCACGATCCACCCCTGGAGCAGCGGCTTCTCGATCAGCAGCGCATCGACCGTGTGATCGTTCAGGATCTGCCGGGCTTCCCCAAGCGAGAGCGACGCCTTCACTTCGACGACGCGCTGCAAAGGGAGCATGCGCACTGGGGCCTCGGGAAGCCGCGGCGACAACCGGAGCACCGCGTCACTGCGCAGCATGCCGAGCACCGCCTGATCCTCGTTGAGCACCAGCACGACCTCGTACTGACCCGCACGAACCATGTCAGCCACGACCCAGAGGGGGGCTGAATCCACCACGACCGCTGCAGAAGCCGACGACCCGGTTGCGAGCATGGCGCGGCCTAAAGCAGCTTTTGGGCCGCGCCCAAGCCTCTGGACCGACTGGGTTCAGGGCCTGCAAAGGCATTTCTGATTCGACAACGAAACTTCAAAGTTGAAATCAGCGCGGCGGCTGGCGGGTCACCACCGTGTGAACCTGGTCGCCTCAGCTGAAGGCGATGGCTCTCACGTCGGCCGCGGTCGCTCGATCTTTCCGCAGCAGCGTACTGCGGGCGTACTTGCTGAACACCCGCCGCGCGGCGCGTTCATCGGTCGCCGTGCCGTAGCCCAGCGACTTCGAGAACGAGGTCGTCACGTTCCACAAGAAAGAGGCGCGGTCAGTCCAGTCGCGCCAGGCGTGTTCCCCCGTCGCATCACTGACCAGCTCGGTGAGCGCAGACTTGAGCTCTTCGAACATCTGCCCCAGCCGCGGCTGAAGATCGGCCGGCGACTCGTCGATGCCCCGTTCGAGCTCCGTGAAGAGCGCCTCGTGCCCGCTCTCTTTTCGCAGCGCGCGGAAGGTATCGAGCACCAGGATGTTCGTGGTGCCTTCCCAGATGGGCAGCACCTGCGCATCACGCAGCACGCGCGCCAACGGCCAGTCTTCGATGTACCCGTTGCCACCCAACGCCTCGACGCCTTCAGAAGCGAGGCTCACGGCCAGCTTGCCCAGCACGTACTTGAGCAGCGGCGTGAGCATGCGCAGCGTGCGGCGCTCTTCTTCCGTCGCCTTGCCGTTCTCCAGCCGGTCCATCAACGACACGCCGCGAAAGGCCCAGTTGAGCGCGAGGCGCTGTTCGCTGGCCATGTCCATCAGCGTCTCGGCCATCAGCGGGTGCTCGATCACCTTCTTGCCGAACGCCACGCGCTCTTCCGCCCAGGCGATCGACTCGACCACCGCGCGGCGCATCACGGCCACCGAAGCGATCGCGTTGTAGAGCCGCGAGAGGTTGAGCATCACCGTCATCTGCTGAAAGCCTTCGCCTGGCCCGCCCAGCAGGTACGCGGTGGCGCCTTCCAGCGTGACCTCGCCCGAGGGAAAGCTGCGTTCACCCAGCTTGTCCTTGATGCGGTTGACCCGGTACGCGTTGCGCTGGCCGTTCTCAAGGTGGCGGGGCAACACGTAGAGCCCCAGGCCCCGCGTGCCGACCGTCGCGCCTTCAGGCCGCGCGAGGATCATGATCACATCGGCGTCGACGTTCGAGCAGAACCACTTGTCGCCGTACAACTTCACCGCCTCGCCGGGCACGCCCTTGCCGCCCTTCGCGGTGGTGGTGATCTGACCGACATCGCTGCCGCCCTGCTTCTCGGTGAGGAACATCGCGCCGGTGAAGACGCGGTTCATGTCGTTGGTGCCCAGGCGGGTGAGGAACCGCTCCTTGAGCTCGGGCGTGCCGAACTTCTGGAGCAGGTACGCCGCGCCATCCGTCATGCAGACCGGGCAGTACATGCCCGCTTCCGCCTGGCCGAAGAGATACCCGAGCCCGAAGGTGAGCGTCTTGGGTGCCTCACCCCGCTCTGCTGCGAGCGTAGGATCGTAGGAGGCCGCCACGATGCCGCCGCCGTAGCCGAGCTGCTGCAGTTGACGATAGCTGTGGTGGTAGTCGATCTCATCGATGCGCTCGCCGGTGCGATCGTGGGTGATGAGCTTCGGCGGGTTGCGATCGGCTTGCGCTGCCCACGACGCGCCTTCGTTGGCCGCTTGCTCGCCCATGCGCTGCAGGCGGGGCTTCGCCTTTTCCCAGGCCGGGCCCAGCTGACGGGAGAGAATGCGCGTGAGGGCGGCTTCGCCATCGAGCCAGCTGCTGCGGCGTTGGGTGGTCATCGTTTGTCTCCTCGCGCCTCGAGCAGCGCGTCCCACGTCTTGGTCACTTCAGCTTCACGGGTCAACACCACACGCACGGCCTCGAGACCGTGCTGTGCCTCGACCTGCACCAGCGATCCTTGCGCCGACTTCACCTGCAGATCCGCCAGCGCTGCTTCGGCCTTGAGCCGTTGCTCCACGTTCAAGTGCGTCATGCCCTGGCGAAACTGCTGCAAGGCATCGGCCCCGGTCAGCCGCGCCACGTTGCGTTCAGCCACCACCGCCGCCACCACCGCTTCGATCGCATCGGCCTCGTCGGAGGTGAGCCCCGCATCGGCCAGCAAAAAAGCTTCCTGGCGAGCGCGCGTGCGAAGTTCGGCGCCTCCTCCATCGGCCCGGTTGATTCCAGGCAGCGCAGCCAGCGCACCCTGCCAACGGAGCCAGGCATCGAGCCGCGCCTGGGTCATCACGGGGCCCGCATCGACCGGTTCCACCGCCAGCGCACCAGAATCCGCCGGTCCAGCAGGGGCCGGGGGCGCGCGACAACCAATAAGAAGGAGGGTCAGACTCAACCAACGCATCGCGGCGCATGGTCGGCCGATGCGACTGGCTGCGCAAGGGTGTCGCGCGGAGAGGTCGCTTCTGACAGGCTCGTCATCGTGAAAGTCTTTCTGATTCGCCACGGAGACGCCGACGCCGACATCCCTGAAGGGCTGGAAGATGAAGCGCGCGCCCTCACGTCTCGCGCCCGGCTCGCTCTTCCCGGCCACTTCGGTGCCCTCGTCGCCCGCATCGGCATTCCCAACGTGCTCCTCATGAGCCCGCTCGTGCGCGCCGTGCAGACCGCCACGCTGCTCTCGCAGGCGCTCCGCTACGAAGGCCCCATGCGGGCCAACCGCACCCTGTTTCCCGACGGCCCCGTAGGCGCCATTGAAGGACTGCTGGCAGAGCGGCTCGGCGAGACGGTCGTGCTGGTCGGCCATCAGCCCTCCATGGGCTCCATCGCCGCGCACTTTCTGGGGCTGCCCTCGTTTCCCAAGCCCGTGCAGCCCGGCACGGTGATCGGCATCGAGCGCCCCGACGACAACCTCGCCGCCGGCAAGTTGCTCTTCTACGCCGCGCCCGGCCAGCCCATCTTCGAAGGACCGCTGCAGGAATCGCCTTGAGGGTCTAGTTTCGGGCCATGGACGCCAGCAGCTACGCCGCCTCGGTCTCGTCGTTCTTCAAGCGTCTGGTCGCCGCGGTCGACGCGGTGGATCCTGATCTGGTCGAGTGTGACGCCACTGGCGACATGGTCACCATCACGGTGCCGAAGACGGGCACCAAGGTCATCGTGAACACCCAGAAGGCGGTCAATCAAATCTGGGTCGCAGGCAAGAGCGCCGGCGTTCACTTCTCACGCGCCGACGACGGCCGGTGGATGGACGACAAGGGCAAGGGCCTCGAGCTGGGTCAGTGGGTCGCGGAGTGCGTGCGCGACGCTTCGGGCGTGTCGATCAAAGTCTGAATCCTCCACCGTTCGCCCCGAGAGCGCAGTCCTCGTCTTCGCTCGCAGGGTTGATCGAAATAGCGAACGGACACCGCTCATCCCGAGCGGAGTCGAGGGATTACCTCTCCTTCGCACTGCAAGTGCCCCCTCGACTCAGGCTCGGCAAGACCGGTGATGGAACCCGATTCCTATTTCCGCCAACCCTCTCGGGATAAACGGGGTGGAAACCTTTCCGCGGCTCCCGGTGTCGAGGCGCTCATGCGCAGACGGACCCTGACGGCCGCCGTGTTGTCGCTCTGCGCCTGCTCACCTGAAGATCTCGCGCGGCTCGAGGAGCGGGCCACCGATCAGGTCAACGAGCTCTCTCACCTGGGAGGAATGTGCGGGTGGAGTCCCTGCGGAACCAGTCGACCTTCATCTCGGGAAGGATCTCGAACGGACCCGAGACCCAACAACGCCGTGCCTTCGCCCGCTGCAGGCGCCACCGCCTTCACCATCGGCACCGAGACGCCTGAGCAGCGCTTCGTCGCCCGGCGTCTATCAGCGCTGACCTGGTGATCATTCGCCTTCGGCGACACTGACGCTCTCACCCCCGAGGGAGAGAGACACTGCTCACTTCATCTTCTTCGGGGCGGGCTGCTGCGCCTTGCGCATCATCGCCTCGGCATCTTCACGCGCCTTGGCCATCATCTGCTCCCCGCCCCAAACGGCCGAGAGCTGCATCAGCGCCGAGTCGAACGCCTGCAAGGTGGCGCTCTTGATCGCCTCGCCATCGCTGGCCGGGTTGGCCTCGGTCAGCCCATTCTTCACCCGCACCCCGAACGCCGCCGCGTAACCCGCGCCCACCCGCTGGCCTTGGTTGCGGCTCGCCGTGGCGTAGCCCGTTCCGCTCGCCTGCCCCACCCGGCGCGAGCCCTCGAAGCGCTCCACCTCCACGTGCACCTCGTAATACGGGCCTGAGCGCCACTTCACGCTCACGCTGCTGATCACCACCGTGCGCAGCAGGCTGGGATCCGCCCAGCGCGCATCCTCGAAGTGTCGCCGGGCCACGTTGGGCGCGAAGCGGGAGAGGCTGCCCACCACGTCCCTGGTGCTCCCGGCCCGGGTGCTGCCGTCGTCCTTCACCAGCACCGTAGCGTCGTCGGTCAACCCCGCCCCCAGGGTGATGCTCACGGGCAAGGCGAAGCGGGCGGACGCGGGGCCGGTGAGCGCGCTCGCGGGCAGGGGCAGATCTTCCTGGGCCGGTAACTCACCGAGCACCAGGGCCAACGCGAGCAGAGCAGTCATGCAGCGCAAACACGCGAGCGCGACGTCAGGTGCAAAAGGAATGAGGTCACCGGCACGAAGCGCCTCGGGGAAGACGTCAGCTCAAGTCGTAGATCTCAGGGCTGATTCCCGCGGCCCTTGCCCGGAGTCATCACCGGAGGAGCAGCCGCCTAATCGACACAGACCTCGTTGAGCGATCGAGAGGTCCGAGGTGTACGCGGCCCAATCACCGCTGACGTGGGGATCGTTCTGAGCGCCCGGACCATCGTTGATGACCACCGGCATCAGCACCGGAGCTGCCCCGCTCGTTGGGACGACGGCAAAGGCCACTGCGGGGACCATCAACACTGTCATCACAAACAGTAGCCGGGCTTTGATGGAGGCGAGTGCTCGGCTTGCGTAGGTGGGACGGACGCGGGTGACGATGGTGCTGACGCGAGCACCGCGCACTTCCCTACGGTAACGCCTTCGGGCCGGAACTGCCCGACAGCACCGGGCCAAGCGAAGGTCTGCTTAGACGAAGGCTACACCGAGGGATGAAGACGCTTCCGTTCGCGAGGGACGGGAGCGGAGATGATGGGCCATGTGTTCGTTCCTCACCGTGGGCGTCGATGGAAAGAGAGCCGCTGCCCTCGACTTCGCTCGGGACGAACGGTAGGTCGGCGACGGCCTGAAACCTTTCCGCGGCCGCCGGTGTCGAGGCGCTCATGCGTAGACCGACCCTGGTGGCCGCCGTGTTGTCGCTCTGCGCCTGCTCACCTGAAGATCTCGCGCGGCTCGAGGAGCGGGCCACCGCTCAGGTCAACGAGCTCTCTCACCTGGTCCGAGTGCGTTTCGAAGACGGCGCGGCGAGGCTGACGGTCACTCGGCGGCTCAGCAACGACACGCGGGAGTACCAGTCGCTGCAACGCCACCTGGATCTTCCCGAGGGTGCGATCGCCACCGCGCTCAAGGTGACCACCGATGACGGCGCCGCCCCGGTGCAAGCCACGCTGACCAGCAGCGAAGACGCCGTGGAGCGCTGGAGCACCCTCACCTCACCCGGCTCCGCGGTGCCCACCACGCTGGCGATGCTCACCTGGTCTGGTGACGATGGCCTCGACCTCGATCTCTTCGGCATCGCCCCGGGCGCGGCGGTGAACGTGGAGTACGAGCTCGAGTTGGCGCCCTGGTACGAGGCCGGCGAGCTGAAGTTCGAGTATCCGCGCGAAGACGAGCTGGCCCCGCAGTTCCAGCTCGTCTCCGGACGTCTCGATCACACGGAAGGCGCGTCGAGTGAAGGTGATGAGACCGGCAGCGGATTTCTGATTCGCCAGGGCGTCTCCATCGCCGACGGCTTCGAAGCGCGCTGGGCCACCTACCCGCTCGAGGTCGACCGCACGCTCTGGCGGCTCGAGGTCGACACCGCTCCGCAGTTGGCCGTCGCGCCGCAGCGGCCCAACGTGGTCTTCGTGATCGACGGCTCACACAGCCAGGGCGCTGAAGGCATCGCCGCGCAGCTCGAGCTCGTCGAGCCGTACTTGGCCAACGCCACCGACGCGCAGGTGGAGGTGGTGATTTACCGGCGCTTCGCCGAGCGCGTCTTCGGCCGCTTCGTGCCGGCAAACGAGGTGCCTCGCATGCTCGCGACGCTGTCTGCTGAACGACTCGCGCCTGGCAACGGCTCCAACCTGGATCTCGGCGCGCAGCTCGCAGCCCAGGCGCTCGCGTCGACTGCGGGCATCGGCCGCATGGTGGTCTTCACCGACGAGCGGGTGCCCTTCAGTCTCTCGACGCAGGCGGCGGTCGACTCGCTGGCGGGCGTTCCGCGCGACACGGTGGTGCACCTGGTGGTGCGCGAGGCTTCCGGCGGGCAGTTGAACGAGACGCGCGACGATTCGGCTGAGCTCGCTGTCGTGCCCTCGACCTATGGCGGCGTCTACCTGCGTGTCGGCGGCCACGCGATCGATCCCGTGCTGTCGGCAGACACGATGCTCGGCCTGGTGCGGCCCATTCGCATCGACTCCTTCGCCGTCGAAGGCGCGGGCCTTCTGGAGGAAGAGCTGTCGGTCGACACCGAGCTGCGAGAGGGCTCCAGCGTTCGCAAGGCGTCGGTGAGCGCGAGGCCTTCAGACGAAGTGGTGATCACCGGAAAGATCTGGGCCCGCGAAGTGCGCCGCGTGGTGCGGCTCGATCGCCCGTTGGCCGACCGCCTTCCAGGCCTCGCGATTGGCGACGAGGGGGTGCGCAGCGTATTGACCGACGAAGAGTTGAAGACGGTCGCGTTCGTCTCGCACGCGGTCTCTCCGGTCACCTCGTACTTCGCCGCTCCGCCCGCCGCGGCGGCGTCGACGGTCGGCATCGTCGAAGGGAACTATGGCAGCGGCATCGGGAGCCTCTGCGGGTGCGGGGGCAGTTCGATGAGCGGGTGTGGTTATGGGACCGCCGGTCAGTACATCGACCACGCCGGGCTGCTTCGCGGGTTATTGGCGGCGGGCCGGGCGGCGTGTGAACAGCGCCACGGCGACGCGTCACTCGCCAGACTGAAGCTGGAAGCGACAGGTGACGAAGTGGTCGCCGTCGAGGTCTCCGCGCCTTCAGTCGCGCTCGCGGAGTGTCTGACGGAAGCAGCGTGGGCGGTGCGGCTGAGCCCGGAGTTCCTCTCGCACCGCACGTATGAGCTGGCCTTCCGAGACCAGGCACAGAAGTAATCCCTCGACTCCGCTCGGGATGACCGGTGATTCTCGCGAGGACCGGTCTCCCCGAGCGAAGTCGAGGGGGCAGCTACCCTCAGGCCAGCGTACGCGCCTGGATCGTGGTGGGCAGCTTCTTGAGCCCGTCCACCACCTGCTCGCGCACATCCGAATCGAGATCGATCATCAGGTAGCCGATGTCGGAGTTCGTCGACAGCAGCTGCGCGTGAATGTTCGCGCCCGCATCGCCAATCACCCGGTTCACGTCGCGCAGCACGCCCGGCACGTTCTGGTGCACGTGCATCAAACGCCACGTCCCCGGCGTCACGCCCAGCTCGACGCTGGGGAAGTTCACCGACGACGTGGTGGTGCCCAGGTCTGCGTAGCGCACCAGGCTCGCCGCGACTTCGCGCCCGATGTTCTCCTGCGCCTCCATCGTGGAGCCGCCGATGTGCGGGGTGAGGATGACGTTGTGCAGCCCCTGCAGCGCCGTCTTGAAGCCCTTGGTGTCGCTCGAGTCCGGCTCGTCGGGGTACACGTCGACGGCCGCGCCGTGCAGGTGCTCGCGCTTGATCGCATCGGCCAGCGCGTCGATGTCGACCACCGTGCCACGGCTCGCGTTGATGAGGCAGGCGCCCTTCTTCATGTGCGCCAGCTCCTTCGCTCCGATCATCAGCCTGGTCTGCGGCGTCTCCGGCACGTGCAGCGTCACGAAGTCCGACTCCGCGAGCAGCGCATCGAGCGAGCCCACCACCTGCGCGTTGCCCAGCGGCAGCTTCGCGGCCACGTCGTAGAACAACACGCGCATGCCGAAGAACTCCGCGAGAATTCCGATCTGCGTGCCGATGTGGCCGTAGCCGACCACCCCGAGCGTCTTGCCACGCACCTCTTTGCTGCCCGAGGCCGTCTTGCGCCAGATGCCCTGGTGCATCTCCTGAACGCGATCACCCAGCTCACGCGAGAGCGCGACGATCTCGGCGATCACCAGCTCAGCCACGCTGCGGGTGTTCGAGAACGGCGCGTTGAACACGCAGATGCCCTTGCGCATGGCGTGCTCGAGCGCGACCTGGTTGGTGCCGATGCAGAAGGCGCCGATCGACAACAGGCTCTTGCTCGAAGGCGCGTCGAGCACCTTCTTCGTCACGTTGGTCTTCGAGCGAATGCCCAGGAAGTGCACGCCCTCGAGCTGCTCGATGAGCTGATCTTCTTTGAGCGCGCCCCCGAGGCGGCGAACGGAGTGACCGGCTTCGACCAGCGCCTGCTCAGCGACGGTGTGGATTCCTTCGAGGAGCAGCACATTGAGTTTCATGGCCCCGTTAACTAGCGCGCCGCGTCAGATCCGCAAGGGGGTCAGTTGCGGTACTGAGGAGGGCGCGGTGCTGCGGCCTGCCCGGCCATCAACTCGAGCCCTTGACGGGTGAGGATGAAGTGCACCTTGCCCTTGCCGCGTTCGGTCTCGAGCTCGGCCTCGAAGACCGGCCCCGTGATGGTGCCGATGGCCGCTTCTTTATGCACGTTCTTGACCTGGCCGTGCGCGAGGCCTTGGTCGATGACGCCCACCGAATCGCCGCGTTGATACAGATCCATCGCCACCCGGTGAAGTGCGAGGGCCAGCGACTCCTCCATCGGAAAGCTGCTGAACAGCACCGAGATGAGAACCCACGGGTCAGGAGCGACAGCCGACATGATTGAACGCAGTAACGGTCCTGCGCTGGCAAGTCGACGGGTTTCGCTGGCCTCCAGCCGGGGGGGCATGCCAAGCGCGGCGCTCGATGAGTCACTCGGCGGTTCAGCAGCGTCCGTGGTCTGGGTTCGCCCTCGTTGGTTTCGCGTACGTGATCGCGCACCTCGTCGCGTACGCGGTGGTGCAGGCGATGGCCGGCGCTCACCCGATGGCCGTGGTCACCGCGGCCGATCTCGCAGCGACGATGGCGGTGTTCATCTTCTCGCGCGCCTTCAACAACACGAGCTTCTACGACGCGTATTGGAGCGTCGCTCCGGCCACGGTGGCGCTGTGGCTCGCGCTCGGCCCCGGCAGCGTCGCGGGGCTCACGCTTCGGCAGGGTGTCGTGCTCGCGTTGGTCGGGCTCTATGCGGTGCGGCTCACGTTCAACTGGGCGCGCGGTTGGTCTGGGCTCACCCATGAAGACTGGCGCTACGTCGACCTGCGGAAGAAGACCGGCAAGCTGTACTGGGTGGTGAGCTTGCTCGGCCTGCACGTGATGCCCACGGTGATGGTGCTGCTGGGGTTGATCCCGCTGCACGCGGCGCTGGTGGTCAACCCGAGCGGGTTTGGCGCGATCGATGTGGTGGCGGCGGTGGTGACGCTGGGCGCGATCGTGATCGAGACGGTGGCCGATGAGCAGCTTCGGAACTTCCGCCGGCAGAAGCGGGAAGACGGCGAGATCTGCACCGTGGGGTTGTGGGGCTGGTCGCGGCACCCGAACTATTTTGGCGAGATGAGTTTTTGGTTCGGGTTGTTTCTGTTTGGAATCGCGGCAGGCGCTGCGTGGTGGTCGGGCGTGGGGTTCGTCGCGATGATTGGGTTGTTTGCGGGCGCTTCGATTCCCATGGCCGAGAGACGGTCGTTGATGCGGCGGCCGCACTACGCGGAACATCAGCGGCGCGTGTCGATGATCGTTCCGTGGTTTCCCAAGAAGGGCTGAAACGAACGCGTGAGGAGGCGCGGCCCCTCTCCCCGCTTCGCAGGGCGAGGGAGTTTTCAGGCGAGGTCGAAGAGCAGCACTTCGGCGTCTCTCGTTCCTTCGAGTGAAATCTTTTTCTCTTCCGAGAACGAGGCTCCGTCACCTGCGCTCAATGAGGTGCCGTTCACTTTGACGTCGCCTCGCACCACGTGCACCCACGCATGCCGGCCAGGCGCCAACTCGAGCGCGACCTGCTCACCTGCACCCAGCACCGTGCCGTAGAGCTTCGTGTTCGCGTTGAGCTTCACGCTGCCCTGTGCCCCATCGGGTGAAGCCACCAGGTGCAGCCCCTTCTTTTCCTTGAAGCCGAAGCGCTTCTGTTCGTACGAGGGCGCCACGCCCAGCGCATCGGGCTCGATCCAGATCTGAAGAAAGTGCGCACCTTCGGTCTTCGAGGCGTTCTGCTCTGAGTGCCTCACGCCCGTACCCGCGCTCATGCGCTGCACTTCACCCGGCGTGATGACGCCCTTGTTGCCCATCGAGTCTTGATGGGAGAGCGCGCCTTCGAGCACGTACGAGATGATTTCCATGTCGCGATGCGGGTGCGTGCCGAAGCCCTGCCCCGCCGTCACCCGGTCTTCATTGATGACCCGCAGCGCGCGGAAGCCCATCTGCCTGGGGTCGTAGTACTCGGCGAACGAGAAGGTGTGCTTCGTGTTCAACCAACCATGGTCTGCGCCGCCACGTTCAGCGGACTTTCTGATGTTGATCATGGCCGACAGCATCAGCATTCGATGTGCCATGCGCAAGTCGCCGTGCCCCCCGGGTAGCGCCCCGTTTCTGAGGGGGCTACTCTCCTTTCGATAGTGCAAGCTCTCATTTCGAGAGCCATCAGGAGATCGAGAATGCGCGCCAGAAACTTGAAGCTGACCGACATCTTCGACTTCGACGCCGACGGCGGCGAGATGACGCTCGCGGGTGAACGTGTGGTGCTGATGGACGCGGTGGCCATGGGCCTGTTGCGCAGCCAGCTCATCACCGCCTTCGGCCTGACCGGCGCGCGATCGATCTTCACCCGCTTCGGCTACACGCACGGCTACCGCCTCGCCGAGGCCATGAAGACCGCCATTCCCTGGGACGACGAACGGGAATGGCGGGTGGCGGGCGGCCGGCTGCACCGCCTGCACGGCATGGTCACCTTCGAGCCGGTCAAACACTCCACCCATTCACCGCCGCCCTTCGCGGAAGCCGTGTGGCACGACAGCTACGAGGCCGATCAACACCTGCTCCATCACGGCCAGGCCGAAGAGTGCGTGTGCTGGACGCTGGCGGGCTTCGCGTCGGGCTACCTGTCGAAGGCCCAAGGCCGCACCGTCTACTGCATCGAAGAGACCTGCCGCGGCAAGGGCGACCCGGTGTGTCGCATGGTGGGGCGCTTTCGCGAAGACTGGCCCGCAGCACAGCAGGCCTTCTTCACCTTTTACGAATCAGACTGCCTCAACGAAGCGCTCACCACGCTGCAGACGCAGCTCAAGAAGGTCGACCGAAGGCTCGCGCAACGCCGCCGCGAGCTCGACGCCGAGCAAGACGAGTCGGGCCTGGTCATTCGCAGCCTCACCATGAAGACGCTGCTCGGCCAGGCCCGCCGAGTGGCCTCGGTCGACACCAGCGTGTTGCTCCAGGGTGAGTCGGGCGCGGGCAAGGAGCGCATCGCGCGCTTCATTCATGATGCCTCGGGCCGGCAGGCGGGGCCCTTCGTGGCCATCAACTGCGCGGCCGTGCCCGAGTCGCTCATCGAGAGCGAGCTGTTCGGCCACGCGCGCGGCAGCTTCACCGGCGCCACCAGCGACCGCGCCGGGCTGTTCGAGTCGGCCAAGGGTGGCACCTTGCTCCTCGACGAGGTCGCCGAGCTGCCGCTGCCCATGCAGAGCAAGTTGCTGCGTGTGCTGCAGGAGCGCGAGGTGCGAAGGGTCGGAGAGAACAAGACCCGCAGCATCGACGTGCGGTTGATCGCCGCCACCCACCGCGAGCTCGCCGCCGAGGTGAAGGCCAACCGCTTCCGCGAAGACCTGTTCTTCCGGCTGCGGGTGATCGAGCTGGTGGTGCCCCCGCTGCGGGAGCGCCCCGAAGACATTCTTCCGCTCGCCCGCCAGGCCCTGGCCCATTCGGCCGCCCGGGAGAAATTGCCCTTGAAGGAGCTGTCACCCGAAGCCTCCCGCCGGGTGCTGGCCCACCCCTGGCCCGGCAACGTGCGCGAGCTGCTCAACGCCATGGAGCGCGCCCTGGTGCTCTCCCCGGGCAAACGCATCGAAGCCAGCGACCTGCCTCCCGACGTGAAGCAGCCGCCTGCCGCGGTGCGTAACCCCGGCGAACACCGCACCCTGGCCGAAATCGAGCGCGAGGCCATCTTGACCACCCTGGCCGCTGAGCGGGGAAGCCGCGCCCGCACCGCCGAAAGGCTGGCGATCGGGCAGGCGACTCTCTTTCGCAAGCTCAAGCAGTACCAGGCAGAGGGGTCCGTGGTGGCGCCCGCGGCCTGAGACCTGGGTAAGCTGGCTTTCGTGTCGTCGGAACCGCCCCCCATCGTGAGCGAAGACGATCGGCGGGTCGCGCATGGCCCCTCGCTTGCGTTACCACGGCGCGTGGCGCCCGACTTCATCCCGCTGGTGTGCGAGCGATTGTCGGAGCTGGGCCCCAATCCCACTGCAATCGAGCGGATACGAAGCCTGATGGGGCTCGAGCTGCTCCGGTTGCACCCCGGAGCACCGAGTCGCGCCGCACCCCCACCGTCAGAGGCGACCCACTGGGTGCTCCCGGTGAACTGGCAGGGGCGCAGCCTCGGCTGGCTCGAGGGCAAAGGACCCCCGGATGAACCCGCCCTCGCGGCGTTGCTCCCGCTGCTGGCGTGGAGCCTCGTACAGCAGGAAGAGCGCGAGCAGGGCGAGACGCGGCTGACCGAAGTGCAGGAGCGCATGAGCGAGGTGCAGCAGCGGGCGGTGCGCGCCCTCGACCTCTCGGAGCTGGTGACCTGGTTGCTGCACGCCCGCGATGAAGCAGAGGTCGAACAGCTGGGCACCTCGGCGGTCTCCACCCTGCTGCCCGTCGATGCGGGCGCGCTGCTCACCCGCACCCGCAGCGGGCAATGGCAACTGCGCATTCCCGCGCGCGGGCTGCTCGTGGAGGGCCTCGAGCTGACCGGCTCGCGGCACCTGCAGCTGCTCACCCGCGACGAGGTCGAGCTGGAGACCCGGCTCACCCAGACCGGCGACGCCCTGGAGCGGCAGCTCTTCGAGTGGGGGTACCGGCAGACGTTCTCCGTGCCGCTCGACTCCGGCAATGAGCCGCAGGGTGTGCTGCTCGCTCTCTCTCACGAGGGCCAGGCGATCGATCCCGAAGCGCGCGTGGCGGCCGCCCAGTTGTCGATCATGATCAGCGTCGCGCTCGACAGGCTTCGCGACCAACGGCGCCTGGGCGAACACCGCAAGTCACTCGAAGACGCGCTGCGCCTGGCCAGCATGGGCACCTGGGAGCTCGACCTCAAGACGATGGAGAGCACCTGGTCGCGCGAGCTTCATCAGTTGCTGGGCGGGCCCTTCACCGAGCTGCGCCAGACCCACGCGCAGTCCGGGGCGAGCATGGAACCCGAGATGCGGGCGATCCACGAGCGCCACCTCGCCGAGCTGCAGGCCACCGGCAGCACCACGCCTTCTGAGCTGCGGGCAACCACCTTCGATGGCCGCACGTTGTGGGTGCGTACGCTCTATGAGCTGGTGCGCGACCATGAAGGCAACCCGCTGCGGGTCAACGCGGTGAGCCGCGACGTCACCATCGAGGTGAACTCGCAGCTGGAGCGCGAGCGCGCGCTCGAACGGGCCACCAAGTACGAGCGGCTCTTCACCCTCTCCGACACGTTGTCAGCGGTGTGC
The DNA here is from genome assembly GCA_043773025.1 of Archangium sp. Taxonomy (GTDB): domain Bacteria; phylum Myxococcota; class Myxococcia; order Myxococcales; family Myxococcaceae; genus Archangium_A. The sequence continues at coordinate 44,577 of JAYVFP010000083.1, forward strand.
GACGCGACGGGCATCATCGAAGAGGCCTCTCCCTCGTGGGCCCGTCAACTGGGCTGGCAGCCCGAAGAGCTGCGCGGCGTCAACATCGGCACCCTGGTGCACCCTGACGACATTTCCGCGGTGCTCAGCCTCTTCCGCGACAAGCTCCAGTCCGGCCACAGCGCGGGGGCGATCACCCGGGTGTGCGCCAAACACGGTGAGTGGCGCTGGGTCTCGTGGACCGCGGCCATCGACGGAGGGCGCTTCTACGCCGCGGCCAGTGACGTCACCCCCCTCGAGCTGACTTCGCAGCGGCTGCGCCACAGCCAGGAGCAGCTCCACCAGGCCGGCGCGCTCGCCCGGGTCGGCGGGTGGGACTACGACCTCACGACCGACAAGGTGCAGTGGAGCGAAGAGGTGCGCCGGATCTACGCCGTCTCGCCCGACTACGTGCCCGACCTCACCGGGACCACGGCGTTCTATTCGCCACAGAACAGCCGCACGCTGACCCAATGCATGGAAAGGTGTGTCACCGACGGCACCGCCTACGACCTCGAGCTCGAGGTGATCACGGCCACGGGCGAGAAGATCTGGGTGCGCCACCTGGGCAACGCCGAGCGGGTCGACGGGCGCACGGTGCGCATGTACGGCGCCGTGCAGGACATCACCGATCAGCGGCTGGCCCGCGAGCAGGCGCTGACCGCCTCGCGCGTGAAGTCGCAGTTCCTCGCCAACACCAGCCACGAGATCAGAACCCCGCTCAACGGCATCATCGGCATGACGCAGCTGGCGCTCGACACCCAACTGACCGCCGAACAACGCGAGTACCTCGAGGCGGCCAACACCTCGGGCCAGAACCTGCTCGCGATCGTCAACGACATCCTCGACATCTCGAAGATCGAGTCGGGAAAGCTCGAGCTCGAGCGCATTGCCTTCTCGTTGCCCAAGACCATCTTCGAGGCGGTGCGGGCGCAGGCCGGCCGCGCGCACGGCAAGGATCTCGAGCTCATCGTCGACGTCGGGCCCACCATGCCCGAGCAGGTGCTGGGCGATCCCGTGCGCGTGGGGCAGATCGTCACGAACCTGGTGGGCAACGCGGTGAAGTTCACGGAACGCGGCGAGGTCTCGGTCACCGCCGCCTTCAGCGCCACCGAGGTGCAACTGTCGGTGCGCGACACGGGCATCGGCATTCCGGCAGATCGCATCGACTCGATCTTCGAGGCCTTCACGCAGGCCGATGGCAGCACCAACCGCCGCTTCGGCGGCACGGGCCTGGGGCTCACCATCACGCTCGAGCTGGTCAAGGCGATGGGCGGCCACATCGAGGTGGAGAGCCAGCCCGGTGAAGGCAGCACCTTTCACGTGTGGCTGCCCTTGCCCGTGGCGCCTTCGCAGCCGCGCCTGACCGCGCCGGCCCGCGGCCTGAGGGTGATGGTGGTCAGCGGCAACCCGCGCAGCCAGGCGGTGACCTCGAGTCAGCTTCAGCAACTGGGCTGCGACGTGACGGCGGTCGCCTCTGACGTGGCGGTGCGGCGGTTACTCGAAGCGGGCGAAGCGCAGGTCGATCTGCTGGTCGTCGATCACGAGCTGAGCGGCACCACCGGCATCGAGCTGTGCGAGGCCCTCGAGATGAACGAAGGGCTCAACCGGCTGCCCAGGCTCCTGCTCTCGCGCACCACCAGACGACCCATCAGCGCGCAGCTCAAGTCTGCGGGTGTGCAGCGGGTGCTCACCCGCCCCGTGAGCGCCGCCGATTTCTCCGAAGCGTTGGCGCACTTCCAGCCGGGCGCGGGCTTCAGCCGAACCGAAGCGCCCACCACCGCTCGCCGCGCGCCGCGCTCCCTGACGGTGCTGCTGGCCGAAGACAACGCCATCAACGCCCGCCTCGCGCAGCGCCTGCTCGAGCGGCTCGGCCATCGCGTCACCCACGTGACCGATGGCGCGCGCGCCGTGGAGGCCGCGGCGCAGGGCCGGTGGGACGCCGTGCTGATGGACATGCAGATGCCGGTGCTCGACGGGCTCGAGGCCACTCGCGCCATCCGCATCGCAGAGAAGGGCACTGGCGTGCACTTGCCCATCATCGCGCTGACCGCGAACGCCATGAAGGGTGACGATCAGATCTGCCTCGAGGCCGGCATGGACGCCTACCTCACCAAGCCCATCGACATCGATCGCCTCGCTTCGATGCTCGAGGCGATGGCCGCCCCGCCTACAGGAATGACCGCGTGAAGGCGTGAGGCAGCAGCTCGGCGATGGTCCACTTCGCCACGGCGCCTGAGACCGTGCGTGAAGAGACGGGCAGCGTCTGGGCCCCGAACTCAGCCAGCACCTGACGGCACATGCCGCAGGGGGGCGTGGGCTCACGCGAGTCGACCACGATCGCCACGGCCACCGGCTTCTTGCCCGCCAGCACCATGCCGCCCACCGCGTTGCGCTCGGCGCACACGGTCAGGCCGTAGCTGGCGTTCTCCACGTTGCAACCCGCGCTGATCGAGCCGTCGTCACAGAGGATCACCGCGCCTACGTGAAACTTCGAATACGGCGCGTGCGCCCGCTGCCTCGCGAGCTCGGCGGCCTCGAAGAGCTGTTCCCAGGGGACATCGACCATCCGAAGACTCTCCCATACTTCCTCTGCTAACTGAGCCTCCCCATGACCACCCTTCAGCCTGTTGCGCTCATCACTGGCGGCAGCCGCGGCGTCGGCCGGGCCCTGAGCCTGCGCCTCGCCAAACGCGGCTACGACATCGTCTCCACCTATCGCCGTGACGCAGAGGCCGCCCACGCGCTGGAAAAAGACGTCAACGCGCTGGGCCGCAAGTGCATCACCGTGGTGGCAGATCAGCTCGAGCCCGAGAGCCTTCAGCCGGTCTTCGGTCGCATCAAAGACGAGTTCGGCCACCTCGACGTCTTCGTGGCCAACGCCGCGTCGACCAAGTTCGCCCCGCTGATGGACACCAAGCTCCACCAGATGGACAAGACCTTCAACGTCACGGTGAAGAGCTTTCTGCACGGCTGCCAGTTGGCGCAGCCGCTGATGGCCGGGCGCAAGTCGAGCATCGTGATGGTCTCGGGAATGGACTCGCGCATTCCGCTGCCTTTCCACGGCCTGCTCGGCGCGATGAAGGGCGCGATGGAGATTTTGGTGAAGTACCTCGCGTGTGAGCTGGGGCCCGACGGCATTCGCGTCAACGCGATCAACCCCGGCTACATCGACACCGAGTCGTCGCGGTTCTACATCGGTGAAGTCGGCTGGGCGAAAATGGAGAAGGAGCTCGCCGCGATGGTGCCGGTGGGCCACATCGCCAGCGCCGATGAGATCGCCCAGGCCATCGAGTGGGTGTGCACGCCGGAGTCGCGCTACGTGAACGGCACCACCATCAACGTCGATGGCGGGCTCGAGGCGAACTACCAGTTCTTCATCAGTTCGCGTGCGGGCTGAGGTCGACCCGCAGGGACCGGCTTCGCCCTTCACCCGGAAGACAACCGACCGGTCATCCCGAGCGAAGAAATTGGCATCTCGACTGCTCTTGCAGGGTTGATCGAAATAAGGAGCGCTCACCGTTCATCCCGAGCGGAGTCGAGGGATTACCTCGCCTTCGGGCGGTCAGTGCCCCCTCGACTGCGCTCGGGGAGACCGGTGATTGGAG